>DATDIE010000150.1:0-2236 GCA_036521235.1 Acidimicrobiales bacterium | reverse complement strand
CCATCGAAGAAGCGGTGCTGGCGTCGTGGGCCGCCGACGGGACCTTCGCCGCGTCGGTCGCCGCCCGCCCCGCCGGTGACGGAGGCAGCAACGAGTACGTCTTCTACGACGGCCCGCCGTTCGCCAACGGCCTCCCCCACTACGGGCACTTGCTGACCGGCTTCGTCAAGGACGTCGTCCCGCGCTACCAGACGATGCGCGGCCGGCGGGTCGAGCGCCGGTTCGGCTGGGACTGCCACGGCCTCCCCGCCGAGATCGACGCCGAGCGGGAGCTCGGCGTCTCGGGCCGGGGGCCGATCACCGAGTACGGCATCGACCGCTTCAACGACTTCTGCCGCCGGTCGGTCCTGCGCTACACCGAGGAGTGGCGCCGCTACGTCACCCGCCAGGCGCGCTGGGTGGACTTCGAGAACGACTACAAGACCATGGACCCCTCCTACATGGAGAGCGTCATGTGGGCGTTCAAGCAGCTGTGGGACCGGAGCCTGCTCTACGAGGCCTACCGGGTGCTCCCCTACTGCTGGGAGTGCGAGACCCCGCTGTCCAACGCCGAGACCCGCCAGGACGACGCCTACCGCGACCGCCAGGATCCGGCCTTGACCGTGGCCTTCACCCTCGAGCCCGACCCGGCCGCGCCCCCGCTCGTCGCCGGCCCGCTGCAACTCTGGGTGTGGACCACCACCCCGTGGACGTTGCCCTCGAACCTCGCCGTCGCCGTCGGTCCGACCCTTGAGTACGCCGTGGTGGACCTGCCTGGAGGCCAGCGGGTGGTGCTCGGCGAGGAGACCCTGGCCAGCTACGAGAGCGAGCTGTCCGAGGCCACCCGGGTGGGCACCGTGCGCGGCGACGAGCTCGTCGGCCGCTCGTACCGACCGCTGTTCGACTACTTCGCCTCGACCTCCGGCGCCTTCCGGATCCTGCCCGCCGACTTCATCGCCACCGATGAAGGCACGGGAATCGTCCATCTGGCGCCGGGCTTCGGCGAGGAGGACCAAGCGACATGTGCGGCCTACGGGATCGAGGTCGTCTGCCCCGTCGACAGCCGCACCCGCTTCACCGCCGAGGTTCCCGACTTCGAGGGCCTCCAGGTGTTCGAAGCCAACCAGCCGGTGATCCGGGCCCTGCGCGCCGCGGGTGCGGTGGTGCGGGTCGATTCGTACGTGCACCCCTACCCGCACTGCTGGCGCACAGATACCCCGCTGGTGTACCGGGCCGTGACCTCGTGGTTCGTCGAGGTGACCAAGATCCGTGACCGGCTGCTGGCCAACAACCAACAGATCACCTGGGTCCCCGCCCACGTGCGCGACGGCGCCTTCGGCAAATGGCTGGAAGGAGCGCGGGACTGGTCGATCTCCCGCAACCGCTTCTGGGGCGCGCCGATCCCGGTGTGGCGCTCCGACGATCCGCGCTACCCCCGCATCGACGTGTACGGCAGCGTGGAGGAGTTGGAGGCCGACTTCGGCGTCCGCCCCCTCGACCTGCACCGCCCGGCCATCGACGAGCTCACGCGACCGAACCCCGACGACCCCACCGGTCGGTCGACGATGCGGCGGACCAGCGACGTGCTCGACTGCTGGTTCGAATCCGGTTCCATGCCTTTCGCCCAGGTCCACTACCCGTTCGAGAACCAGGACTGGTTCGAGCACCACTTCCCGGGCGACTTCATCGTGGAGTACGTCAACCAGTCGCGGGCGTGGTTCTACAACCTGCACGTGATGGCGACCGCCCTGTTCGACCGGCCGGCCTTCTCGACGTGCATCGCCCACGGCGTCGTGCTGGGCGACGACGGCCGCAAGATGTCGAAGCGGCTGCGCAACTTCCCCGATCCCGACGCCATGTTCGACGTCTACGGCGCCGACGCCATGCGCTGGTTCTTCATGTCGTCCTCGATCGTGCGCGGCGGGGACCTGATCGTCGACGAGCAGGGGATTCGCTCGGCGGTGCGTCAGGCGCTCCTTCCCCTGTGGAACGCCTGGTACTTCTTCACCCTCTACGCCAACGCCGACGGCCGCCGGGCGGATCTGACCCGCAACTGGCGGACGGCAGAGGCGGCGAACGGGGCGGGCGGGGCGGCGAGTCCGGGCGCGGCGCCCGGCGTGCTCGACCGCTACATCCTGGCCAAGGCCAGCGCCCTGGTGGTCGACGCGGGCGCCGCGCTGGATACCTACGACCTCTCGCGGGCGTGCGCGGCGGTCGAGGCATTCCTCGACGCCCTCGACAACTGGTACATACGCCG
>DATDIE010000149.1:0-5906 GCA_036521235.1 Acidimicrobiales bacterium | reverse complement strand
CTGGGCGGGCTCTTCTACAAGGACGAGGGTGCGCTGGTCGAGGAGATCCGCGCCTCGGGCGCGGACGGCGACGCGATGCTGAGCCGCTACCAGCAGGGCCGGCGCACGCTGCTCGAGGCGCGTGGCGTCGCGGTCGAGGAGTTCGCCGACGACCAGCTGACGAGCGCGGACGACGTCTTCTTCTTCCCGAACATGGTCGGCCCGATCTATCCCGGGATCGCCATCGTCTTCCGGGTGCGGCCGAACGGCACCGACCCCGACAGCTGCATCAAGGACACCTGGTTCCTGCACTGGCCCCCGGAGGGTGAGACCCCGAAGCGGGCCAAGCGCCGCTTCTACGCCGACTGGACCGAGCGCGACTGGGGGGAGATCACCAACCAGGACTACGCCAACATGGAGCACGTCCAGATCGGGATGAAGTCACGCGGCGGCCCCGGCCTCCGCTTGAACCGGCGGCAGGAGAGCAACGTCCTGCACATGCACCGGGTGATCGACCGCTACCTGACGACGCCGTGAGGGCGCAGGTGGCCTGCCCTCACAGGGTGCGGTAGAGCCCGCCATCGACTGCGAGCTGCGCCCCGTTGACGTAGGCGGCGGCGTCGCTGGCCAGGAAGACGCAGGCACCGACGATGTCCTCGGGGCGCGCCATGCGCCCCATGGGGTTGGCGTTGGCGACGCGCTCCTTCATCTCCGGCGGCCAGCTGCGACTGAGGTCGGTCTCGGTGGCGCTGGGCAGGACGAGGTTGACCCGGACCTTCGGGGCCCAGGACCCGGCGAGCCCCAGCGTCAACGCGTTGAGCGATGCCTTGGCCATGGCGTACGGCAAGTCGACGGGGCTGGGCCGCCAGGACCCCACCGACGAGATGTTGACGATCGACCCCCCGTCGCCCTCCGCCATCCGGTCGCCGACGAGCACGCTCAGGCGGAACGGGCCGCGCGCGTTGGTCGCGTGCACCTTGTCGTAGAGGTCCTCGCTCACGTTGGCGAGGCCGTCGTAGGCGGGCGACATTCCGGCGTTGTTGACCAGGACGTCGCAACGCCCGAACTCGGCGTAGACCGAGTCGACCAGGCGGTCGCACTCCTCCCACTTGCCCACGTGGCACGGCATCGCCACCGCCCGGCGCCCGGTCGCCGCCGCGATCTCCCGCGCCGCGGTCTCGCAATTGTCGAGCTTGCGGCTGGCCACGACGACGTCCGCCCCGGCCGAGGCCAGGCCTTCCGCAATGGCCCGGCCGATGCCCCTGCTCCCGCCGGACACCAGCGCGACCTTGCCGCTCAGGTCGAGGAGCTCGTCCATTGGCCTCATGGACTGCCATCCGTCCGCATGCCCGTGACCCTGCCCCGCCCCGGGGCGTGCGTCAATCGGGCGGGGGCTCGGCGACGGCCCGCAGGATGCGCAGGAGTTCCTCGGCCTCGCGTGGATCGAGCGAGAGCAACCCCGGCGGCAGCGTCCCGAGGATCTTGTTGGCGCGCCGGGCGAGGTCCTTGCCCTTGCGGGTGACCTCGACGAGTTTGGCCCGGCGGTCCGAAGGGTGCGGCCGGCGCCGCACCAGGCCCTGGGCCTCCAGGTCGTCGACGATGACGGTCGCGTACGCCTTGTCGATCCCGAGCGTCGACGCGAGCTCCCCCAGGCCCATCGATGCGCGGGCCAACCGGCGCAGCGCCTTGGCCCGGCCGAAGCTCATGCCGAGCGCGTCGGCCACCTCGCGGCGCCGCTCGTTGTCCAGCACCAGGTCGCCCATGATCGACCAGGCTGCCTTCGCGGCAGGTGTGGGCTCCGCCATCGACTTCTGCCCCGGGGTCTCGGGGCGGGTCGGCGCGGTCACCTCGCCGCCGGCTCGGGCAGGGCCTCGGGGTTGAGCTCCCGCGCCGTGCGCTGGGCCGACTCGAGGGCCCGGCGCGACGTGGCCACGAAGCCCAGCACCAGCACGACTAGACCGCACCCCGCGAGGACCCACCAGCCCGCGTGCGTCGCCTCGGCGAACCCGGACGACGCCGAGGTCGAGACTTTCGACGTCACGAGTGCGCCCACGACGGCCACGCCGAGCGTCGCCCCCAGCTGGCGCGACGTCGATGCGATGGCCGACGCCACCCCGGCCTGGGCCCGCGGCATGCCCGAGACCGCCGCGTTGGTGATCGGCGCGTTCACCACGCCGAAGCCCAGCCCGAACACGACGTACGCCACGAACAACCACGTGAAGGGAGTCGTGGGCTCCATCTGCGCCAGCATGATGCAGGCCGCCGTCAGCGCCACCCCGGCCGTCACCAGGGGGATGCGCGCCCCCCGGCTGCCCACGATGCGCCCGGAGATGGGCGACGCCACCATCGTCATCACGGCCATTGGCAGCGTGTCGAGGCCGGCGTGCAGCGCGGACAGGCCGCGCACGTCCTGCAGGTAGAGCGTGTTGAGGAAGAGGAAGCCGCCGAGCGTGGCGAACGCCGCGATCGCCGTCACCGTCGCCGCGGCGAACGGGATCGACCGGAAGAACCGCAGGTCGACGAGCGGCTCCTTCCGCCGCGGTTCGTAGAACACGAAGCCGGCCAGCGCCGTGGCGGCGAGGCAGAACATGAACACGATCAGCGGCGACGACCACCCCCGCCTGGGGGCTTCGATGATCCCGTAGGTCAGCGAGGCGAAGAGGACGATCATCAGCACCTGGCCGACGGGGTCGAACTTCCGGGCGCGCGGCGCCTTGGACTCCGGGATGTAGCGCAGCGTGAGCACGATCGCGGCCAGGCCCACCGGGATGTTGATCCAGAAGATCGACTGCCAGCCGGCCGACGTCACCAGCAGGCCGCCGACGACCGGGCCGAGGGCCATGGAGACGCCGACCACCGCGCCCCAGACGCCGACCGCCTGGGCGCGCTCGCGCGGGTCGGTGAACGTGTTCGTGATGATCGACATCGCCACCGGGTTCAGCATCGAGCCGCCGATCGCCTGCAGCATCCGGAACACGACCAGGAGCTCGAGGTTGGGGGCGAGGCTGCAGAGCAGCGAGCCGGCCGAGAAGACGGCGAGCCCGAGGATGAAGGTCCGCTTGCGACCCAGCCGGTCGGCGGTGGAGCCGGACAGCATGAGCAGGCTCGCCAGCACCAGCGTGTAGGCGTCGACGACCCACTGCAGGCCGGAGACGGAGGCGCCGAGGTCGTGGCCGATCGATGGGAGGGCGACGTTCACGATCGTCACGTCGAGGCCCACGATGAGGAGGCTCATGGAGCAGATCAGCAGGATGCCGATCCGACGGTTCCGGCTGAGCTCGTGCATCGCCAGCGGCTCGGCCAGGACCGAGGGCCCGGAAGATAGTTGTGTTTCCATAACTATTACGAGACTAGCGGTGCCCTGCGGCGGTCGGGCCGGCCCGGGTCCATGGGGCCGATTTCGCGGCGTCTCGCCTTCTCGTCCCAAGATCGCCCACGGCTAAGGTTCGAGGACGCCAACATCGAGGTCAGATTCAATTTTCGGCCATCGCGCCACGTAGATTGCCCGTACCACCCTTCGAGCCCGATCCAGACTCCATGCCCTTCGACAAGGAAACCGTCCGCGCCAAATACCTATCCGAGCGGGACCGCCGGCTGGTGGAGGGCCGCTCCGAGATCCGCGACCTGGACCACGACGCTCACTTCTCCTCTTACCGGAAGGACCCGTTCACCCCGTGGACCGAGCGCGACCCGCTCCACGACGAGGCCGACGTCGTCATCATCGGCGCAGGGATCGCCGGAGTGCTGGCCGGGGCCAACCTGCGCCAGGCCGGCGTCGAGAAGATTCGCCTGGTCGACCAGGCGGGCGGCGTCGGGGGCACCTGGTACTGGAATCGCTACCCCGGGGTGATGTGCGACGTCGAGTCGTACATGTACATCCCCATGCTCGAGGAGTTCGACTACGTCCCGACGAAGCGCTACGCCTTCGGCGACGAGATCCGCAGCCACCTCGAGCGCATCGCCGAGCGGTACCGCCTCACCGACGACGCCCTCTTCCACACCGGTGTGACGCGGGCGGAGTGGCGCGAGGACGAAGGTCGCTGGCTGATCACGACGGACCGGGGCGACGAGATCCGCAGTCGCTTCTACGTCCTGGCAGTGGGGATCCTCAACCTCATGAAGCTGCCCGCCATCGCCGGCATGGAGGAGTTCGCCGGGCGCTCGTTCCACTCGGCGCGCTGGGACTACGACTACACCGGCGGCGGGCCGTCCGAGCCGCTGACCGGGCTCGGGGACAAGGTGGTCGCCCTCTTCGGCACGGGCGCCAGCGGCATCCAGTGCCTGCCGCCACTCGTCGAATCGGCCCAGCACGTCTACGTCTTCCAGCGCACGCCGTCGGCCATCGGGGTGCGCGGGAACCGGCCCACCGACCCCCAGTTCGCCGCGGGGCTCGAACCGGGCTGGCAGCGGGCACGCATGGACAACTTCCAGGCGATCATGCTGGGCCTGCCCGTGGACGACGACGAGGTCGACGACGGGTGGACGCACCACTTCGCCGCGGTCAACCACCCCAAGGTCACCGAGGGCATGACGGGCGCCGACATCGCGCGCAGCGGGGAGCTGATCGACTTCCAGATCATGGAGGAGCACCGCCAACGCGTCGAGGGGTTGGTGGACGACCCGATCAAGGCCGAGATCCTCAAGCCCTTCTACCGCTACATCTGCAAGCGCCCCTGCTTCCACGACGAGTACCTCCTGGCGTACAACGCCCCCAACGTCACGCTCATCGACTGCCCCGGCGGCGTCGACCGCATCACCGCCAAGGGCCCGGTCGTCGACGGCGAGCAATACGAGGTCGACTGCATCGTCTACGGCACGGGCTTCGAGCCCGAGCAGACCCCGCTCTACCGCCGCGCCGGGCACGAGGTCGTCGGGCGCGACGGCGTCACGCTGGCGGAGAAGTTCGCCGACGGCCCGCACACCCTGTTCGGCATGATGAGCCGCGGCTTCCCCAACCTGTTCGTGATGCCGGCCCCGTTCCAGCAGGCCGTCGTCACGGTCAACTACACGCAGTTGGCCGTGCTGGGCGCCGAGTTCGTCGGCCGGGCCGTCGGGCTGTTGCAGCAAGAGGGCGTCGACGTCTTCGACGTGAGCGAAGAGGCCGAGGCGAAGTGGGTGCAGGGGATCGTCGACGGGTACATCGACGCCAGCCGGGTGATGGCGGCCTGCACCCCCTCACGCATCAACGACGAGGGCCATCCCGAGGAGAGGACCCCGCTCGTCGGGGCCTACCGGGGCGGCCTGGGTGACTGGTTCGGCTACCGCGACCGCCTCGAGAAGTGGCTCGACGACGGCCACTTCGACGGCCTGGACGTCGAAGTCCGCTCGACGGCGCCGTGAGCGCCCGCCAGCGCGTCGCCGCCGTCACCGGGGGCGGGGGCGGCATCGGGGGGGCGATCGCGGAGGACCTCGGCCGCAGCGGCTGGTTCGTGGTCACGGTCGACCCGCTCGTCACGCTCGAGGGCACCGAGGAGCTGCCCGAGCCCGAGTCCACCACCGCGGGGCGCATCGTGGCCGCCGGCGGGTCCGCCCAGGCGTCATCCGCCTCCGTCACCGACGGCCCGGCGCTGCGCGCGCTGTTCCGACAGCTGGCGGACGAGCACGGCGGGCTCGATGCCGTCGTGAACGTCGCCGGCATCACGCGCCAGAGCTACGTCGCCAGCGGCACCGAGGAGGACTTCCAGGCGCTGCTCGACGTGCACCTCGGCGGGTACCTCAACGTGCTCGAGGCCGCGCTGCCGATCATGGCGGCCGCCGGACACGGTCGGATCGTCGGCGTCACGTCCGGCTCGGGCTGGCGGGCCGCCGACGCCGGGGGCTACAGCGCCGCCAAGCGCGCCGTCGCCGCCCTGACGTGGGAGCTGGGCCGTCAGGCGCCCCCGGGCGTGACCGTCAACGCGTTGTCGCCCATCGCCAACACGCGCATG
>DATDIE010000148.1:0-5713 GCA_036521235.1 Acidimicrobiales bacterium | reverse complement strand
GGGCCAACATGGTCGTCACCGCGCTGCGTCTGGCCGCCGGCGAAGGCGAGCTGCGCTTCGTGGACGACCAGCACGGTTCGCCCACCTTCACGGCCGACCTGGCGCCCGCGGTCGTCACGCTCGGACTCGACCGGAGGCCCGGCGTCTTCCACCTGACCAACGGCGGGGCCACCACCTGGTGGGGCTTCGTCCGGGCGGTGCTGGCTGAGGCAGGGGCCGACCCCGAGCGCGTGCGCCCGATCAGCACGGCGGAGCTCGACCCGCCCCGACCGGCGCCGCGGCCGGCCTATTCGGTGCTCGACAACATGGCGTTGCGCCTGAGCGGGCTGCCGGCGTTGCCCCCGTGGGAGGAGAGCCTGGCCCGGCTCGTCCCGTTCGTGCGCGCGGAGCTCGACCTCGAGCGCGCCCGCGAGAAAGAGGAGGCGCCGGCGTGACCCCTCCGGGCCGTGAAGGACGCCGGGCCCGGCACACCGTCGCCGTGATCGGCGCCGGCTACGTCGGCTTGCCGACGGCGGCGACCCTGGCGCACTTCGGGCACCGGGTCGTCCTGGCCGAGCGCGAGGCGGCCCGGCTGGCCACGCTGCGGGCGGGTCGCCTGCCGATCGTGGAGGCGGGGCTCGAGGACCTCGTGACCGGCGCAGTGGCGGCCGGGAACCTCTCCTTCGTCGAGTCGGCCGTCGACGCCGTGGCCGGCGCCGAATTCGTCTTCCTCTGCGTGTCCACGCCGCAGAGCAGCGACGGGTCGGCGGACCTGTCGTATGTCGAGTCGGCCGCCAAGGAGATCGCCGCGCACCTGGTGCCCGGCGCCATCGTGGTCAACAAGTCCACCGTGCCGGTCGGCTCGGCCACCATGGTCGAGCAGGTGATCGGGCGCCCCGACGTCAGCGTCGTGTCGAACCCCGAGTTCCTGCGCGAGGGCACCGCGGTGATGGACAGCTTGCATCCGGACCGGATCGTGGTCGGGGCGGACGACGCGCAGCCCGCGGCGGCGGTGGGGCAGCTCTTCGCCTCGACCGGGGCGCCGCTGATCGTGACCGACGCGACGACGTCGGAGACGATCAAGTACGCGTCCAACGCGTTCTTGGCGACCAAGCTCAGCTTCGTCAACGCCCTGGCCGGCCTGTGCGAAGAGGTCGGCGCGGACGCCCGCGACGTGCTCCTCGGGTTGGGCTACGACAAGCGCATCGGCTTCGAGTTCCTCCGGCCCGGACCGGGCTGGGGCGGCTCGTGTCTGCCCAAGGACACCCGGGCGCTGCTGCACATCGCGGGGGAGGCGGGCTACGACTTCTCGCTGCTCGCCGGCGCCATCGCGTCGAACGACGAGCAGCTGCTCCGCGTGGTCACCAAGATCGAGACGGCGTGCGGCGGCTCGGTCGAAGGAAAGCCCGTGGCGGTGTGGGGCCTCACGTTCAAGGCCAACACCGACGACCGGCGCGACTCGCCGAGCCTCCAGATCTGCCGCCGGCTCGCCGAGCTCGGCGCCACGGTGCAGGCCTTCGACCCGACGGTCGACGCCACGGCGGAGGCGGCGGAGGACCTGCGCGGGCTGGAGCTGCGGGGCGACCCCTACGACGCGGCCGCCGGGGCCCGGGCGGTGGTCGTGCTGACCGAGTGGGACGAGTTCCGCTGGCTCGACTTCGCCCGGGTGCTGTCCGTCATGGCGGCGCCGAACATCGTCGACGCCCGCAACCTGCTCGACCCCGCCGCGGTCCGGCGCATGGGCTTCACCTACACCGGGATCGGCCGCCGGTGAGCCGGGTGGTGGTGGCGGGCGGTGCCGGGTTCCTCGGCTCCCACCTGTGTGACCGGCTGGTCGAGCGGGGCGACACCGTGGTGTGCCTGGACGACCTGTCGACCGGGTCGAAGGAGAACGTGGCGCATCTGCTCGAACACGACCGCTTCCGGCTCGTCGTGACCGACGTGAGCGAGAAGGTCGACGTGGGCGACGACGCCAAGGTCGACGTCGTGTGCAACCTGGCCTCGCCGGCGTCGCCGCCGGCGTATCTCGCCCGGCCCCTCGACACGCTGGCGGTGGGGAGCGAGGGGACCCGCCGGCTCCTGGAGTTGGCCCGGGCGCACGACGCGCGCTTCCTGATGGCGAGCACGAGCGAGGTCTACGGTGACCCCGACGTCCACCCCCAGGTCGAGTCGTACCGCGGCAACGTCGACCCGGTCGGGCCGCGCAGCGTCTACGACGAGGCCAAGCGGTTCGCCGAGAGCCTCACCATGGCGATGCACCGCTCCTACGGCGTGAACGTGGGGATCGTGCGGATCTTCAACACCTACGGGCCGCGCCTGGCGCCGGGCGACGGGCGGGTCGTGTCGAACTTCATCGTGCAGGCGTTGCGGGGCGAGCCGCTCACGGTGTACGGTGACGGCAGCCAGACCCGGAGCCTCTGCTTCGTCGACGACGAGATCGGCGGCCTGATGGCGCTGCTCGACTCGTCGTTGACCGGGCCGGTGAACATCGGCAACCCCGACGAGCGCACGATGCTCGAGCTGGCCGAGTTCGTCCTGGAGATGACGGGATCGTCGTCGGGCGTGACGTACGAGCCGCTTCCCGAGGACGACCCGACACGGCGTTGCCCGGACATCACGCTGGCCCGGACGGCGCTCGGGTGGGAGCCCACGACCGGGCTGCGCGAGGGGATCGAGCGCACGATCGAGTACTTCGCGCGCAAGGTCGAAGAGGAGGCCCGATGACCGACGTCGACCTGACCGAGCTGCCGCCGCCGCGCACGTACCGCACGCTCACGGTGATCATGCCGGTGTTCAACGAGCGGACGACGGTGGCCGAGGTGATCCGGCGCATGCGCGCGGTGGAGCTGCCGGTGGAGCTGCAGATGATCGCCGTGGACGACGGGTCGAGCGACGGCTCGGACAAGGTGCTTGCCGCGCTCGAGGACTCCACGTTGCGCCTCCTGCGCCACACGCAGAACCAGGGCAAGGGCGCGGCGATCCGCACCGGCCTGGCCGAGGCCCGGGGCGACCTGGTGCTCATCCAGGATGCCGACCTCGAGTACGACCCGAACGACTGGCCCAAGCTCCTGGAGCCGATCCTGCGTGGCAAGGCGCGCGTCGTCTACGGCAGCCGCTTCACCGGCGAGCGCAAGAACATGCTGCCGCTGCATTGGATGGGCAACCGCGTGCTGTCCTTGGTCACGAACCTGCTGTACAGCTCGACGCTGTCGGACATGGAGACGTGCTATAAGCTTTTTGACGCGCAGGTCCTCGAGGGCTTGACCGTGGTGTCGAACCGCTTCGACTTCGAGCCTGAGATCACGGCCAAGGTGCTCCGCCGCGGTTATCGGATCTACGAGGTGCCGATCTCCTACGCCGGGCGCGAGCCCGACGAGGGCAAGAAGATCACCTGGCGTGACGGCTTCGGCGCGATGCGGGCGCTGATCAGGTTCCGCTTCACCAAGGAGTTCTGAGCCGCTCGTGGCTCCGGCGCCCGCGGTGCCCCCGGTACCCGAGGCGGTCGCCGCCGTCGTGGTCGACCACGACACCGGCCCGTTGCTCTCGGGCTGTGTGCGGTCGCTCCTCGACGACGGTGCCGCCACCGTGGTTGTCGTCGAGAACGGTGCCCCCGGCGGCGCGGAGGCGGCGTTGGGGGACCTCCTCACCGACGGGCCCGCGGGGCGCGTGCGCGTGGTGCGCCCGGGCGCCAACCTCGGCTACGGGGCGGGAGTGAACCGCGGCCTGGCCGCGCTGGCGGGTTCGTCCGGGCCGACCCCGGAGTGGGTGCTCGTCTCGAACCCCGACCTCGAGGTGCATCCCGGCACGCTCGACGCGTTGCGCCGCGCGCTCGAGGCGAACCCGGCCTGGGCGCTGGTGGGGCCGCGGATCTTCACCGACGCCGGCGAGGTCTACCCCTCGGTGCGGGCCTTCCCGTCGTTCACCGACGCCGCCGGCCACGCCCTGTTGGCGGTGTTCAAGCCGGACAACCCGTTCACCAAGCGCTACAACCCGGGCACGCCGGAGGGGGACGTCGTCACCGGGGCCGGCTGGGTCTCGGGGTCGTGCTTCCTGGCTCGGCGCCGGGCGCTCGAAGAGCTCGGCGGCTTCGACGAGGCGTACTTCATGTACCTCGAGGACACCGACCTGTGCTGGCGGGCCCACCACGCCGGGTGGGGCGTGGGCTTCGCCGGCACGGCGGCGGTCACGCACGTGCAGGGCGTGAGCACGGCCCGCGACCCCTACCGCATGATGTTTGCGCACCACCGCTCCGCCCTCCGCTTCACGTTCCGCACCACCACGGGTTGGCGGCGCCTGGCGCTTCCCCTCGCCGTGCTCGTCCTCGGGGCGCGCCTGGCGATGGCCACCCTCCGCATCGCGCGCGCTGGGGCGTGACGGCGCGCCGAGGGCGCGCGGCGCGCGCTCGGCGCGCCGGCGGGCTCGTCGCGGTAGTGGCGCTCGGCCTCAGCCTGGCGGCGTGCGGCGGGGGCGGGGGCGGGGGCGGCGGGGCGTCGGCCCCCCACGTCCACGTCGAGCCCGAGGTCAACTTCGCGTTGCCTCCGGCGGCCGACGGCTGCACCGCGGCGACGCCGGTCCCGGGGGGCGGCACCCGGGTGCCGATCGAGGTCAGCACGGTGGCGGGCCAGGTGGCCGAGATCGTCAACGTCTGCATCGCGGGTCAGGGCCCGTTCCCCTTCGTCCTCGACTCGGGGGCGGGCCAATCGACCATCGACGCCCACCTGGCCACGCGGCTCCACCTGGCGTCCGCCGGACAGTCGACGCTCTTCGCGGGGGTCGACTGCACGGGGACGGCGAAGCCCGTGTCGGTCGCCCAGTGGTCCCTCGAAGGGGTCGACCTGGCGCCCCAGCAGTTGACGTCGGCCACGCTGCCCCAGATCGGCGGCAAGGGCGAGCCGGTCGGCCTGCTCGGGTCCGACGTCCTCGCCCGTTTCGGCGCGGTGCGCATCGACTTCGCGGCGGGCGACCTCGTGCTCCCCGGTCCGCAAGGGCCGCCGCTCACCAGCGAAACGTCCTACACGGGGCCGATCGGACCGGCTCCCGCGCCGGTGCTCACCCAGGGTGGTGGGACCACGGTGCCCGTGACGGTGTCGCCGGTGCCGGGCGACGTGTCGCTGAGCGTCGCAGTGCGCTTCGCCGGCGGGCCACGCCGCAGCTTCGTCGTCGACACGGGATCGTCGCAGAGCGTGGTGTCGACGACGGTGGCGCACGCCGAGGCGCTGCCGCGGACGGACCTGGCGCAACGCCAGGCGACGGTGTGCTCGGTGATCACGGTGCCGCTCGTGCACAGCGGGGCGTGGTCGGTGCCCGGGCAGCCGCTCCACCCCCAGCTGGTGGGGGACACGTCCTTCGGCACGCTCGGACTGGCTGGGACGCAGGGGCTCTTGGGGTCGGACCAGCTGAAGCGCTACGGGTGGGTGGTGTTCGACTACAGCGGGGCGCGGATGGTGCTCGGGTGAGGCTTGCTGCCGAAATTGAAAGCGCTATTCGGGGAAAGCGCGATCGGTGTCTGGGGATTGCAGACTCGGGACTGTTCGTGAAGGATCTGCCTTTCCTCCCCGTCGCCACTGCAGTCTCTCTAGAGATGCGGGCCCTTGGAAAGCAGGACAGATGCAGGTAGTCGCCCTCAGTTGGCGCGACATGGCTAACCCGTTAGCCGGCGGGGCCGAGCTCGTCTTGGACTGCATCCTCACCGGACTCGAGGACCGAGGGTTCGATGTCGTCCTCATTTGCGGCG
>DATDIE010000147.1:0-8329 GCA_036521235.1 Acidimicrobiales bacterium | reverse complement strand
AGTCGTCGACGAGGAGCAGAACAACCGCCAGCGCTTCGCCATTGGCCCGCTCGACCCGGGCTTCGGCACCACGCTCGGCAACTCGCTGCGCCGCACGCTGCTCTCGTCCATCCCGGGCGGTGCGGTGACGCAACTGCGCTTCGACGAGGCGCTGCACGAGTTCACCACGCTCCCGGGCGTGAAGGAAGACGTCACCGACATCATCCTGAACCTCAAGGACCTGCTGGTGCGGGTGCACTCCGACGAGCCGGTGACCCTGCGCCTCGACGTGCGGGGCCCGGCCGACGCCACGGCGGCCGACCTCCAGCTCACGCCGGACGTCGAGGTCCTGAACCCCGACCTGCACATCGCCTCGATCAACGCCAAGGGCCGCCTGGCCGTCGACGTCACCGTTGAGCGGGGCCGCGGCTACGCCTCGGCGGACAAGAACAAGCGGTCCTCGACCATCGGCGTGATCCCGATCGACTCGATCTTCTCGCCCGTGCACCGGGTGACGTTCGACATCGAGCCGGTCCGGGTCGAGCAGTCGACCAACTACGACCGCCTCGTGCTCGACATCGAGACGGACGGGACGATCTCGCCCCGTGAGGCGCTGGCCTCGGCCGGCGACACGCTGCGCAACCTGGTCTCGCTGGTGGCGGACCTCGAAGAGGCGCCGCAGGGCCTGGAGCTCGGTGACACCGGCACGACCACGAGCGGCTCGCCCGACCTCGACCTGCGCATCGAGGAGCTCGACCTCTCCGAGCGCCCGCGCAACTGCCTCAAGCGCGCCCAGATCAACACGATCGGCGAGCTGGTCGAGCGGACGATGGAAGACCTGCTGGCGATCACGAACTTCGGCCAGAAGTCGGCCGACGAGGTCGTCCAGCGTCTGGACGAGCGCGGGCTTTCGCTCCGCACGAGGGACTGAGGACCACCCATGCAAGCCACTCCCAAGCGCGGCCGCCGCTTCGGCGGCTCGTCGTCGCACCAGAAGGCCATGATGGGCAACCTGGTCGCCTCGCTCATTGCGGCCGAGTCGATCGTGACGACCGAGGCCAAGGCGAAGGCGATGCGCCCCGTGGCGGAGAAGTGCATCACCGCGGCACGCAAGGGCGGCGTCGCCAACCAGCGCAACGTGGTGGGGCTCATCCGGGACAAGGACATGACGCACAAGCTGTTCGAGGAGATCGCGCCGCGCTACTCGGACCGTCCCGGCGGTTACACCCGGATCTTGAAGCTCGGCCCGCGCCCGGGTGACAACGCGCCGATGGCGCGCATCGAGTTCGTCTAGGCCGAGCGCCAGATCTTCCGGTCCACCGTGGAGCACCCTCCCGGCGCTGCGAGCCAGCGCTGGCGGCTCCTCATCGCGTACGACGGGGCGGCCTTCCGCGGCTTCGCCATCCAGCCCGAGGTCCCGACCGTGGCCGGCGCGCTGCGCGCGGCGTTGCAACGCACCGCGCGGCTGAGCGAGCCACCCGCCATCACGTGCGCCGGACGCACCGACGCGGGCGTGCACGCGCGGGGGCAGGTCGTCCACGTCGACCTGCCGCCGATCCCTTACGACGCGGCCGGGCTCGCCCGCGCCATCAACCGCCAGCTCGCACCCGAGATCGTCGTCCGGCAGGCCGAGGAGGTCGGCGAGGACTTCGACTCCCGGCGCTCGGCGAGCGGGCGGACCTACCGCTACCTCGTCTGGAACGCGCCCGAGCCTGACCCCCTGCTGGCGCGGATCTCCTGGCACGTGCGCGACCCGCTCGACCTGGTCGCCATGCGCACGGCGTCGGACGTGCTGCTCGGTACCCACGACTTCCGCTCCTTCTGCCGGCGCAAGCCGGGCACGGACCCGTCCGAGCCGATCGAGCGCCGGGTGACCCGGGCCCAGTGGTCGATCGACAAGGGACCCGAGGCGACCGATGCCGACGGGGTCAGCCCGGTCGCCGGCGAGACACCGGCGCGCCTGCTGCGCTTCGAGATCACGGCGAGCTCGTTCTGCCACCAGATGGTGCGGTCGCTGGTGGCCTCGTTGGTCGAGGTGGGACGGGGCCGCGAGAACGCGGCGGGGTTGATGGAGCGCTTGCGCGCGGCGTCCCGCCACCAGATGCCCGACCCGGCTCCCGCGTCAGGGCTCTGCCTCGTAGCGGTCGATTACGACGGGGAGCGTTTGCCGCAGCCGTAGAACCGACCGGCGCGTTTGTCTCGTGCCTACGGGTGCGGACAACGGCTGGTCAACGCGTGCCGCTGTCCAGCGGATATGAGGCTTATGGGCCTTTCGTCCCATGACTGCGCCGTCGCGCTCCGTCAGCCTTGACTCAGGACGCTGGTCAGCCCAGCCCGGAGGGATGGCGGCTGCGTCGGTCGAGCTGGTGGAGGGAGGTGGTCGATGGATCGGACGCGCAAGCTCAGAAGGGAACTGAGTTACGGGATGTCGAAGCTGCGCGTCCTGGAAGAGTCCGTCGATGCCGCCGACGATGACGCCGGTGCGAAGGCATTGGCGACCCGGATTCGCCAGCAAGCCGGGGTCTGCTTGGACCTCCTCGACCAATACCAGTTGGCCGTGCCCGGGCGAATGTGGACGTATGCCGAAACGAAATGCCGGCCACTCCGGGACGACCTGAAGCGGACGGAGCTCCTCTTTCGTGACGCCTCGGGTGAGTTCGCGCGCCGCTCCGAGGTAAGGCCGTACGTGCATCAGACGCCCGACTGGATGTGGGGTGACGCCTATGAGTCGGACGAAGACCTCGGCGGGGCGGAGTCTGGCG
Organism: Acidimicrobiales bacterium; assembly: GCA_036521235.1. Lineage (GTDB taxonomy): Bacteria > Actinomycetota > Acidimicrobiia > Acidimicrobiales > RAAP-2 > Bog-473. Next base: position 5,588 of record DATDIE010000147.1, on the reverse strand, counting down.
CGGCTTCTGGGGCGGATTCCGGGGCAGACGACGAGCCGCTGCGTACGCATGAGGTTTCGCCGGTCGCACTTTCCGACCGCTACTTCGACGCCCACAATCGCCAGGACCTCGACGGTCTCATGGAACTTGTCGATGACGACGTGGAGTTCAAGCGCGCCTTCGATCAGACCCTCAGAGGAAAGACAACGGTCCGAGAGCAGTACGAAAAGGACTGGGCCGATCACAAGTACGAGATCGTCTACGTCACCGAGATATTCGAGGCTGACGGGAAGATCGCGATCGAGATCCAGGTCGACAGCGGTCCGCCGTCCAACCTGATTTACAACGGGGTGGTCGTGCACCACTGGAACGACGAGGGGCGCCTCGCTCGGTCGCAGCTGTACGTCGACGAGGTGGCGCCGGAAGAGGGCTCCGAGGGCTGATCCCTCTGGGGATGCTGTTGGCCCGACGACACACACACACAGGCGAGGCAGGTCGCCCTTCTGTCTGATGCCGTTGCTGCTACGCGCCACCCCTCATACTCGACCTGCATGCCCTCTCGTGCCTTGCTCGCCAATCAATTGGCGCCGACGACCTTGAAGTCGGCGTTGACGAAGATGTGGTGTGGCCAGTTGACGCCGATGTTGTGGACCTCGTAGTCGCCGTTGCTCAGCTTCACCACACGGTCGACGATGCCACCCGGATAGGCCGTCAGTGCGGCCTCGGTGGCCTTGTTCGCCGCCGTTCCGCTGACGATGGTTCCCGATCCCTGGCTGTAACTGGCGGGGATCTGACCCACCTGTCGTGACGTCTCCGGCGCGCCCTTCTGGAAGGGCACCACTGTCGCCGCCGTCGACGGCTCCGATCCACCGCTGCTCGTTCGCACCACCACCTCGGAAGCCTTGAGTGTGGTGGAGCTCACGGTCCCCAGAACAAGCACGTGCTCACCTTTGGTGACGGCGTTCTTTGAAATCGCGCTCGTGCCCTTCTCGTATTTCGTCGAGAACTCCTCCTTGACCGTGACCTCCTGACCCGCCGACGTGGTCAGCGTGAAGCTCGATTTGGCGACGTTCCCTACCGAGCCCGTGGATCCGCCGGCGGCCGGCCCGGAACGAGCGTTGGAGCCCTGACCACCGGCTCCAAAATGCCCGGGAGATGCGCTGGCCGACACGGATTGCGCCGCTCCGGCCGAAGACGCCTCAAGGCCCACAAACAACCCAGTCACCGAACCGATGAGCGCAGCGGCCACAATCAGTGCTCGCGTCAGGCTCGACAGCTGTCCTCGGATCCTGGGCCATCGTGCTTGGCGATCCATGGTCGCTGAAAGTGGCCAGGGGGATGAAGTGGCAGCTGCATCTGACCTCGTGGAATCGTCGGGCGTCGTTGCTTCCGGTGTTTCGCTCGATGCAGTGTGAGCGGGAACGGTGTTCCGTGGACAACCTGCTTCGCAATCTTTCATGGCGGCGCTCCTATCAGACTCTTCGATCCAGAGTGCCGTTCGTTTATGTGAAGGCTCTGTAGGCCACCTGCATGGCGGCTTCGAACAGCGCGTCAACGCAGCGCTGGCTCAGTCAGCGTGGTGTCTCCGTTCGCCGCACACGCGGGACGGCCTGGTCCGACGCATCAAGGGGCGGTCACGGGAGTAGGTCGTTGTTACCGCCGCCACCGCGATGAAGTGACAGCGGCAACGATCGACTACCCGTTCGAAGCTACGCCCCGACACTTACTTGTGTCGGAAGTGGACGAACACCCGGCCGAAATTATGAGAGTCCTTCTCGACTCGGTCATAGAGCGCCTTGATGTCCTTTTGGTCGAGGAACCGCAGTACGCGCTTCTTGAGCTGGCCGCTCCCCTTGCCCGGGATGATCTCCACCAACCGAACCTTCTTCTCGATCGCCTCGTCGATGACGGCACGGAGGGCACGATCGATGTCGTCGCCTCGGTTGTAGATCTCGTGCAGATCCAGCTTGAGTTTCACGGCCTACGGTCTTCACTGCTGCGTAGCCAGAACGACGTCGGACCGGTGGGCTCGCCGGCAGCGATGCGGGGATCCGCCCGGTGAACCGGAACGAGCCCTCCGAGCTCGGGGTCCTGGCTGATGAAGAGGTTGGGGCAGCCCACCTCGTCACCGGCCGATCCGCCGAGAAGCCAGCTCGCGAGGAGGCGCTGCTGTTCGAGGGGCGCGCCGACGACCAACCGCTTGGCCGGCTGCTCGGGGGTGCCACCGGGAGTCATCTCGCCGTTCGCCTCTCCGGCCCCTTCGTGGAGCCAAGCTGCCCAGATGGCCCAGAATGTAAGGCCCGAGCGGGGCTTCGTGCCCATTTGGCGGGAGATCGCTGGCCGCCGGGTCGGCCCGGGCGGGACCTTGGCGGTGGGCTTCCCAAAACCCCTGGAAGGGCGGCTTGCTGGACCTCCGCCGCAGCCCCTATCCTGGTATGTCGGCTCTGGGGACCCCGGGGCCACGAGCCAGCTGCAAATGGCCAGCTCACCACCCACGCGGAAGCGAAAGATCAGTTCTGTGCGCACATTTTCACCGAAGGTCACCGAGATCCAGCGGGCCTGGTACGTCGTCGACGCCGACGGCCTCGTCCTCGGGCGCCTGGCCTCCGAAGTGGCGGCCGTCCTGCGGGGCAAGCGGCGCCCGTACTTCGCGCCGCACGTCGACACGGGCGACAACGTGATCATCGTCAACGCCGAAAAGGTCGTGCTCACGTCGAACAAGGCCGACGACAAGCAGGCGTACCGCCACAGCGGGTACCCGGGCGGCCTGCGCTCGACCAGCTACGCCACGCTGCTCGAGGACAAGCCGGCCGAGCTGGTGCGGCGCTCCGTGCGCGGCATGCTGCCCAAAAACACCCTGGGCCGCCAGCAGCTGAGCAAGCTCCACGTCTACGCCGGCCCCGACCACCCGCACTCGGCCCAGAAGCCCGAGCCGCTCGACGTGCCCGAGGCCCGGCGGGCCAGCCGGTCCGCCTGAGTCGAGCGGACCGAGAACGCAGAGATCGCAGTAGGAAGGACACCACCGACGCCATGCCCGCACCACTGAGCCAGACCACCGGTCGCCGCAAGCAGGCGGTGGCCCGCGTGCGCCTTCGTCCCGGACAGGGCGCGATCACCATCAACAAGCAGCCCTTCGAGAAGTACTTCACGTCCGCGACGCACCGCATGCTGGCAACCGAGCCCCTGCGTCTGACGAACACGGCCGAGACGTACGACATCGACGCCACGATCGATGGCGGCGGTATCTCGGGGCAGGCCGGTGCGCTGCGGTTGGGCATCGCGCGCAGCCTCATCAGCGTCGACCCCGAGCAGCGCAGCACGCTCAAGCGCTCGGGCCTCCTGACGCGGGACGCGCGGGAGAAGGAATCGAAGAAGTACGGCCTGAAGAAGGCCCGCAAGGCGCCGCAGTACTCCAAGCGGTAGTCCTGGGCCCGGAGTAGCACGACCCACGTGCCTGCTCGCTTCGGCACCGATGGCGTGCGCGGGGTGGCCAACGAGGAGCTGACGGCCGAATTGGCCCTGGCCCTCGGGCGCGCCACCGCCCGCATCTTGCCCGCGCCCACGTTCGTGGTGGGGCGCGACACGCGCCGCTCGGGGCCCCTGTTGCAGGCCGCGTTCTCGGCCGGGCTGGCCACCGAGGGCGCCGACGTCGTCGACCTCGGCGTCCTGCCGACGCCCGGCGTGGCGACGGTGGCGGCGTCCCGCATGGCGCCGGGGGCGGTCGTGTCCGCCTCGCACAACCCGTTCGGGGACAACGGGATCAAGCTGTTCTCGTTGTTCGGAACCAAGCTGCCCGTGGAGGTGGAGGCGGAGATCGAACGAGAGCTGGCAGCGGTGCTGGCTGATCCGGGCCGGGCGCCGGCGCGACCCACCGGCCTCGGGGTCGGGCGCCTGAGCTTCGACGGGGCGGCGGCCGCGTCGCTGTATACGGACAGTCTCGTTGCGACCTTGGCTGGGCGGCGGCTCGACGGCGTCTCGGTCGTGGTGGACTGCGCCAACGGTGCGGGAAGCGCCTTGGCGCCGGCGGTGCTGCGGTCGGTCGGCGCGTCGGTCACGGTGCTGCACGACGCGCCGGACGGCGCCAACATCAACGCCGCGTGCGGGTCGACCGATCCCTCGGAGCTGGCGTCGGTCGTGGTGTCCTCGGGTTCTGATTTGGGGCTTGCGTTGGACGGCGACGCCGACCGCGTCATCGCGGTCGACCACACCGGGGAGATCGTCGACGGCGACGTCCTGCTGGCGCTGTTCGCGCTGGACCTGGCGGAACGGGACGAGCTGACCGGCAACACCGTGGTCGTGACCGTCATGACGAACCTCGGGTTCCGCCTGGCGATGGAAGCGCGGGGGATCGCGGTGTGCGAGACCGACGTCGGCGACCGCCACGTGCTGGCGGCGCTCGACGCAGACGGCTTGGCGCTGGGCGGCGAGCAGTCGGGCCACATCATCTTCCGCTCGCAGTCGACGACGGGCGACGGTCTCCTGACGGGGCTGGCCCTGGCTGACCTGATGGTGCGGCGTGGGGGTTCGCTGGCTTCGCTGTCGGCGGGTCTGGTCGAGCGGGTGCCGCAGCGCCTGGTGAACGTGCCGGTCCCGCGGCCCGAGCGCCTGGCCGACTGCGCCGAGGTGTGGGAGGCGGTGATCGCGGCGGAGGCCGAGCTCGGCCACTCCGGACGGGTGTTGCTCCGGCCCTCGGGGACCGAGCCGTTCGTGCGGGTCATGGTCGAGGCGCGGGCCGCTGAGCAGGCGGATGCCGTCGCCGCCCAGCTCGCGGGGGTCGTCGAGGCGGCCCTGGGGCGAAGTGGGGCGGAGGCCCCCGGGTAGCCTGGGACGATTATGTGCGGCATCATCGGCGTCACCGGCGAGGCCGACGCCCTGCCCGTCCTTCTGGGCGCGCTGCACCAGCTGGAGTACCGCGGCTACGACTCGGCGGGGGTGGCTTTGGTGGCGGACGGGGGGATCTGGCGGGCCCGGGCGGCCACGGCCAAGACGTCGGTCGCGACGCTGGCCGAGCGCACGGCCGACGCGCCCGGGGGTCACGCGGCGGCGATCGGGCACACACGCTGGGCCACCCACGGCAGCCCGACCGAAGAGAACGCGCACCCGCACGTCGACTGCACGGGCCGCCTGGCGCTGATCCACAACGGGATTATCGAGAACCACGCTTCGCTGCGGGCCGAGGTCGTGGCGTCGGGGCACACGATGACGTCGGGGACCGACACCGAGGTGATGGTCCACCTCATCGAGGAGCAGATGGCCGGCGGGTTGTCGCTGGCCGAGGCGACCCGTGCCGTGTTGCGGCGCCTGCGCGGGTCGTTCTCGATCGCCGTGATCTCCGCCGACGAGCCCGACACGATCGTGGCCGCCTGCCGGCTGACGCCGCTCGTGCTGGGGCTCGAGGACGGGCAGGCGTTCCTGGCCTCGGACATCCCTGCGCTCATCGGGCACACGCGCCGCATCTACACGCTGGCCGACGACCAGCTGGCGGTGCTGACGCCCGGGTCGGTGTCGGTGACGACACTGGACGGGGAGCCGGTCGAGCCCGAGCAGCGCACGATCACCTGGGACCTCGAGGCCGCGCAGAAGGGTGGCTACGAGGACTACATGTCCAA
>DATDIE010000146.1:0-7784 GCA_036521235.1 Acidimicrobiales bacterium | reverse complement strand
CATCACCGCGGCCTGGGTGATCGCGCTGACCAATGCCGTCAACCTGATCGACGGCCTGGACGGCTTGGCAGCTGGCGTGGTGGCGATCGGCGGCGGCGCCCTCGCCATCTACGGGATCCGCCTGCAGGGGCTCGGGCTCTTGCCGAGCGACAACATCGGGCCGCTGGTGGCCGTGGCCGCGTGCGGCATCTGCCTGGGCTTCCTGCCCTTCAACTTCAACCCGGCGCGCATCTTCATGGGCGACGCCGGCGCGCACTTCCTCGGCCTGTTGATGGCGGCCTCGACGATGGTGATCGGCGGCCGCGTCCCTACTGCCGTGCCCATCTCCGGCGTGACCTACTTCTTCTTCGCCCCCCTGTTCATCCCGCTCTTCATCCTCGGCGTCCCGCTGGTCGACATGGCGTTCGCGTTCGTGCGCCGCACGGCGAGCGGCAAGGGGTTCGGCACGCCTGACAAGGAGCACATCCACCACCGCCTCGTGCGTCTCGGTCACGGCCCGCGGCGCAGCGTCATCATCCTGTGGGCCTGGACCGCGGTGCTCTCGAGCTTCCTGCTCTTCCCGCTCTTCGTGCACCAGGTGAACGCCATCATCCCGATCGGCGCGGCGGCCCTCGGCGTGGGCCTCTACACGTTCTTCCACCCCGGCCTGCGGCGGGGGAACGGCCAGGAGGAGGACGAGCCCTCCGATAAGGGCATTCCCAGCTCAAACGGGCAGGCGGAGCGGGTCTCCGAGGTGGTCCGCTTTCCTTCGTGATCGTTTGGACGCGAATCCGGCCCAGATGCGATGATGACGCCTGTGTACCCCGTCCACCTCGCCTCGTCCGGTGCCGCACGCGCGGCCATCGGGACGATGGACCACGGCGCGCGACGCTCGGCATAGCGGGGAAGAAGTCCCATGGAATCCCAGGTGAGCCTCGTCCTGCGCGCCCCCTCGGGTGAGCGCCGAGGAAACGTCTCCGCCGTCAGGCCCGTCGCCCGACCCGCCGTCGGGGGACCCGAAACCCCTCCCCGGTGCGGTCGCCTTCCTCAACATGGGCCTCTCGGCCGCTGTCTGCGTCGCCGCGGGGGTCTTCCTCGGACTGTGGCTGGACGACGTGTTTCACACGGCTCCGGCGTTGCTCCTCGTCGGCCTCCTGTTGGGCCTGGTGACGGCCACATACAGCGTCATCAAGCTGATCCGCCAGTACCTGTAGAGGTCGCCCGGTGAACCTGCTCGAAGGTCTCTCGGACCTCCAGGGCGGCGCGCTGACCAAGGTGCTGCGTCGCACCATCCTGTCGGCCCTGATCATCGGCGCCGTGGCGGTCCTCATCACCGCGCTGCTCGGCTCCCTTTGGGGGGCGCTCGGGCTCATCATCGGGCTGGGCATGGCGATCCTGAACCTCCGCTTCCTCGATGCCGGCGTCGCCAAGCTTCAGGCCGAGGGTGGTGAGGTCAGCGTCAGCAACAAGGTGCTGCGGCGCGCCATGGGCACCAAGAGCGTGACGCGCCTCGGCATCATCACGGTGATCTGCATCGGCCTCTTGTTCCTGAACGGCGCGTTGGGCATCGGCGCCGTCGCCGGTCTCGTCATCTTCCAGCTGCTCTTCGTGGCGAACGTCGGGCGCATCGTGATGTCACAGGGGATCCAATGAACTTCATCCTCGCCAGCGGCAACATCACCATCGGCGAGCACCACGGGGTGATCCACGTCGGTGGCCTCACCATCGACCTGGACGTGGTGTGGACCACGCTGATCGCCGCCGGGATCGTGCTGGGCCTCGGCCTGCTGATGGTGCGCCGGGTGACCTCCGGCGTGCCCGGCAAGCTGCAGCTCTTCTGGGAGGTGCTGGTCGAGCAGGTCTCCGATCTCGCTTCCTCGGCCATCGGGCCCGAGGGCGCGTCCTTCGTCGGACTGGGCGTGACGATCTTCTTCTTCCTGCTCATCTGCAACTGGATCGCCTTCATCCCGAGCGGCGACCCGGGTTTCCTCGCGCCGCCCACGGGCGACGTCAACCTGCCGCTGGCCCTCGCGCTGTCCGTCTTCTTCCTCTGCCAGTACCAGGCGGTGAAGCACCGGGGCCTCGGCGGCTACTTCAAGCACTTCGCGCAGCCCTACGGCGCGTTGACCCCGATCAACATCATCGAGGAGATCACCCGACCCATCACGCTGACGTTCCGGTTGTTCGGCAACATCTTCTCGGGCGTCCTCATGATCGTCGTAATCGTGACGCTGATCCCGCCCTACCTGTCGTGGATCGGCCTCGCCGTCTGGAAGCCCTTCGACGAACTGTTCATCGGGGCGATCCAGGCCTTCATCTTCGCCCTGCTCACGATCATGTACCTGGGCATGGCCATCAGCAGCGATCACTAACGGATCTCGACAAAGGAGAAAGAAAAAATGGCAGGAACAGTTGAAGGTTCGATCCGCATTGCCGGCGCGCTCGTCGGCGGTGGCCTGGCCCTCGGCGGTGGCGCCATCGGTGCCGCGGTAGGTGACGGTCTGGCCGGCTCGCAGACGATCGCGGCCATCGCACGTCAGCCCGAGATCGAGGCCAAGGCCAGGCAGTACTTCTTCCTGACGGTCGGCCTGGTCGAGGCCATGTACTTCATCAACCTTCTGTTCATGGTCGTCTTCGTCTACGTCTTCGCCGCCAAGAGCATCACGGCCTAACGCAGCAGAGCCCATCGTCCACGACAGACAACCCGGAGACCGGGAACCAACATGACAACTGCAAGCATCTTCCTACTGCCGAACGGCACGTTCTTCATTGAGCTCGCCGTCTCGCTCGTCCTCATCTTCCTGATCTACAAGTACGTTCTTCCGCCCCTCAACAAGGCGATGCAGGATCGTCAGGAGAAGATCCGCGTCTCCTTGGAGTCAGCGGACCAGGCGCGAGCCGACGCCGAGGCGGCCGACGACGAGCGTCGTTCGGTGCTCGAGCAGGCAAGGCAGCAGGCGCGGGAGATCGTCGCCACCGCCAACCACACGGCGGAGCAGGTGCGCACGGACATGCAGGCCCGCGGGCAGGCAGAGTACGACCGGATCGTGGCCAACGCGGACGTCGAGATCGCGTTGGCCCGTCAGCGGGCCGTCGAAGAGGCCGCCACCCGCATGGGTGAGGTCGTCATGGAGGTGGTCGAGCGCATCATCGGGCGCGAGGTGAACGCCGACGTGCACCGTGACCTGATCGACCAGGCCGTGACGGCCCTGCGCGAAGAGCCCGACGCCGCTGCGGCGAGCGCGGGGGCGCGGCAGTGAACCCAGCCCTTCAGGGCTACACGGCTGCGGTCGCCGAGGCGGCCGGGCCGGGCGCGCTCGGTGGGATCGCGACCGACCTGGAGGCGATCGAGCAACTCGTGCTCGCGAACGCGCAGTTGCGGGCGGCGCTGACCGACACGACGGTCTCCGGGCCGTCGCGCCGTGCCGTGATGCTCGAGCTCCTCGACGGGAAGGTCTCGGAGGAGGCCCGCCGCCTGGCGGCGTACGCGTCCGGCGCGGTCCTGGCGCCCGAGGTCCCCTCCGCCCTGGGATGGTTGGCCGCGCGAGTGCGGCACCTGACCGAAGGCCTCGATGACGAGCCCTCGCTCAGCCTCATGTCCTCGCACCGGCGTGTCGGCGGATACGCCGCCGCCGAGCACGAGGGCATGTCCAACGATGAGCTCGAGTCGATGGAAGACGACCTCTTCCGGTTCTCCCGCATCGTCGCCTCGACGCCTGCGCTGCGCGCCGCGCTCACCGATCGCGACCTCGAGGCCCCGGCGCGCCAGGGCGTGGTGAACCAGCTGCTCGAGGGGAAGGTCCCCGACACCACTCTCAGACTGGTCCGCTACGTCATCGCCGGCGGACGGGCCAGGGACTTCGTAGGCACGCTCGACTACCTGGTCGAAGCCACCGCCAAGGCGAGGGGGTGGCGGATCGCCCGTGTCAGCGCGGCGCAGCCGATTGACGACACGCAGCGCAACGAGCTGTCCGGGTCGCTGTCCACGCTGGCCGGTGGTCCGGTCGAGTTGCAGGTCGAGGTCGACGAGTCGTTGCTGAGCGGAGCGCGCATCGTCATCGGCGACCTGCAGGTGGACGCCACGGCGCGGGGCCGACTCGAGGCCCTGCGAGAGCATTTGACCCCGGCCGGTTGGGAGCCGTCGGGGTTCCGCCGGCGAGGCCGGAGTTCGACGGATAACACAGAGGGAGCAAACTGATGGCAGAGCTCACGATCGACGCCAGTGAGATCACCAAGGCGCTCGAGCGCAACGTCGAGGAGTACACGCCGGCGGTCGGGACTGAGCAGATCGGGCGCATCGTCGAAGTCGGTGACGGCATCGCCCGGGTGTCGGGTCTTCCGAACGCCGCGGTGAACGAACTGCTCGAGTTCGAAGACGGCACACTCGGACTGGCCCTCAGCCTGGACGAGGACACAATCGGTGCCGTCGTCCTCGGAGAGGTCGACAGCCTCGAGGAGGAGCAGACGGTCAAGGCCACCGGGCGCATCCAGACGATCCCGGTGGGCGACGCCCTGCTCGGCCGTGTCGTCAACGCGTTGGGTGAGCCGATCGACGGCAAAGGTCCCGTCAACACGACCGAGACCCGACGGATGGAGGTGCAGGCCCCCGGCATCGTGAGCCGACAGCCCGTGAGCGAGCCCCTGCAGACCGGCATCAAGGCGATCGACGCGATGACCCCGATCGGCCGTGGCCAGCGCGAGCTCATCATCGGCGACCGCAAGACGGGCAAGACGACGGTGGCGGTCGACACGATCATCAACCAGGCCGGCCAGGGCGTGAAGTGTATCTACGTCGCGATCGGCCAAAAAAACTCGTCAGTCGCGCAGACGGTCGCCACCCTCGAAGACCACCAGGCCCTCGAGTACACGGTGGTGGTCGTGGCCTCGGCGGGCGACCCTGCCCCGTATAAGTACCTGGCGCCCTACGCCGGCTGCGCTATGGGCCAGCACTGGATGGACAACGGCGAGGCCGCGCTCATCGTCTACGACGACCTGTCCAAGCAGGCCGAGGCGTACCGGGCCGTTGCCCTGCTGCTCCGGCGCCCGCCGGGCCGCGAGGCGTACCCGGGCGACGTGTTCTACCTGCACTCGCGCCTCCTCGAGCGGGCCGCCAAGCTGAACGACGCCATGGGCGGCGGGTCTCTGACCGCGTTGCCGATCATCGAGACCAAGGCGGGGGACATCTCGGCCTACATCCCGACCAACGTCATCTCCATTACCGACGGGCAGGTCTTCTTGGAGACCGACCTGTTCAACTCGGGTATCCGCCCCGCCATCAACGTCGGCAACTCGGTGAGCCGGGTCGGCAGCGCGGCACAGATCAAGGCGATGAAGACGGTGTCGGGCACGCTGAAGCTCGACCTCGCCCAGTTCCGCGAGCTCGAGGCGTTCGCCACATTCGGGTCCGACCTCGACCGGGTGTCCCAGGCCCAGCTCGACCGCGGCTATCGCCTGACCGAGCTCTTGAAGCAGCCGCAGAACCAGCCGGTGCCGGTCGAGGAGCAGGTGGTCGTGATCTACGCCGGCACCAAGGGCTGGACCGACGACGTGCCCGTCACCGAGGTGCAGCGCTACGCCACCGAGCTGATCGAGTACGTCAGGGCCAACCGCCCTGAGGTCCTCGAGACCATCCGTTCCACCAAGGCGCTGCCGGACGAATCGGACATCGACTCGGCGCTCAAGGCATTCGGCGAGAGCTTCGACACGGGGAAGGTCGACTGATCCATGGCCGGAGGCCAAGAGCGCATCCTGCGGCGACGCATCCGCAGCGTGCAGTCCACGAGGAAGATCACCAAGGCGATGGAGCTCATCGCTGCCTCGCGGATCGTGCGCGCCCAGGCGCGGATTGCGGCGAACAAGCCGTACCGCGAGGGCATGGAGCGTGTCCTTCGTCTTACGGCCGCAGCCGACGCCCAGGCGGCAGCCAAGCTGCTCGGCACGCCCGAGACCGTCCGGAGCGTCGGGATCCTGGCCATCGCCGGCGATCGCGGCCTGGCCGGCTCGTACAACTCGGGCGTGCTGCGCGCGACCGAGCGGCTGGTGACGGAGCACCGGGCGAACGGCGCCGAGGTGACGGTGTGGTCGGTCGGCAAGAAGGCGGCGCCGTACTTCCGTTACCGCGGCATCGAGGTGTCCGAGTCCTTCCTCGGCTTCGTCGACCGCCCGGAGTTCTCCGACGCCCGGCACGTCGCCGCCGTTGTGGCGGCGCCTTTCGTCGCCGGCGAGATCGACCTCATCGAGATGGTGTCGACCCGGTTCATCTCGGCCGGCACCCAACGCGTGGGGCACATGCAGCTCCTCCCGCTCCCTCTGCCCGAGGTCGACGAAGAGGCCCCGCCGGCCGAGGAATCTCAGCTCGAGGGGTATACCGAGTTCGAGCCCGAGCCCGAAAAACTGCTGGTGGAGCTCGCCCCGCGCGCACTCGAAGCCGAGATCTTCGCCGCGTTGCTCGAAGGGACGGCGTCGTTCTTCACGGCCCAGCAGCGGGCCATGGCGGCCGCCACCGAGAACGCAGACGAGCTGGTGCGCACGCTGACCCGCGTCATGAACCGTGCGCGGCAGGACGCCATCACGACCGAGATCATGGAAATCGTCGGCGGAGCCGAGGCGCTCCGCCAATCGAAGGGAGCTTGACCGTATGACCACCACCGCAACTTCGAGCGGCGCGGCGGGGACCACCCTCGAAGAAGGCCGCGTCGTCGCCATCGCCGGACCGGTGATCGACGTCGAGTTCCCGCCGCACGCACTGCCGGAGATCAACTTCGAAGTGGAGTTCGACATCGAGCTCGACGGCGAGAAGCACGTGGTCGCCGCCGAGGTGGCGCAGCAGATCGGTGAGGGCCGCGTCCGCTGCATCTGCATGCAGCAGACCGACGGCCTGGTGCGCGGCGCCGCCGTGCGCAACCTCGGCCACGGGATCCAGGTGCCGGTCGGCGACGCCGTGCTCGGACACGTGTTCAACGTGCTCGGCAAGCCGCTCGACACCGACTCCATCGGCCAGCCCGACGATTACTGGGACATCCACCGCAACGCGCCGGCGTTCGACCAACTCGAGCCGCGGTCCACGATGTTCGAGACGGGCATCAAGGTCATCGACCTGCTCGAGCCCTACGTGCAGGGTGGCAAGATCGGACTGTTCGGCGGTGCCGGCGTGGGCAAGACCGTCATCATCCAAGAGATGATCAACCGGGTCGCCCAGCAGTACAGCGGCGTCTCGGTGTTCGCCGGAGTCGGCGAGCGCACCCGTGAGGGCACCGACATGTGGCTCGAGATGCAGGAGTCGGGCGTCATCGACAAGGCGGCCCTCGTCTACGGCCAGATGGACGAGCCGCCGGGCGTCCGCCTGCGCGTCGGGCTCGCCGCGCTGACCATGGCGGAGTACTTCCGCGACGTGAAGAACCAGGACGTGCTGTTGTTCGTCGACAACATCTTCCGTTTCGTCCAGGCGGGCTCGGAGGTCTCGACCCTGCTCGGCCGGATGCCCTCCGCCGTCGGTTATCAGCCGACCCTCGCCGATGAGATGGGCCAGCTGCAGGAGCGGATCACCTCGACCAAGGGTCGTTCGATCACCTCGGTCCAGGCCATCTACGTCCCCGCTGACGACTACACCGACCCGGCGCCGTTCACGACCTTCACCCACCTCGACGCGACGACCGAGCTCTCCCGGCAGATCGCGGCCCTCGGCATCTACCCGGCCGTGGACCCGCTCGCCTCGACGAGCAACATCCTCGCCCCGGAGGTCGTCGGCGACCGCCACTACGCGTGCGCCCAGGCCGTGAAGCGGATCCTCCAGCGCAACCGTGAGC
>DATDIE010000145.1:0-7133 GCA_036521235.1 Acidimicrobiales bacterium | reverse complement strand
CTTCGCCGACGACTACCGCGGCATCCCGCAGGACGCCGCCCACCTCACCCTGGTCGAGGCGGGGCCGGTGCTGTTCTCGATGTTCAAGCGGGACATCCGCACCTACACCGAGAAGGCGCTCGCAAAGCGCGACGTCGAGGTGCTCCTGGGGGAGGTCGTCGCCTCCGTGGCGCCGACGCGCGTCACGCTGCGCTCGGGCGCGGCGCTGCCGGCGCACACGCTCGTGTGGGGCGCAGGGCTGCAGGGGAACGCCATCCTGGCCTCGCTCGGCGTCGAGCTGCAGAAGGGCAACCGCGTGGGCGTCGGCCCGGATCTGCGCATCCCCGAGCACCCCGAGATCTTCGCCGTCGGGGACGCGGCCTGGATCACGGACAGCGAGACCGACGAGGTGCTGCCCCAGCTCGGTTCGGTCGCGCTCCAGGCCGGTGAGCACGCCGGGGAGAACATCGCACGGCTGCTCGCCGGACGGCAGACGAACCCGTTCCGCTACCACGACAAGGGCACGATGGCCACGATCGGCCGGGCCTCAGCCGTGATCCAGCTGCGCCGGGGCCGCACGATCAAGGGCAAGGCGGCGGCACTCGCATGGGGAACGGTGCATCTGGCCCTGCTCTCGACCGGCGAGGATCGCGCGAAGGCGGTCGTCGACTGGACGTGGGCCGGGTTCACACACGAGCGCTCGGCCCGCATCTCCGTGCCGACGTCCCCCACCGACGACCGACCGCTGGCGCGGCGGTGAGCACGCATACCTAACACGAGGAGCACTCCATGACCACCATGGCGACACGACGCACGCAGAGCGGGCCGACCGCGACGGCAGGGCAGCCGGCTGACGTCCTCGTCATCTTCGGGATCACCGGCGACCTGGCGAAGGTGATGACCTTTCGATCGCTCTACCGGCTCGAGCAACGCGAGCTGCTGAACTGCCCGATCGTCGGCGTCGCGATCGACGACTGGAACGTCGACCAGCTGCGGCAGCGCGCCCGCGAATCCATCGAGGGGACGGGCGAGCAGCTCGACCCGAAGGTGTTCGACCGCCTCTCGGCGCGGCTCTCGTACGTCCAGGGATCGTTCGACGACTCGGCCACCTTCGACCGCGTTGGCGATGCCATCAAGGGCGCCGAGGTGCCGGTGTTCTACCTCGAGATCCCCCCGTTCCTGTTCGGCACCGTCGTCGAGGGGCTGTGCGCGGCGGGCCTCACCAAGACCGCGCGGATCGTGGTCGAGAAGCCGTTCGGCCACGGCCTCGAGTCGGCCCGGGCACTCGCGGCGGAGCTGCACCAGCACGTCGACGAGTCACAGCTCTACCGCATCGACCACTTCCTCGGGAAGATGGGCCTCGAGGAGCTGCTGTACCTCCGCTTCGCGAACACCATCCTCGAGCCGCTCTGGAACCGAAACTACCTCGAGTGCGTCCAGATCACGATGGCCGAGAGCTTCGGCGTCGAGGACCGCGGCCACTTCTACGACCCGGTCGGGGCGCTGCGCGACGTCGTCGTCAACCACCTCATGCAGGTCGTCGCGGCGTCCGCCATGGAGGCCCCCGCCGGCGGCGATCCGGAGACGCTCCAGGGCTCGAAGCTGAACCTGTACCGCGCCATCGCGACGGCGGACCCGGCCCACTACGTCCGCGGCCAGCACGACGGCTACCAGTCGATCGCCGGCGTCGCCGCCGGCTCGACCACCGAGACCTATGCCGCGCTCCGCCTCGACATCGACAACTGGCGCGTCGCCGGCGTGCCGGTCTTCATCCGCACCGGCAAGCTCCTGCCGCACACGCTGACCGAGGTGCGGCTCGTCTTCAAGCATCCGCCCAAGCTCGGCTTCCACATGACCGACGGGCGCAGCCCGGAGCCGGATCAGGTCGTGATCAAGCTCGACCCGACCACGGGCGTCCGGCTCATGCTCGACGCGCACCGCGCGGATGCCCCCAAGCCCGAGGCGATCACCCTCGACATGGAGTTCGCGCAGGAGGGCGGCGAGGGGCCGACCCCGTACGAGGTGCTCCTGAAAGCCGCCATGCAGGGCGAGAGCAGCCGCTTCACGCGCCAGGATGGCGTCGAGCAGACCTGGCGGATCATGCAGCCCCTCGTGGACTCACCGCCACCGGTGCACCCGTACGCACCCGGCTCCTGGGGCCCCGCCGCGGCCGACGAGCTCGTCGCGGGGCACGGCGCGTGGCACGAGCCATGGGTGACGGCGTAGGAAGGAGGCACCGTGGAAACGTACGACGTCATCATCATCGGCACGGGCGCCGGCGGCGGAACGATGGCCCGCCACCTGGCTCCATCCGGCAAGCGCATCCTCGTGCTCGAGCGCGGCGACTGGCTGCCCCGCGAGCCGCAGAACTGGCTGGCCCAGGACGTGTTCGTCGACAACCGGTACGTCTCGCCCGACACGTGGTACGACGGCGACGGTAAGCCCTTCCAGCCTCAGATCCACTACTTCGTCGGCGGCGCCACCAAGCTGTACGGCGCGGCCCTCTACCGGCTCCGGAAGGAGGACTTCGGCGAGCTGCGCCACCACGACGGCCTCTCGCCGGCGTGGCCGATCTCGTATGACGAAATCGAGCCGTACTACACGAAGGCCGAGCAGATGTACGAGGTGCACGGGGCCCGTGGCGAGGACCCCACTGAACCACCTTCAAGCGCCCCGTACCCGTTCCCGGCGGTGTCCCATGAGCCCCGGATCCAGGCGCTCTCCGACGACCTCGTCAAGGCCGGGTACCACCCGTTCCACGCGCCCTGCGGAGTCAGGCTGAACGAGGCGAACATGCCCCAGAGCGCGTGCGTCCGCTGCCAGAACTGCGACGGGTTCCCGTGCGCGGTGCACGGCAAGTCGGACGCCGAGGTGCTCGGGATGCGGCCGGCGCTCGAGCACCCGAACGTCACCCTGCTGACGAACGCGCAGGCGACGAAGATCGAGACGAACGCCGCGGGGACGGCCGTGACCGAGGTGGTCGTCCAGCAGAACGGCTCGACGGAGCGGTTCGGGGCCGACCTGATCGTGCTCGCGTGCGGCGCGGCCAATACGGCCAAGCTGCTGCTCATGTCGGCGACCGACCGCCACCCCGCCGGGCTCGCCAACGGCTCCGACCAGGTCGGGCGCAACTACATGTTCCACAACAGCCAGGCCGTGCTCGCGCTCTCGCGCGAGGAGAACCCGACGGTGTTCCAGAAGACCCTCGGCCTGAACGACTTCTACTTCGGTAGCGACGACCAAGACTATCCGCTCGGGAACATCCAGATGGTCGGCAAGTCGCAGGCGCCGATGTTCCGCGGCGAGAAGCCGGGCGAGACGCGGCTCGCGCCCGAGTGGACGCTCGAGCGGGTCGCCAAGCATGCCGTCGACTTCTGGCTCTCGACCGAGGACCTCCCGCGCGCCGAGAACCGCGTCACCGTCGACGCGGACGGACGGCTCACGCTCCGCTACGCGTCGACGAACGACGTGCCCAAGAAGCAGCTCTACGGCAAGCTGCAGTCGATGCTGGGCCACCTCAACATGCACCCCGGCCACCTGCTCCACCGCTACGCCTACATGAAGAACGAGATCCCGGTGGCGGGCGTGGCGCATCAGGCCGGCACCTGCCGGTGCGGCGACGACCCGGCCATATCGGCCGTGGATCGCAACTGCCGGGCGCACGAGCTGGACAACCTCTACGTCGTCGACACGAGCGTCTTCCCGAGCATCGGGGCCGTGAACCCGGCGCTGACGGCGATGGCGAACTCGCTGCGGGTCGGCGACCACCTGCTCACCCGGATGCGCTGACACGACCACCCCGCCCCTGGTTCTCGAAGAGCGCCCGGTGGCCCCGTCGGGCCATCAGATCGAGCTTGCGTGGCACGACCAGCAGGCCGTCGTCACCACGGTCGGCGCCGGGCTGCGCGCGTATTCGGCGGGCGGCCGCGCCGTGCTGGACGGCTACGCGCCCGATCAGATGAGCACGGGCGGCCGCGGCCAGCTCCTCATCCCTTTCCCCAACCGGGTCGAGGCAGGCAGATACGAGTTCGGCGGCCGCGGCCACCAGCTGGCGCTGACCGAGCCGGAGGCCGGCAACGCGATCCACGGGCTGGTGCGCTGGGCCGAATGGATGCTCGTCCGCCGAGAGCCCGACGCCGCGGTGCTGGAGCACGTGCTCCACCCCCGGCCGGGATACCCGTTCGCCCTCGCTCTGCGGGTCGAGTACGCGCTCGCCGGCGCCGGCCTGAGCGTGTCGACGACGGCCACGAACGTCGGCACCGAGCCGTGCCCGTACGGGAGCGGCGCCCATCCCTATCTGACGGCCGGGACGGAGACGGTCGACACGGCGATCCTGCACGTGCCCGCGGGGAGCGTGATGCACTCCGACGCGCACGGCATCCCGGTCGGCACGGAGCCCGTCTCGGGCACGCCGTACGACTTCAGACAGCCGCGGCCGATCGGGCCGGTTCGCCTCGACAACGCCTTCGCCGACCTGGAGCGGGACGGGGACGGGATCGCCCGCGTCGGGCTGGGCGATCCCGACGGAGGCGGTTCCGTCGAGCTGTGGGTGGACGCGGCGCACCCGTACCTGATGGTCTTCAGCGGCGACACCCTGCCGGCGGCGGAGCGCCGCCGCAGCCTGGCCGTCGAGCCAATGACATGCCCGCCCAACGCCTTCCGCACCGGCGAGGGGCTCATCCGCCTGGCACCCGGCGAGTCCTTCACCAGCCGGTGGGGCATCGCCGCGGACATGCCGGAAGGAGGCGCGTGACGGCGGCGGGACCGCCCGCGGGGCCCGCCGCCGGCGTCGGCTGGGCTCATGTGACTGAGCGAGGCTCGCCATACCGGCCGCATGAAGGCAGCCGTCGTCAGCACCAATGTCTACCTCTCCAGAGGCTCGCGTCGTGACCGCAACTCCCGAACAGGACGCCGCACCGCCTGTCACCCAGACGCGAGAATTCTGGGTCGTATTGGCGTACGCCGTTGTCCTCGGGGTGTTCGGTGCGTTCGCCGGCCTGATCTTCGTGGGCGCGATCACGGGCGGAGGCAAGTGGTACAGCGATTCCGAACCGGGCTGGTTCGGTGGGCACTGGTGGTGGGTGGCGGTCGGCGCGGCGGCGGGTGTCGGGGTCGGGCTGGTTCGCCGCCTGACCAGCCTGCCCTGGAAGACCCCTGGCATGTTCGACGACCTGCAAACCGAGGAGGTCGACTTCGGGCTGGTGCCCGGACTCGCGGCCGTGTCGGCGGTGTCGCTGATCGGCGGAGCCAGCCTCGGCCCGGAGAAGGCACTGGGGGCGATGGGTGGCGGGATGGGCACTTGGCTCGCTCAGCGAAGACGGCTCGAGAAGGAGGACGCGCATGTGAACACCCTGGCCGGCTTCGCAGGGGCCTACGGCGGGCTGTTCTCGAGCACCGTGATCGTCGTGATGCTGATCATGGAGGTCGCCCGCCCGGGCGGCCGGCGGTTCATCAAGTCACTCGCCGCGCAGATCGTCGCATCGAGCGTCTCGTTCGCCATCTACTTCGTCATCGCCGGCGCCGTGTTCCTGGACGAGTACAAGATGCCGAAATACACATTCCACGACTGGCAACTCGTCGCCGCCATCCCCCTCGGCGTGTTCGCAGCCGTTGTGGTGACATTGTTGGTGGTTGTCACGCTGGTGGCGGCGCAGCTGTTCGAACGGCTGAAGGTCCCGGACATCGCCAAGTCAGCGCTGGGCGGGGTGACCTTCGGTGTCGTCGGCGTGGCGTTGCCACTGACCATGTTCAGTGGCGGCGACCAGCTCAAGACCGAGTTGAGCCATGCGGGAACGCTCGGCCTGGGCCTCCTCGTCGCGGCGCTCATCGGGAAGATGCTCACCTTCGGCGTCAGCCAGGGCAGCGGCTTCGTGGGCGGGCCCATCTTCCCGTCTCTGTTCATCGGCGGAACGGCTGGGGTCATCGTCCACCACATCATCCCCGGCGTGCCGCTCGGACTGGCGTTCACCTGCATGCTCGCGGCCGTCCCGGGGGCACTGGCGGCAGCGCCGTTCGCGATGGTCCTGATGGCGGCGTTCCTCACGCAGATAGGGGTGTTGCAGACCGCACCCATCCTGATCGCCGTCATC
Organism: Acidimicrobiales bacterium; assembly: GCA_036521235.1. Classification (GTDB taxonomy): domain Bacteria; phylum Actinomycetota; class Acidimicrobiia; order Acidimicrobiales; family RAAP-2; genus Bog-473. Next base: position 1,065 of record DATDIE010000145.1, on the reverse strand, counting down.
ACCGCCTTCCTCACCATGGAAGGCGTGAAATACATCATGGCCAGCCGGAAGCAGGCCCGCGCAGCCGCGGCGAAACCAGACGCGCGGGCGACGCCAGAAACGCCGGCTGGAGCGTGAGCTCGCCGCAAGTCGGCCGAACCGGCCGCACTTTGGCAGGCAGACCACGCCTGATGTCCGGCCGGGTCAGCCGTCGCCGTCGCGCGACGGCTCGATCACGCCGTAGTTGCCGTCGCGGCGCTTGTAGATGACGTTCACCTCGTCGGAGTCGGCGTTCACGAACACGAAGAAGTCGTGCCCGATCAGCTCGAGCTGGAGCATGGCCTCCTCGGGAGGCATCGGCTTCATGTTGAACTGCTTCGACTTGACGATCACCGCTTCCTCCTCATCCGGCAGCGCAGCCTCGGCAGGCGGCGGCGCGACGTGGCTGGCGATGTGCTGCGCTCCCTTCCGGGAGCGCTTGTTGCGGTAGCGCTTCACCTGGCGCTCGAGCTTGTCGGCCACGAGGTCGATCGACGCGTACATGTCGGTGGACGACTCCCGGGCCCGGAGCACCGGCCCCTTCGTCCACACCGTCGCCTCTGCGACCTGCTTCTCGTGGATCGAGGGGTTGTGCTCGACGGCGAGCTCCAGCTCGCACCGGCTCTCGTCGGAGAGATGCCGTGCAAGCCTGCCCAGCTTGCGCTCCGAATATGCGAACAGCGCATCGGTGACGTCCACATTCCGGCCCTTAACCTGCAGGTTCATCTGCGGCTCCTTTGGACGGAGGAGTGCCGGAAACATACCTGCTCGGGATCGGAATCAGCTAAAACCGGACGACACGGGCGAGAGTCACGGCGACCACCGGCCCCGCGCCGCCCTTGCGCAGCGCGGCGGCGCAGGCCGAGAGCGTCGCCCCCGTCGTGAACACGTCGTCGACGACGGCGATCCGCGCACCGTGAAGCTCCCCGGTGGGACGGAAGGCGCCGCGGACGTTGCGCCGCCGGGCCACGTGGTCGAGGCCGCGCTGCGTGCGCCGGATCGGCGCCGCGGCGAGCAGCGGCCGGGCCGGCACGCCCCACCGCTCGG
>DATDIE010000144.1:0-9614 GCA_036521235.1 Acidimicrobiales bacterium | reverse complement strand
GGCCGGCGCCCGTCCGCCCTCCATCACGTGCGGCCGTCGCCGCGAAGTTCAGCCTTTGGCAGCCGCCCTCCCGCGGCCGATCGTCTCGCCCGGTGCAAAGTCGTCCATGCAGCCACACGAGATCGCCTGGCTGGAACAGTTGGGGCACTGCTCGAGGTCGCATCCGTGGTGGTGCACGGCGCCCTTCGGCACGTTGCAGTCGCCGCAGCGCTCCGTCATGTCGCCGAAGCGGTAGCCCGTCTCGTCGCCCCATCGAATCGGCTCGAAGTCGGTGCCGCCGATACGCAGTCGCTCCTCCGAGCACGTCGTCCCGTGGATCATGTCGTTCCCGCAGAACGTGCAGATCGCCATCACCGTCACTCCTTCCTCTTCGTCGTTCGGGTTCTGCGGGAGAACGGTCGGGGGGTGGCGTGAGATTGGCCGGGTTTTTCGGGTGCTTCTCGGGGCGAATTCGTGTGGGCTGTGTGTCACAACCGAGTGCTTCGATGTGGTCGATGAGCTCGACGGGGATCGAGGAACTGGCGGCAGCCATTGACGGTCTGCTCGCCGAGGGCGCCGATGCGCACTGCGACGCCGACTCCATCAAGGAGCTCGTCCGGCAGCACTCCCGCCTCGAGTCGGTGTTGTCGACCGCGAGCGCGGCCTACGACGCCTCGGGCGACTGGGCCGTTGACGGCGCCAAGACGGCGACGGCGTGGATGGCCCGCAGTTGCCGGCTCCCGAGGGCCGCGGCGCGCCAGATGGTGCGACGGGGTCGGCACCTCCGCCACCTCCCGGTAGTGGCCGCGGCGCTCTCGGAAGGCGCCATCACTGGGGCGCACCTGGACGCCGTCGTGTCCGTGCGCCGGCCGGGGAACGAAGAGACGCTGGCCCGGGACGAGGCGCTGCTCGTCAAGCAGGCCAAGCGGTTGCGCTTCGATCAGTTCACCCGGGCGGTGGCGTACTGGGACCAGCTGGCTGACCCCGACGGCAGCGAGGAGGCGGCGGAGGAACGGCGGTCCCGGCGTGACGTGTATCTCGAGGCGAGCCTGAACGGGATGTTCCTCGGCTCGATGACGCTGGACCCGATCTCGGGGTCGATCGTGTCGAACGAGCTGCGCCGGATCGAAGAGGAGTTCTTCAAGGCCGACTGGGCCCGGGCCAGGGAGGAGCGGGGCGGGAACCCGACGCCCGACGACCTGTGGCGCACGCCGGCCCAGCGCCGGGCCGACGCCCTCGTGGAGATGGCGGCGCGCTCCTCCCTCGTGCAGCCCGACGGCGTGCGCCGTCCCCCGGCTCCGCTCTTCAGCGTCCTCGTCGACTGGCCGACGCTGTCGGGGCGGGTGTGCGAGCTGGCCGAGGGCATCGTGGTCTCTCCGGGCGAGTTGGTGCCGTGGCTGTCGGTGGCCGACCTGGAGCGTGCGGTCATGGAGCCGTCGGGCCGGGTCGAGGTCTCCCCCACGCGGCGTTTATTCACCGGCGGGACGCGGCGTGCGATCGAGCTGCGCGACCGCGAGTGCGTGCACGCCTACTGCGACCTGCCCGGGTTCCGGTGCCAGGCCGATCACCTTCTGCCGTGGTCGCACGGTGGACGCACGACCCAGGAGAACGGCCGGTTGTTGTGCGGCTTTCACAACCGCCTGCGCAACCACGAGCGGCCGCCGCCGTAGCGGGAGCGGCGGAACGGCGGGGTTGCGGCGGGATTCTGCGGAGCAGGATCGAAATCCAGGAAAAAGTCAGCAGGCGCGCCGCTTCGGCGCGCCTGCGTTCTTGTGCGGCGTGACTCGGCTGGAGCCAGAGACGTCAGTCGCTGTATTGCCCGTTCGCCGACGTCATGCGTTCGGCCAAGTTCGCCAGCATCTTCACGCCGATGCTCGGCGTGGTCATGAGCATGGAACGGAACTCCCGGCCGTCGAAGACCAGCAGGTCCATCGGCGTGGCGGCGACGACGTCGGCCGTGCGGACCCCGCCGGAGAGCAAGGCGAGCTCGCCGAAGTACCCGCCCGGACGGAAGCGCCGGACCTCCTTCTTCCGGACACGGCACGAGGCCGTGCCGTCGAGGACGAGGAAGAACTCGCGCCCGGGCTTGGACTCCTGGGTGAGGTAGGTGCCCTCGTCGACTTCGATGGGTGTGCCGAGCTTCGCGATATTCCGGAGCTCGTTGCGTGAGCACCCGGCGAACAGGGGCACCTTGCTCAAGAACTCGACCTGTTTGGCCGGAATCCGGTTCATCGTCTCCTGCCGCCTTTCGCTCTTCCCCCTCGCCGGCCGGCGGGGCCGAGCGTACGTCAACCAGGGGTGCAGCGCTGGGATTTGGTCGGGAGCGAAGTTTGGGGCGGGGGCGGTGCGGCGGGGGCGGTGCGGCGAGGGCGGAGGGGCGGGGGCGCGTCCGGAGGCCGGCTCAGCCGCCGGAGCGCAATCGGTCCCGCAACACGAACTTCTGGATCTTGCCGGACGGGGTGCGAGGAAGCTCGTCGACGGCGCGCAGCTCTTCGGGCCACTTCTGGCGGGCGAGCCCCGCCTCGGAGAGATGCGCCCGCACGGCGTCGAGGTCGGGCGCCTCGGCACCGGGCTGCATGCGGAAGAACGCGCAACCGTGCTCGCCGAAGCGCTCGTCCGGGGCCGCCACGACGGCGACCTCCGCCACCCCCTTGATGTGCGCCAGCAACTGCTCGACCTCGGCGGCGCTCACGTTCTCGCCGCCGCGGATGATGATGTCCTTCAGCCGGTCGGTGATGGTGAGGTACCCGTCGGCGTCGATGACGCCGATGTCGCCCGTGTGGAACCAGCCGTCCTCTTCGATGGCCCCCGCGTTGAGCGTGGCGTCGGTGTACCCGGCGAAGCGGTCGGGGCCGCGCGAGATGATCTCGCCGGGCTCGCCGACGCCGACGTCGTCACCCTCCTCGTCGACGGTGCGGATCTCGACGCCGTCCATGGGCCGGCCGTCGGTGTGGATGCGCTTCTCACGGGGCGCGTCGTGGTCGGAGCCGGTGATGGAGGGGTGCTCGGTGCTGCCGTAGGCGCGGGTGAGCAGGATCCCGAGCTCGTCGGCCCGCTCGGCCACGGCGTCGGGGATGGGCGAGCCGCCCAGACCGGTGAAGCGCATCAGCTCGACGTGCGCCGGCGTGAAGTTGGGGCTGTCGAGGAGGCTCGTGAAGAAATAGGTGGCACCGCTGCCCGCCGCGATGTCCTCCTCGAGCATGGCGTCGAGGACCGTCGGCGGATCCCAGCCGTCGATCATGTAGATCGCCTTGCCGCCGACCAACGGGCAGAGCAGGCCGCCGAGCATCCCGATGGCGTGGCCGACCGGCGCACCGACGAGTGAGGCGCGGTCGCGGTTGGCCTGGTGCCCGCTCAGCTGGCGCACCTCGCAACCGAGCGTCCGGTGCGTATGGACGACGCCCTTGGGATCGGCCGTCGTGCCCGACGTGTACCCGATGACGGCCGGCGTGTCCGGGTCGAGGGCGACCGGGCCGTCCATCGGCTCGGCGCGGCGCAGCTCGTCGAAGGGCAAGAGGTCCGGTGCGCTCCCGGTGGCGTCGGTACCGCCGGTTTCGCCTACGACGAACACCATCTCGAGGTCGTCGAGGCCGTCACGGATCGTGGCCAGCTCGGCCAGGAAGTCCCGCCTGCCCCACGACGACACGGTGATCAGGGCGCGCGCGCCGCTCTGGCGCAGGATGAACCCGACCTCCTTGGGGCCGTAGAAGTGCACGATGGGCACGAGCGTGACGCCGACGATGGTGCAGGCGTAGAAGGTGATCGCCGCCTCGACCCGGTTGGGCAGCTGGAAGGCAACCAGGTCGCCCGGCCCGAGGCCGTGGGCGCGCAGTCCCCCGGCCACCCGCAGCGCCTCCTCGTACACCTCGCCCACCGTGCCCACGTAGGGGTTGGTCGGCGACCAGATCCGGAAGCGGCGTTCGGGATCCTCGCGGAGCGAGTCGACGAGGAGTTGCCCGAGCGTGCGGTCGTCCCACTGGCCGTCGCGCCGGTAGCGCTCGCCCAGCTCGGCGGGCACGGGGCGCAGTTCGAAGCGGGACGACATGGCGGCGCCGGAGGAGCCGGAGCCGCTGGGAGAGCCGGAGGTGTCAGTCACTCACGCAGACTCTATGAAGATCGACGCCAGTCGGTGCAGCTGGGCGCCCGCGCCACCCGAGAGGACCGCGTTCTGCTTCACCCGCTTGAAGAGGAAGTGGGCGTCGTTGGCCCATGTGAAGCCGACACCGCCGTGCAGCTGGATGTCGTCGCCAGTCACCCGGACGCCGGCCTCGGCCGCGTAGCTCGCGGCCATGGCGGCCGCCTGGGCCCGCTCCGGCGCCTCGGTGTCCGACGCCCAGGCGGCGAACTGCGCGCCGGCCCGGGCCATCTCGACCTGCTGGAACATCTCGACGAGACGGTGGCGCACGGTCTGGTACGTGGCGACGGGCTTGTCGAAGACGATGCGCTCGGACGTGTACGCGATGGCCTCCCCCAGGGCGCGGTCCGCCGCGCCGATCGTCTCGGCGGCCAGGCCGATGGCGATGTCGTCCTGCACGCGCTGCCACACGTGGGACTGGTTCCCCGATGGCCCGAGCGGGACGGCCGGCGTGTCCTCGAGGACGAGCCGCGAGAGTTTTCGCGTCGGGTCGAGCGAGGGCACGAGCTCCACCGAGGCGCCGGCGGCGGTTGACGGCGACTCGAGCAGGTAGGAGCGCACGCCTTCTTCGCTGCCGGCCACGACGATGACCCAGTCCGCGCTGTGACCGTCCATCACGAACGGCTTGGTGCCGGTGAGCACCCACTGCGCCGCCTTGCGACGGGCGCGGGTGCGCACGGTGGCGAGCGGCTCGCCGTGGCCCTGCTCGCCGAGGGCGATGGTCCCGCGACGGGTGCCGGCGGCCAGGTCGGAGAGCAGCTCGGTGGCGCCGAGGGCGCGGGCGGCCAGCGTGGCGGCCACGGCCGAGGAGAAGTACGGGCCGGGCACGGGGATGCGTCCCATCTGCTCCAGCACGATGCACGTCTCGAGCAGGCCGGCGCCGGTGCCGCCGGAGTCGGCCGGGACGAGGAGGCCGGTCCAGCCGAGGTCGACGAGCGTCGACCACAGCGCGGGCGTGATGCCGTCGTCGCCGTCGGCGAGCTCCCGGAGGAGTTGCGGGCCGCACTCGCGCTCGAGCGCCGTGCGCGCCACCTCCTGGAGCGCCAGCTGCTCGTCGTCGTAGGTGAAGTCCACCGCCCTCCCCTTGGGAACCTGTGAGTGCGTGAGTGCGAACCGACTAGGAGGTCAGGAAGGCGCCGATTCGGTGGCGCCGTTCCCTGACACGGGCGTCAGGGTACACGGTCGGTCGGCTACCCTTCACCCCGTGGATTTCGCCTTGGCACCCGAGGACGAGAAGTTCCGCGACGAGCTGCGCGCCTGGTTGGACGAGAATTTGCCGCCCTTCCTCGAGGCCGAGGCCATCGGGGACGATGCGCAGCTGAGCGGCGAGGCCAGCCAGCAACGACGCCAGAAGTGGCAGCGCAAGCTCCACGAGGGCGGATGGGCCGCCATCCACTGGGGCCCCGAGTACGCCAACGGGCGGACGATCAACGCCATGCAGCGCCTCCTCTACTCCGAGGTGATGGCCGAGTACCGCACGCCCGGGATGTTCAACACGAACGGGATCTGGCAGATCGGGCCGATGATCATCCAGTGGGGGACGGACGAGCAGAAGGCGCGGTGGCTGCCGTCGATCCTCGAGGCCGAGGAGCACTGGTGCCAGGGCTTCAGCGAGCCGATGGCGGGCAACGACCTGGCGAACCTGCGAACGACCGCGATCTACGACGAGGCGACGGACGAGTACGTCGTCAACGGCTCGAAGATCTGGATCAGCTCCGCCCACCTCGCCACCTGGGGGCTGTTCCTGTTGCGGACGGATCCGTCCGCGATCGAACGGGGGAAGAAGCACGAAGGGATCACGGCCTTCATCCTGAATCTGAAGACGCCGGGGATCGACGTGCGGCCGATCCGCGACATGGCGGGTGAGGACCTGTTCAACGAGATCTTCTTCACCGACGCCCGCATCCCGGCGTCGGCCCGGCTCGGCGAAGAGGGCGCGGGCTGGATGGTGGCCATGGGCACGCTCGGCTTCGAGCGCGTCGGCATCGCGTCGCAGATCGCCATTCTGGCGGCGGACCTCCGTGCCGTCGTCGCGGCGGCGCGCTCGGTGAACCCGGGCGCGCTGGAGGACCCGTCGCTGCGCGACCGCATCGCGCACCTATGGACCGAGATCGAGCTGGCCCGGCTGTTGTCGCTGCGGGCGCTCTCCAAGATCATGAAGGGCGAGAAGAACTGGCCCGAGGTGCCGTTCGCCAAGCTGTCGTGGTCGTCGATGGCGCAGACGCTGGCCGACCTGGCGGTCGACTTGTTGGGACCCGCCGGGTTGCTCGCTCGTGGGGGCCCCGACTCGGTGGACCGCGGGAAGTGGACACGGCTGTACGCGTTCCAGCGCTACTCGACGATCGGCGGGGGCTCGACCGAGATCCAGAAGAACATCATCGCCGACCGGGCCATCGCCATGCCCGGCAAGTCGCGCTCCTGAGCGCGCCGCGCCGTCGTTGACCCGTCGATGAGCCCCGCCGCCGACCCACGGGCCGCCTGCATCATCGGCGTGGCCCGCCGCACATGGCACCCCTCCGACGTCGGCGACGAGGGCGCGCCCGAGCCGCTCGACATGTGGGAGGAAGTTGCCCGAACCGCCGCACTCGACGCCGGGACGCCCGATGCGGCGCGCATCCTCGACGGCCTCGAGAGTGTCGACGTCGTCTACTCGCAGTCGTGGCAGTACGACGACGCCGTCGGGCGCCTGTCGGAGCGGCTGGGGGCGTCGCCGTCGAGGCGGCGTTACTCGGGGATCGGCGGCTCGGTCCCCCACACGCTCGCCGTCGACTCGGCCCGCGAGATGCGGGCGGGCCACCTCGACCTCGCCCTCCTCGTCGGCGCGGAGGCCTTGGCCACGGTCCGCCGCCTGAAGAAGGCGAGTGAGAAGCCCGCCTGGTCCTTCAAGCCGGCGGAGAAGCGCCCGTTCCCGATGGACATGCAGTTCGATCCCTCGGAGATCAGCCACACGGTGTTCGAGGCGTACCTCACGTTCGCACTGTTCGACAACGCACGGCGGGCGCACCTGGGGCGGGGCCTGGCGGAGCACCGGGCGGCGCTCGGACGGGTGATGGCGGCGATGACGTCGGTGGCGGCGGCGGACCCGGCGCACGCCTGGTTCCCCGTGGCGCGTTCGGCCGACGAGGTCGCGACGGCGACGCCGGACAACCGAATGGTCGCCTACCCGTACACGAAGCTGATGACCTCGATCATGGACGTCGACATGGCGGCCGCCGTGGTGCTGGCGACGGCCGAGAAGGCGGACGCGCTCGGCGTGCCCGAGGACCGGCGCGTGTACCTGCGCGGCTGGGGGTACGCCGAGGAGACCGAGCACGTGGCCGGCCACCCGGAGCTGTGGCGCTCCCCTGCCATGGCTGCGTCCGCAGCGGCCGCGTTGTCGGGAGCGGGCATCGGCGCCGACGACGTCGCCCACCTCGACCTGTACTCGTGCTTCGCGTCGTCGGTGTGCTTCGGGCTCGACGCGTTGGGGATCGCCGAGTCGGACGCCCGGGCGGCCGCCGTGACCGAGACCGGCGGGCTGCCGTACCACGGGGGCCCGGGGTCGAATTACATGACGCATTCGCTGGCGGCAATGACCGAGCGGCTCCGGGGCGACCCGGGCTCGTACGGGGTGCTCAGCGGCGTCGGCATGCACATGCAGAAGCACGCCTACGGCGTGTGGTCGACGGAGCCAGGGGCCGGCGTCGTGGGCGACCCGGCGCCGTACGCCGCGCCGGCCGCGCCCGTGGGCATCGTCGGCTCGCCTTCGGGGCCGGCCACGGTCGCCACCTACTCGGTACTGCACGGCCGCGACGGAGAGCCCGAGAAGGCGTTGTTGATCTGCGACGTCCCGGGCGGCGGGCGCTGCTACGCCTTCTTGGCGGGCGGGGTGCCGGCGCTGGCGGCGGCGGAGGACGACGAGCTGATCGGGCGGCCGGTGACGCTGACGCCGAAGGAACAGGTGAACTGGGCGGAGCCGGTCTGAGCGACCGGCCCGGCGCCGCCGTGCCGCGCGTCGGGGGCCTCGACGGCTGCCGGGGCGGCTGGGTCTTGGCCGCACTCCCGGCGAGCGGGCCCGTCGCGGGGCCCGCACTCGTCGAAGTCAGCGTCGTTCCCCACATCGACGAGATCGTCCGGGTCTTGCAAGCGGGGGACCTCGTCGCCGTTGCCGTCGACATCCCGATCGGGTTGGCGGCGTCCGGTCCGCGTGCCTGCGACACGGAGGCCCGTCGGCGGCTAGGGCCCCGCCGCAGCTCGGTCTTCCCCGCCCCGGTGCGCTCCGTGCTGGGAAGCCGTACCTACGGCGAGGCGTGTGCCGTGTCGCGGGAGGTGAGCGGGAAGGCGTTGTCGAAGCAGCTCTACAACATCGTGGCGAAGATCGCAGAGGTCGACGCCGTGCAGTCACCCGACCTGCAGCGACGTCTCTTCGAGGCCTCGCCCGAGCTGAGCCTCGCGGTGATGCAAGGCGACGCGCCGATGCAGCACAGCAAGCGAACGGCCGCTGGTCGGGCCGAACGGATTGCCGTGCTGCACGAGCACCTTGGTGTCGACGTCCCCGCACTCCTCGAAGCCCGAGCCCCGGGGGCACAGCCGGACGACGTGCTCGACGCCCTCGCCTTGGCCTGGACCGCCCGGCGCTACCTGGGCGGCTCCTGCCTGCGGCTGGGGAGCGAACTCGACGCGACCGGGTTGCGCATGGAGGTCGTTGCCTGAAGGCGGGCGACCTCCACGCGTCGAGGTCAGCCGCCGCTCTTCAGCGAGGGCCCGCCACTGCTGCCGGTGTTGGTCGAGGTCCCAGCGCCGCTGCTGCCGGCGATGCCGGTGTTCGCCCCGCCCGAGCCGATGCAGTGCACCGGCACGTTCGTCGGCGCACCCGTCGGCGTCTTGGAAGCGTTGGCGGCGCCTGACGCGGCGGCGCACGCTCCCGGCGTGAATCCAGCGGGCGGCGTCGCCGGCCCCTTGGTTACCGTGTCCAGCGACTCGATCGACGTGCCGGAGGCATTGGTGACCTGAGCCGAGGTTGCCGCGGAGTCACCCGGCCACCACGCGATCAGCCAGCCGTCGGCCACGGTGGCCACGACGTCTTGCCCGTTGTCGAGCACGAGCGTGACCGCGGTGACGCCGGAGGCGACGCGGCCGTCGACGAGGGTGTAGGCGCCGTCCGCGGTCGTGGACGTGTGGGTCTGCACGACGTTCTGCAGATCGCCCGAACTGGTGCCACCGACGGTCACCGACGACATGCCGCCGGCGGGCCCACCGGCTCCCAGTTCGTGAACCGAACCGCTCGCGCTCTGGTCGTTGGACGCAGAGCCGTTGTTCGCCGATACCTGGGTCACCTCGGTGAAGGACGCGCTCGTGAAGCACGCGGCATAGGCGCCAGAGTTCTGGAACAACGCGACCGTGAACGGCCCGCGCACGTCGGTCAGAACCGGCTGCCGGGCCCCAGAGCCGAGCTGGCCGCCCGCCGGCTCGTTCGAGGGGAGCGAGCTCTGGCAGCTTTGGCCGGCCTGGGACGAAGGCG
>DATDIE010000143.1:0-4000 GCA_036521235.1 Acidimicrobiales bacterium | reverse complement strand
AGGAACTGCTCGCGATCGACCCGTCGACCGCCACCTCACGCGCGGCGCGCTCGTTGACCGCCCCGCCTAATGCCTGCGACAACGAGGACGACGGATCGGAATTGGCGGCGATCGGACGGGACGTCTTCATGCTGCTTCCCGGCGCGCCCGGTGCGTCGGTGCTCTACCGGGCTGCGACCTGACCGCGGACGGGGCCGGCCAGCGCGTCGAGCAATTCGCCGACGTCGGTGGTGACGACCAGGCCCTCGACCTGACGGGCCTTGATGAAGCCCTGCGCCACCGCGTGGCCGATGAAGCTCAGCAGGTCGTCGAAGAACCCGTCGACGTTCAAGATCCCGCACCGCTTGTCGTGGAGACCGAGCTGGGCCCAGGTGACGGACTCCATGAACTCCTCGTAGGTGCCGAAGCCGCCGGGCAACATCACGAAGGCGTCGGAGAGCGACGCCATGAGGGCCTTGCGTTCGTGCATCGTCGCGACGACGTGGAGGTCGCTCAGCGCACGGTGGGCGATCTCGTGGCCGGCGAGGGACTCGGTGATCACGCCCGTCGCCCGTCCCCCGGATCCGATCACGGCGTCGGCGACCACGCCCATGAGCCCGATGGAAGCGCCCCCGTAGACCAGCCCGACGTCGCGTGCGGCGAGGCCGCGCCCCACCGCCGCCGCGGCCTCGGTGAAGGCCGGTTTCGACCCGGGGCTCGATCCGCAGAACACGCAGACGGCCCGTGGCGTCATGCCACGATCCCCTCCGGGACAGCCACGGGCTGGTCCGCTGCGGGCCGCACTCGCTTGGGCCGCCGCACGATCGTCTCCGCGGCGTCGCTGTCGTGGATGGAGAGCGAGAAGAACACGCCGACGAGGGCAAAGGCCGCGGAGGCCAAGAACGCATAGTGGTAGGCGCTCAGGTCGGGCGAAGCCGTCGCGCCCGAGCCCTTCACGGACCCGACGCCGATCAGCACCGTCGAGAGAATGGCGACACCGGTCGCGCTGCCGACCTGTCGCATGGTGTTGAAGAAGGTGGAGGCCCGGCCCATGGAGTCGGCCGAGATCATGGCGAACGATGCGGCCTGGTTGGGCACCATCACCTGCGCGATCATCCAGCCCAGCACGAACATCAAGCCCCGGATCAGCCAGAGGTTCGTGGTCAGGGTGACCTGCGTCAGCACCAACATCGATGCCGCGAGCCCCAGGAGCCCGCCGGTGATGTGCCGGCGCGGACCGATGTGCGGATAGATGAGGCGGCTGGCGAATTGTGCGCCGATCATGACGCCGAAGGCCTCGGGGAAGGTCGAGAGCCCCGACTGGAGCGGGGACAGCCCGCGGGCGTCCTGGAAGTAGAGGGGGATCAGGTACAGCATCCCCAAGAACGCGGCGGCGGAGACGAACATGATGACGTTCGTCGACCGGAACAAGCGGCCCGACAGCAGGCGCAGGTCGACCAGAGGTCGCCGGGTCCGGAGCTCGACGAACGTGAAGGCGACGAGCAGCGCCGTCCCGACAACGCACGACACCACGACGGTGGTCGACGACCACGACTCGAGTGGTCCCTCCGACACGCCGTACATGAGGAGGCCGAGACCCACGCCGCCGAGGACGAAGCCCGGGACGTCGAGGCGTCCGGGGTCGGTCGTGCCCAGGCGTTCGAGGAAGAGCGCACCGAACGTCACCGCCAAGATCCCGAGCGGCAGGTTGACGAAGAAGACCCACCGCCAGCTGAAGTCGGTGACCAGGAACCCGCCGAGCACCGGTCCGATCGCGGGCGCGATCGTCGTCGGCACGGTGAGGATGCTGGCGGCACGGATGCGCTCCGCCGGCGGGAAGACGCGGTAGAGCATCGCCATGCCGACCGGCGCCATCATTCCGCCGCCAGCGCCCTGGATGATCCGGAACACCACGAGTTGGTCGATGTTCTGCGCCAGCCCACAGAGCACCGATCCCAGGGTGAAGATGACGATGGCGACGAGCAGCACCCGTTTGCCGCCGAAGCGGTCGCCGAGCCACCCCGACGCAGGGATGAAGACGGCCAGGCTCACCAGGTAGGCGATGACGATGCCGTCGACGGCCGTCGGGGCGATGTTGAAGTCGCGCCCGATCGTGGGCAGCGCGACGTTCACGATCGTGATGTCCATGATGTTCATGAACATCGCGGAAACGAAGACGGTAGCGACCACGACCTTCTGATTGAGTCGTGGTAATGCCACCGTCCTGCCCTTCCTTTCGTGCGAGTCGGGAGGAGCGGCGACGGGGTGGCGACCGGCCGACCTCACTGCTCGGCTCCGCCTCCGACACTAGGCGGCGGCGGATTGGCCTCGATGCACGCAGCCCGGGTCTGCGAGGCACGAGACCCCGCCGGTGCCCGAATTCCGGTCACGCCAACCCCTAACCTGACGCCCATTCGGCGCGGGAGGGCGCAGCGAGCCCTCGAAGAAAGGCAGGGATGACGACGGCCATCGGGATCGCAGGCGTGCGCCGCTTCTCCCCGGCGGCAATCGGCACGCTCGCCGCCCTCGTGGTGGCGTTCTCGGTCGTCGTGACGACCCTGGTGCCGGCGTTCTCGTCATCGGCCGCGGCGGGCGAGCACCCGTTTCGGTCGACGTCGCACACGGTGTGGTTGTGCCGCCCCGGCCACGCGTCCGATCCCTGTGCCGGCACGCGCACCGCCACCAGCGTGACGGCGACCGGCGCCCAGAGCTCGTTCTCGACCACGCCGAGCGCGCGGGCCGCGAAGTTCGACTGCTTCTACGTGTACCCCACGGTGTCGACGGAATCGAGCCTCAACTCCGACCTGGCGATCCAATCCCAGGAGACCGACATCGCCGAGGGGCAGGCGGCGCAGTTCTCGTCGGTCTGCAACGTCTGGGCCCCGATGTACCACCAGGCGACCGGGGTGGCGCTGGACGACGGCGAGGCGTACACCTCTGCGGTGATCGACACGGCCTACGAGAGCCTGCTGAGCGGGTGGAAGGACTACCTGGCCCACGACAACCACGGCCGGCCCGTGATCTTCATCGGGGACTCCCAGGGCGCCGCGCTGTTGATCAAGTTGTTGCGCACGCAGGTCGACCCGTCGCCCCAGCTGCGCAAGCGTCTCGTCTCGGCGATCCTCCTCGGCGGCAACGTCCAGGTCCCGATCGGTCGCGACGTCGGCGCCAGTTTCAAGCACATCCCGACCTGTGCGTCGCCCCGGCAGACGGGCTGCGTCATCGCGTACTCGAGCTTTCCCTCCGAGCCCGGGTCCGACGCCGTGGTCGGCCGCGCCGGACAGGGTGTGAGCGTGGTGTCGGCGCAACCGACCACCGGTCAGAGGGTCGCCTGCGTCAATCCCGTCACCTTCTCCTCCGGCACCGGAGACCTCGTCTCCATGTACCCGACCTCAGTGGAGGGGGTGCTCGGCGTCACGACTCCGTGGACGGCGTACCCCGACCTGTACTCCGCTCAGTGCATGCACGACGGGACGGCGGGCTGGCTCCAGGTCGAGCGCACCGACTCGTCGTCGGCCGACACCCGGCCGTCAATACCGAGTGAGGGCCCGCAGTGGGGGTATCACATCGACGACGTGAACCTTGCGCTCGGCAACCTCGTGCTCGACGCCGCCTACGAGGAGGCCGGCTTCCACTGACCGGCACGCCGACCCAGGGCACACCGGCGTGGGCGTCGCCGCCTCCTCCCGGTTCCGGTGAGCGGTCCTAGACTCGGGCGATGGTCAAGGTCATCGCCGTCGCCAATCAGAAAGGCGGCGTGGCCAAGACGACGACCGTGCAGTGCCTCGGGGTCGCGTTGGCCGAACAGGGTCGCCGCACCCTCGTCGTCGACCTCGACCCGCAGGCCTGTCTCACGTATTCGTTCGGCTTCGACCCCGACGACCTCGGCACGTCGCTGCACGACGTCCTGGTTCGACGCGAGCGCTTGGCCGACGTGGTACAGCGAGTGCCGGCGATCGAGGGAACGCTCGACCTGGTCCCGGCGACGATCGACCTGGCCGGCGCAGAGGTGCACCTGCTC
>DATDIE010000142.1:0-15883 GCA_036521235.1 Acidimicrobiales bacterium | reverse complement strand
GAACCGACGCTCGGTGTCGACGCGGCGCGGGGGCGGCGGCGGGATGCGCAGCCCCAGCAACTTGGCCAGCGCCGGCACCGCGCCGGCGGCGTGACGGGCGGCCTGGCGGGCCACCTCGTCGTCGGGGATCCCGGTCGGCTTCACGTTGCGGCGGACCGGCGAGGCCACGACCGCATCGAGCAGCTGCATCCATTCTTCGGGCGCCTTGTCGGCGGAGAGCGCCTCGCCGGCGGCGGCCGCCAGACGGACGGCCAGCTCGGCCGGGCAGCGGGTGCCTGGTTCGGGAGGACGGACCGAAGCCTCGACGGCCTGTTGCACGCGGCCATCGTTCAGCGCGTTGGTGATCCGGGCCAACCACTCCTCCCGGAGCGCGGTGGTGCGCTGGTCGAGGCTCTCCAGCAACGCCTTGGCCATCGCCCGGCCCTCTTCGTCGAGGTTCACCGTGCGTGAGGCGGCGACGACGGCGCGGAGCTCACGCAGGCGGTAGTCCTTCCCGGCCGTCTGCGCCACGGAGGCGCGGTCCTTCCAGTCGGCCAACCGCACCGTCGGCAACAACTCGTCCGCCATGGCGAGCAGCGCCTGGGAGGCAACGGGCGGCTTCCCGGCGGCCTTGGCCGCGTTGTTCTGCGTGTCGATGGCCTGGCGCACGGCCTGCAGGCCGCCGCGCAGCAGTTGCTCGGCCACGGGGATCTGCTCGGGACGCAGCGCGGCGAGCATGGCGTTGCGGTGCACGGTGGAGGTGGGCGCGACAGGACGCTCGCCACGGGCCGGCCGGCCGTCACGCTCGCCTGGCCGTCGGCCCCCGGGCCGCCGTGGCCCGCTCCCGCCGCGCGGGCGTTCGTCGCGCTCGCCGCGATCGTCGCGCGCTTCGCGCGGCGCGCGGTCCCCGTCGCTCCGGCCAGGCCGATCGCGTCGGTCGCGCCGATCGCCGTCGTCGTCACGGCGGCGCTTTCCCGAACCGGGAGCGAGGATCACTGAAACGTCGGGTGCACGCTTCGGGGTGCCGCGCACCTCGATACGACCCTCCGTCTTCTCCGGCGAACGCAGGGGCTTGGCCGCGGTCAGAGAAAGGATCTCGATGCCGTCGAGACTCACTTCGACATCCGCCTGCAGGACCGAACCGACCTTCTCGCCTGCGGGCACCACGGCATCGTCGACGGTGCCCTTGGGCTGGCGCGCGCCCGCGGCGCGCCAGGTCCAGGAGCCGTCTCCCGATCGGCTGGTCAACTCGATGTCGATGCGGCGTGACATGCGGCGGACACGCTACCGCGCGGGGCACCGGCCCCCGATGCCGGGCACCCACGGGCATCCCGTAACATGGCGCGAGGACGTCCGCAGGAGGGCGGGAACCGCCGGGACGGGCGACCACCCACCGCAACGCGGTGCGGCGGACCCGTGCCCTTCAGGAGGAGCCAGATGAGCGACGACGCCGAGCAGCGAGACCCTGTGCCCGCTGCCGGGGAGCCCGGCGATGCTGCGCCCACCGAGCCCACGGCGGCGGACAGCCAGGAGGCGCCGGCGTCGCCCGAGCCGGAAGCCGCGGCGCCCATGGCGCACGACCCCGCACCGGCAGACGTCCCACCTGCGCCGACCGGGGCGCAGGAGCCCACGCCGGCTGTCGGCACACCGGGCCCGGAGACGCCGGCTCCGGAGTACCCCCCGACCTCGCCGCCACCGGCGAGCTCCCCTCCGCCTTCTTGGGCACCGCCGCCGCCCGGAGCCACCCCGAGCGGGTCGACTCCGCCCTTCGGCACCGACGCGCCGACGAACCCCTTCACCTACCCGACACCACCCGTCGACCCGACCATGCCCGGTGGGGCGCCGGCGGCCGCCCCGACCGAGCCCCGAACCCCGGGCCGCTTCCGGGCCTGGCTCCCCGTCGCCGTGGTTGCCGCCCTGATCGGGGGCGGCATTGGTGCGGCCGTCACGGCGATCGCGGACAACAATGGCGGCGGCGGGAACGCAGTCATCCACGAAAGCAACGCCACGCCGGGCGCGGCCGTCCTGAGCGGCAACGTGACGATCCCGCAACTCGTGGACAAGGTCATCCCCGCCGTCGTGTCCATCGACGTCAAGTCCAACAACGCCGAGGACGAGGGCACGGGGATGATCATCACTTCGAGCGGCGAGGTGGTCACGAACAACCACGTGATCGAGCTTTACAGCGAGGGAGGCGGCACCGGCACGATCACCGTGACCGAGTACGGACAGACCAAGGCCCTGCCCTCGACGCTGATCGGGTACGACCAGACCAAGGATGTGGCCCTGCTCAAGATCAACAACGCGTCCAACCTCCCGACCGTGACCTTCGGCGACTCCTCCAAGGCCGTGGTGGGCGATTCGGTGGTCGCCATCGGCAACGCGCTGGGCCTCTCGGCGGGAACGCCGACCGTGACCCAGGGGATCGTGTCGGCGCTCGGACGCACCGTCACCGCCGGTGGCATCGGGACCCAGACAGAGACGCTGCAGAACATGATCCAGACCGATGCGGCGATCAACTCGGGGAACTCCGGCGGACCGCTGATCGACACCGCCGGACAGGTCATGGCGATGAACACGGCCGTCGCCGGCACGTCGAGCGACGGGAGCAGCTCCCAGAACATCGGCTTCGCCATCCCGGTCGCGCAGATCGAGTCCCTGCTGCCGCAGCTGCAAAAGGGTGGCCAAAGCGGGAACGGCGGTGGCTATCTCGGCGTGGACATCACGACCCTGACGCCGGCCTTGCGCCAGCAGTACGGGTTCACGCCCACCTCGGGAGCGGTCGTCCTCAGCGTGGTGTCAGGCTCCCCGGCGGCGAAGGCCGGCCTCGTGCAGGGCGATGTCATCGTAAACATCAACGGGACGGCCATCACCTCGTCGGAGGACTTGCAGAAGGCCATCCAGAACGCCAAGGCCGGCCAATCCGTGTCGATCACCTACTACGTCGGTGACAGCAAACGGACCACCACGGCGACGTTGGGGACCCAAGCCCAGGCCCAACAGCAGCAGTCGGGCGGGAGCTCGAGCGGCGGCTTGGGCGGGGGAGGGTTCCCCGGGTTCGGCAACTCCGGGTCGACGGGGTCGACCGGGGCCACGCCGTAGGGCGCTACCAGCTGGGCGGCGCGCCCGGGATGTCGAAGTTCCGGTCCGGGTGCGCCGGTGGGAAGTTCATTTCTCCGCCGCGCGGCTGCCACCCGCTCGCCTCGACGTCCTCGAGCACGTGGGCCATGTTGTACGTGTCCTCTTCGTACGAGAACTTGCCGTCGCCGGCATAGAGCAGACGCGAATAGCCGGACTGCCGGTATGGAGTCCCATCGGCCTTGGCGCGCGGCATGACCTGCGTCCACTTCACGACCACGTCGTCCCCTTCGATCGCCGTGAACTCGATCGGGAACTTCCAGTCCTCCATGCCCAACATGGAGTCGACCAGCCAGCGCGCGATGGTCTCCTTGCCCTCGAGCCGGCCCCAGGCCCCGTCGACGTAGACCGCGTCGTCGGTGTAGAAGTCGGACAGGGCCCCGAATGCGTCGGGCTCCAGGCCCTCGTCGATGCGACGACGGAGCTCGTGGTACCGCTCGATCGTGGCGCGAACCTCCTCGCGGGGAAATGGCATGTCAGTCGTGTCCTCTCTTGATTCGAAGCGTTCAGCGAGCCTGGCCTGATCCCGGGGTCACACCTCGGCGGCCTGAAAGGCGAGGCGCGAGGCCTCGAGCTCGGCCAGGGCCCGCTCGCGGTGGTGGAAGCCTTCCACCTCGGTCGACTTCTCCGGTTCCAGATCCTTGTAGATGCTGAAGAAGTGCGCGATCTCGTTGCGCAGGTGCTCGGGCACGTCCTCGATGTCCCGCGCCTCGTCCCACTGCGGGTCGTGCTCCAACACAGCGATGAGCTTTGCGTCGACGCCCTTCTCGTCGCGCATCGAGAACATGCCGAGGATCCGCACGCGGACGACGCAGCCGGGAAAGGTCGGATCCGCCACGAGCACGAGCACGTCGAGCGGGTCGCCGTCGCCGGCCAGCGTCTCGGGGACGAAGCCGTAGTCCGCCGGATAGGTCGTGGCGGTGAAGAGCCGGCGGTCCAACCGGATCACGTGCTGGTCGTGGTCGTACTCGTACTTGTTGCGGCTCCCGGTGGGGATCTCGATCATCACGTCGATCGCCTCGTCGGGGTGGCTCATGCCGGCGTAGGCGCCTCGCCGCGCATGGCCGGGTCGGTTGGGCTCATGATGCCGACTCCGTTGCCGTCCGGGTCGCTGACGACGGCGTAGCGCGCACCCCAGAACGCGTCGAAGGGCTCCTGTTGCACGGGCACGCCGTCGTTGACGAGGGCCGCCACGAGCGCGTCCACCTCCTGGCGCGAGTCCACCTTGAACCCGAGGACGACGCCGCTGCCGCCGGGCCAGCCCCGATTCCACTTCTGCACGAAGGACGTGCTGTCGAGATCCACGTCGATGGGTGCGTGCGCCCCGTGGACCGCCGAAACGTGATGGTCGGCCCAGGCGGGGTCGCGCTCCTCGCCGAAATCCAGACCCAGTCGCGAGTAGAAGGCGCGGCTCGCCTCGACGTCGTGCACGATGAGGTTCACCTGATCGAGGTGGATCGGGGCCACCGCCCCACCGTACTGCTCTCAGGCGGCGCGGGACGCGTTGGCGGGCGCGTGACCGGCGGCCGGCGCCTGCTCAGCCGCCGACAGACCCGCCACCGCCGCCGCCGCCCAGACGATCGATCCGGAAGGCGCCACCGCCACCCGTAAACCCTCCACCACCGAAGAACCCGCCGGCGCCGCCGGCGCCCCCCAGAAGGTTGCCGAGGTTCGTGGTGTCCGAGCTCGAGGAGGGGACCGCTTCGGCGTAGTCGGCCAGCACGATGCTCTGGCCGGGGGACAGCCCCGACTCGACTTGCGTATAGGTATTGCCGACCATTCCCGTCGTGATGAATTTGCGCGTGAGCTGACCCTTCGAGATTTCCTCCACGTAGGCGCGCGTGCCCAACGTCTGCACGGCCGAGGTGGGTACCGCCACCACGTTGGACACCGCGCCCGTCGTGATCGTGACGTTGCCCGTCGACCCCGCGTGCATGGCTGACGCCGCGGAGGCGGGGAGGGCGACGATGACCGGGTAGCTGTAGCCGGAACTGCTCGACTGCACGGGGCCGACCTGGGACACCGTGCCGTCGAGGTTCCCGTCGACGCCGTCGACCTCGACGTCCGCCGGCTGACTGACCTTGACCGACGGGATCTGTGAACTGTCGAGCGTCGCCTCGATCTCGTAGGACTTCGTGCCTTGGATCGTGATGATCTCGGTGCTCGAGCCGGCGCTCACGGTGTCGCCCACGCTGATGTCCACCGACACCACGGTCCCGCTGATCGGGCTCGTCAACGTCGCCTCGGTGAGGGACTGTTGCGCTTCGGTCAGGTCGGCCTGTGCGGTGTCGATGGAGGCCTGGTCGGACGCGATCTGCTCCGGGGTGTCGGTGTTGCCAGAAGAGCCACCGGTGCCGCTCCCCGTCGGAGTCGTCGAACCACCCGAGCCCGAGTTGTCGGTGTTGCTGACGAAGGCGTCTTCCGTGGCGACGTGGGCCGAGGATCCCGAATTGCCCGTCGAGGCGGATCCCGACCCGCCGGACTCGGCCGCCAGCGCCTGCGCCAGCGCCTTCTCGTCCTTGGACACCGTCGACTGCTCTGTCGAGACCTGTTGCTCGTCGGCCGAGACCGTCTCGAGGGCAGATTCACACGTCGCCTGACCCGTCGTCGTGCTCGTGTTCGCGCTCGTGCAGTCGGTTTGCGCCTGCGTCAGGTCTGCGGCCTCTTTTTGCTGCGACGTCGACAACGTCGACTCGTCCTGGGTCAGCGTGTTCTGGTCTTGGGTGACGGTGGCGTTGTTGCCGTTCGAGTTGCCGGACCCGCTGCTGCCCGAGCCACCGTTACCCGAGCCGGCGCTGCCGGACCCGCCGCTGCCCGCCGTCCCCCCGGCGTGAGTGGGCGACGTCGTGGTCGTGCTCGAGGGGGACTTGGATCCGGATCCGGAAGAACCGTTGGACGAGTTGGACGACCCGCTCGACTCGTTGGCCTCGTCCTCGGCGAGCTTGGCCTCGTCAGCACTGAGCGTCGACTCGTCCGAGGACACCGTCTCGCTCAGCGCAGTGGTGTCCAGCGTGCCCAACGTCTGGCCGGCGGTGACTTGCGAGCCCGGCGTGACGGTGACCGAGGTGACCTTGCCACCGACCTGGAAGGCGGGCGCGGCTTCGTTGACCGGGGCGATGCTGCCGACCACGGTGAGCGCGGTCGCGATGTCGGCCCGGGTCACGTCGGCCGTGCGGTAGCCCGTTGTGCTCCCGCTGACCTCGGCAAAGGCGGCCACGCCGCCACCGATGACGATGGCGAAGACGAGGCCACCGATCAGGACGGCCCGCCGGTGGCCGGATCGGCCCCAACCCGAATGCGACGAGCTAGGCACCGCTGCCGCCGGGGCCCCCACTGCGGAAGAAGCCGCCGCCACCGCCCGGACCGCCGAAGCCTCCGGTGCAGCTGCTGCCGCCAGTCGACGTGATGCGAACGGTGGTCGCGGTGACCGAGCCGTTGGTGGCGGAGGGCCCGAACGCGGCCACGCAGTCGCCGACGGCGAGCGCGGTCGAGGAGACGGTCTGCGTCGTGTTGACCGGGGTGGAGCTCGAGGTCGTGATCTTGAGCGTCTCGGTCTTGGGCTTCGTCGGCTTCTTGGACTTGCTGGTCTTGTTGCGCGAGGCGAAGTTGCCACCGGAGAACGACACACCGGACACCGTCAGCGTGGATCCGTTGACGGCGGTCACCTTGCCCGAGGCGATGTCGAGATCGGCGAAGGCCTTGGCGAAGTTGCCGGCCCTGCCCCCGCTCGGGAAGCTCGGCCGCGTGCCACCCGATCCGCTGCCGCCGCGGAACTGGAAGCCACCGGCGGGCGGCCCACCCGAGCCCGAGCCGATGCGGAGCGCACCTGCACCGGCGCCACCGCCGAGGGCGCCGCACGTCCCATTGCCGATCGGCGTGGACAACGTGATGTTGCGCGCGGCGATGGTGGTCTTGGACTTCTTGGACGCCGACCCCGTCGCGGTCACGCAGTCACCCACGGTGATGGCGCTCACCGCCTCCGTGGCCGACTTGGAGAACGTCGTCGTCGTCGTCCAGTTGACCGTGGTCTGGCCGGTGCTGGCACTCTGCACCTCCATGCTCGTACCACTCAACGCGGCGACGCTGCCCGTCGCGCCGCTCGGCGCGGTGGGAGACGATGCGGCGCCGGCCGTGCCGGCGGTGGCCGCCACGGTCCCGGCTGCGAACAGTGCGGCGGCCCCGGTCCCGAGGATTCGTGCCCAACTCCGGTTAGGAGTGCGGCGGGGGGTCGGTGTCTCCATGGTTGCTGTTGCCTCTTTCTTTTCCAGGGTCATATGGCTGATCGTTCGGGCGTTGCTGCGGTTACTCGGTGCGCAAGGCATCGATCGGGGCGAGTGAGGCGGCGCGGCTGGCGGGATACACGCCGAAGAGGACGCCGATCGCCAGGGCGATCGCGAGCGCGCCCACGGCCGCCGTGGGGCTTGTGGAGATGGGGTCGCCGATCAAACCAGGCAGATAGACGACGGCGATGAGGCCGGCGACGACGCCGAGCGCGCCGCCGATCAAGCCGAGCACGGACGCTTCGACGAGGAACTGGCGCCGGATGACGCGTGGTGTCGCCCCGAGGGCCTTGCGCAGCCCGATCTCGCGGATTCGCTCGGTGACCGAGACCAACATGATGTTCATGACGCCGATGCCACCCACGATCAGTGAGATGGCAGCAATTCCTCCCAGGAGGATGGTCAGCGTGTGGTCCACCGACGTGTTGGCGGAGATGAGCGAGGCCTCCGACGTGATGGTGAAGTCGGCGTCGGTCGGGTTGCTGATGCCGTGGAGTTGGAGCAGGAGGTGGTCCGCCTCCTGGTAGGCCCCGGTCAGGTCGGCGGAGGACTGCGCCTGCACGGCGATGGAGCTGAGCGAGTTTCGCGACGTGCCGCCGAAGATGCGTTCGGCACCGGTGGTGATGGGGACGATCAGGGTGTCGTCGGGGTCGCTCGAGCTTGAGGAGGACGAGGAGGTGCTCCCGGCGCCTGTCGACGTGAGCACGCCGACGATGGTCACGGGTACGCCGTTGACGTCGACAGTCTGGCCGACGGGGTCTCCTCTGGTGAAGAGCTCGGACGCGGTCGTCGCGCCCAGGACCCCGACGGCCGTGTGGTCCTTTACGTCCTGGTTGTCGACGAAGCGGCCCTCGTCGACGCTGCGGCCTCGCACGGTCAGCCACGACGCGGTGGTTCCCTGTACGGTCGTGGTCGCGGTCTCGCTGCCGGCGGTCAGCACCTCCGAGCTCGAGGTGATCGGCGCAACTGCCTTGATGTCCGGCGCATCGACAGAGGAGGAAAGGGCGTTCGCGTCGGCCGTTGTCAGGGTCGACGCGCTCCCGAGCGCCCCCCGGATGCCGCTGGTCGAGGTCGAGCTGCCGGGGGTGACGGTGAGCACGTTCGATCCGAGTGAGTTGATCTCGGACGTCACCTGGCTCGAGGCACCTTCGCCCAGTCCGACCGCCACGATGACGCCGGAGATGCCGATCAGGATCCCCAACACGGTCAGGAAAGAGCGCATGCGGTGACTCCGCACGCCGTTGATGCCGGTCCGCAAGGTCTCGAGCCAGGTCATCAGATGCTCTGACTCTCGAGGAAGCTCTCGTTGCGCTCGGACAGCAGGCCATCGCGGATGCCGACGACCCGCTCGGCCGCGGACGCCACGTCGGCGTCGTGGGTGATCAGGACGAGCGTGCGGCCCGCCTCGTGCAGATCGTTCATCAGGCGCATGACGTCTCTGGCCGAGACCGAGTCCAGGTTGCCGGTCGGCTCGTCGGCCAGGATCAGGTCCGGCTCTGTGACGAGCGCGCGGGCCACCGCGACACGCTGCTGCTGGCCACCGGAGAGCTCGCCTGGACGGTGATGGATGCGCCCGGCCAGCCCGACGCGGCCCAGAGCCTCGATGGCGCGCTCCTTGCGCTGCGCTCTCCCGACGCCGGCGTAGGCGAGGGGAAGCTCGACGTTCTGCCACGCCGTCATCGAAGAGAGGAGGTTGAACTGCTGGAACACGAAGCCGATGCGACGGTTGCGAACCTCGGCCAGGGCGGTCTCGCTCATATGGCTGACGTCTTCGCTGGCCAGGTGGTACCGACCCGAGGTCGGCGTGTCCAGGCAGCCCAAGATGTGCATCAGCGTCGACTTGCCCGAGCCCGAAGGGCCGATGATGGCGACGTACTCGCCCTCGTTGATCGACAGGCTCACCCCACGCAACGCGGCGACCGAGAGCGACCCTGTCTTGTACACCTTGGTGACCCGTTCCAGATGGATCACGGCGTCGTTCTCTGGGGCCACCGGCTGAATCCCGAGTGGCGGGGTGATGGTCATCGTGGTGTCCTGGCTTCCTAGCTTCCGCCCGTCACGGGGAAGCTGCCGCCCCCACCGCCACGCCCGAAGAAGGTGCCTCCGCCGCCCCCACCGGCGCCGGGGAACCCGCCACCCTTGGTTCCGCCCGTGCCACCGAAGAGCCCGCCGCCTGCACCGCCTGTCGGGGCGTTGAACTTCACCTCTTTCTCGAGGACCTTGGCCCCGGGCTCCACCCCGCTCGTGATCTGAGTCTCACCGCTCTCGGCCGCGCCGGTGGTGACGTCCTTGACGACGTGCGCGCCGTTCACGACCTCGGTCACCGTGGCCTGGCCGTTCGTGCCGTAGGAGATGGCGCCCGTGGGCACCTCGGTCACGTCATTGAGCTGCTTCACGATGATGCTCACGTCCGCCGACGCCCCGGCGTAGAGCCCCGAAGGATCTCCGGTGACGTTGACGACAACGGGGAACGTGGTGACGTTGGACGACTGGGTGCCGATCAAGCTGATGGACCCGACCGTGCCGTAGTCCGTGCCTGATCCCGAAGTCGAGCCCGTCGAGGCATCCCCGGCGGAGAACGCGGACACTCGGGTCGTCGACGAGCCGCCGCTCGGCGTGATGTCGACCTGGTCGCCGTCGCTGATCTGGCCGATCTGGGTGTCGTCGACCGTCGTGTTGACGATGTAGGAGTCGGTGCCGATCACTTCGACCTGGGCCGAACTGCTGCCAGTCGAGCCGGTACCGCCGGTGCCTGTGCCGGTGGCACCCGTGCCCGTCGAGCCGCTGCCGTTGCCGGTGCCCCCACCGCCCGATCCGGTCCCGGTGACCTGCTGGCCGACGGTCAGGTCGACCGACGCGACGGTGCCGGCGATGGTCGAGGTGAGGGATGCATCGTTCAGATTCGTCTGAGCCGTGGACACCGCGGACTCGGCAGAGGTCACGGAGGCCTGGTCCGAGTCGATGGAGCTCGCCGAGGCGCCGCTGGCCTCGTCGCTGGAGAGACGGTCCTCGGCCGACGTGAGCTGCGCCTGCGCTGCGTTCACTTCCTCCGTCAGTGCAGTCGTGTCGACCGTGGCGAGCACCTGGCCGGCGGTGACCGTCTGGCCGGCCTTCACGTTGACCGCCGTGATCGTCCCGGACACGGCGAAGTTGAGACTGGCCGAGCTGGCCGGCTCGATGGTGCCCGAGCTGGTGACGGTCGATTGGATGTTGCCGGTCGTCACCGGGACCGTCACGGTCGTGACGGTGAGACCGAATGGCGTCGACGAGCCTGAGGTGAGCCAGAGAGGGAGGGCGATCGCCGCCGCGACCACGACCACGACCACGCCTGCGATCGGCCACCGATAGCGCCGCCAGAACGACGGCGCCCCCGCCGCGAGCACATTCTCGTCGTCGAGAGGGAGCTCGGCGGTCAGATCCGCCGGCGGCTCCTGGCCCTCGACCTCTCCCGGTTCGGTCATATGCCCAGTTGAAAGCAGCGATTTCACAATGAGCCGAAGCCCAGCTGTGAGCCCGCTTAGGGTTTCAACCAGGGTGGACGTAAAGGCCCAGCTCACATCCGATTCCGCGCCCTCGAACTGTAAGAATTCTCACAGCTGGGTCCGTCCCGGCTCCTAGGTGGACCCCGCAGGATGGTGCCAACGTCGCAGTCCGACGGGACGGTCGCTTCCCCCTCCGACCCTCCCACCCCGGTCGGACGAGGCGGCTGGGCCTCCGGGGCGTGCGGTCGTGTCTCCGCCGCACGCCCCGTGAACGCCCTTCCTTTGTACCCTGCTGGTAGCGGTCATTCGCGTGCCGCCCACGGCAACATCGATGGAGAGGGAGATATGAGCGATCCGTTCGCCCCGCGGCCGGAGCACCACTTCACGTTCGGCCTCTGGACCGTGGGCAACCGCGGCCGCGATCCCTTCGGGACCGAGGTGCGAGCCGCGCTCGACCCGATAGAGACGGTCCGGCACCTGGCCGAGCTCGGCGCCTACGGCGTGAGCTTCCACGACAACGACCTGGTGCCCGTCGGGAGCACGGCGAACGAACGCCAGCAGATCGTGAAGGAGTTCCGCCGCACCCTGGACGCGACGGGCCTGCACGTCCCGATGGTCACCACGAATCTCTTCTTCCGGCCGGTCTTCAAGGAAGGTGCCCTCACCGCCAACGACCCACAGATCCGTCGGCTCGCTGTCCGAAAGTCGTGTGAAGCGGTGGAGCTGGGAGCGGAGTTCGGAGCGCAGGTCTTCGTCATGTGGGGCGGACGGGAGGGGATGGAGGCCGAAGCGGCCAAAGACGTCCGCCTGGCCCTCGATCGCTACAAAGAGGGCATCGACCTCGTGTGCGAATACATCGAGTCACGAGGCCTCGGGCTCCGGATCGCGTTGGAGCCCAAACCCAACGAGCCGCGTGGTGACATCCTCCTGCCGACGGTCGGCCATGCGTTGGCCTTCGTCAACGCGCTCGAACATTCAGAGATGGTCGGCCTCAACCCCGAGTTCGCGCACGAGACGATGAGTGGCCTGTCGTTCACGCACGCGGTCGCCCAGACCCTGTGGCACGACAAGCTCTTTCACATCGACCTGAACGCCCAACGGATCGGCAAGTTCGACCAGGATTTCCGCTTCGGTGCAGAGGGCATCCGCGACGCCTTCTACGTCGTCAAGCTCCTGGAGGACGCGCGCTGGGAAGGGATGCGTCACTTCGATGCGCACCCGTATCGCACGGAGGATGCCGAGGGCGTCTGGGACTTTGCGCAGGGCTGCATGCGGACGTATCTGATCCTCGCGGAGAAGGCCCGGCGCTTTGCGACGGACCCCGAGATCCAAGGCGCACTCCGGATCGCTCGGAGCGCCGCCCTGGCCGAGCCCACACGCCCAGCCGACGGCCTCGAAGGCATCCTGAACGCAGAGTACGACGAGGCGTCGCTGGCGGACTACGGCTACGGCCACGAGCGTCTCGACCAGCTGGTCACGGAGCTCCTGCTCGGGGTTCGCTAGTGGCGCTGGTGGCCGGGGTGGATTCGTCCACGTCTGCCTGCAAGGTGCAACTGCGCGACCTCGAGTCCGGACGAGTGATCGCGACGGGCCGGGCGCCTCACACCCCGACCACGCCGCCTCGCAGCGAACAACCGCCGCAAGAATGGGAAAGCGCGTTCCGCGCGGCGTGCGCCCAGGCCGGGCTCGGCGATGCGCTGCAGCTGGACGTCCTCTCGGTGGCCGCGCAACAGCACGGGATGGTGGTGTTGGACGAGCGCGGCGACGTCCTGCGGCCCGCCAAGCTGTGGAACGACACCGAGTCGTCCCGCGAATGCACCGAGCTTCTTGAGCTCGGGGGAGCGGCGGCGTGGGCTGCGGCGGTGGGCAGTGTCCTCGTTCCGGCCTTCACCATTACGAAACTGCGCTGGCTCGAGCGCCACGAGCCAGCGGTGTGGGCGCGCGTGGCGTCGGTCCTGCTGCCGCATGATTGGCTCACCTTCCGACTGACCGGCCGGCGGGTGACCGATCGCGGCGACGCGTCAGGGACGGGCTACTGGTCGCCGGCCGAGAACCGATATCGCCTCGACCTGTTGGAGGGCACACTGGGGGAGAGGGACTGGTCGAGCCTGCTGCCCGAGGTGCTCGATCCGCTCGCGGTGGCAGGGGAGTGGCGCGACGTCGGCACAATCGTCGGGCCCGGCACAGGGGACAACATGGCGGCGGCGCTCGGCCTCGGTCTCCGACCGGGCGACCTCGCGCTCAGCTTCGGCACCAGCGGCACGGCGTTCACCGTCACTGCGGACCCCTGGGCCGACCCCACGGGCGTCGTTGCGGGCTTCGCTGACGCGACGGGTCGCTACCTGCCCCTGGTGTGCACGATGAACGCCACGAAGGTGACCGACGCGGTGATGCGTCTCCTCGGCGTGGACGCCGCCCGGTTCGATCAGCTGGCGCTGGAGGCACCGCCGGGGGCGGGCGGCCTCGTCCTGGTGCCCTATCTCGACGGCGAGCGCACCCCCAACCGGCCCGACGCCACCGGTGTGCTGGCCGGCCTCCACAGCGAAGTGACGCCGGCCGAACTGGCCCGCGCCGCCGTCGAGGGCGTCGTATGCAACCTCCTCGAGGCGGCTGCATCTCTTCCCCCCAGCGGAACGGACGGGCGAACCTTCCTCGTTGGAGGAGGTGCCAGGAGCCCGGCCTACCAGCGCGTGGTGGCGGACCTCACGGGTCGGGCCGTCTGCGTGCCCGCCGAGGAAGAACTCGTCGCCGCTGGCGCCGCCGTGCAGGCGGCGGCCATCTTCGCCGGGTCGGACTTTGACACGGTGGCCGACAATTGGAGCCTCGGACGCGGAGTCCTCGTCGAGCCGGACGAGCGTGTCGATCGGCGCGCCATCAGGGCCGCCTATAGAGACGCCCTCGACAAGGCCGGCGCTTGAGGGCCCGCTCGAGCCCGCTCGGCTGATGCGGCCGGTACCTCCCGTACCTGCACCTTTTCCTGGGGTTACCGCCGATAAGGTTCATTATGTTAAGTTCAATTCGAAATGAGGCGGGCGGGCAGCCGGACGGATCTGGCGCCCGCTCCCCTCGCACCGGGCAGCGTCGGCAACCGTCGTGCATCCTTGGAGTGACGCCGAGACGTCACGACAACTCACGTGGAGGCTGGCGATGGGACACGACGAGATCAACCCTTGGGAATGGTCGAAGGGCTTCGGGTTCTCCCAGGCGATCAAAGTGTCGGAGACCCGAGAGCTGCTTGTGTGCTCTGGCCAGACCGCCATGGGTCCAGACGGGTCCCTGCCCGAATCCGCGAACATGGGAGATCAAGTCCGACTCGCCCTCGACAACGTGGTCGCCGTCTTGGCGGCCGGCGGGATGACGCCCGCCGACATCGTGAAGTCGACGATCTACACGACCGACGTCGACGCGTGCATCGACGTCCTCGGGCCACAAGTCCAACGGGTCCTCGGCTCGAGCCTGCCGGCGAGCACGCTCGTGGGCGTCGCACGGCTGGCTTTCCCCGAGCTCAAAGTCGAGATAGAGATTCTCGCCGCCCGCTAGCCGGGCCCCGAGTCGGAGGAGATGGCGAATGCCGGACGTACAGATCCCGACCCCACGCGGGCCGATGCCCGGGTACCTGGCTGTTCCGGAGGGTAATGGCCCGTTCCCCGGCGTCGTCGTCATCCATGACGTCATGGGGATGAGCCCGGACGTTCGCCAGCAGGCGGACTGGCTGGCGTCCGAGGGGTTCGTGGCCGTGGCGCCCGACCTCTTCTCCTGGGGTCGCAAGTTCAAATGCGTCCGGGCGGTGATCGGAGATCTGCGGGCACGCCGGGGCCGCGCCTTTGACGACGTCGAATCGGCACGCTCCTGGCTGCTCGACCAGCCTTCCTGTGGGGTGAGCACTGGCGTCATCGGGTACTGCATGGGCGGAGGATTCGCCCTGCTGCTGGCTCCAAGGCACGGGTTCTCGGCATCGAGTGTCAACTATGGCCAGGTGCCGAAGGACGTCGAGGACGTGCTGCGCGGAGCTTGCCCCATCGTCGGGAGCTTCGGAGCCCGGGACCGCACATTGAGAGGTGCGACTGACCGGCTCGAAACGGCGCTCGAGCGCGACGGTGTCCCCCACGACGTCAAGGAGTACCCCGGGGCGGGCCACTCCTTCCTCAACAACCACGAGGGCGTCCTCTTCGCCGTCGTGGGGCGTCTCATGGGAGGGGGGTATGACGAAGCCGCCGCCGCAGACGCCCGCCGGCGGATCGCCGACTTTTTCCGTTCGCACCTGGTTGCGTCGTGACGCATCGACGATCGTCCCACCTGTTTTGAGATTTCTTCCAATAGAGGGTTGATTACCTACGCGCAATTCACTAAAGTGACAGCCCGTAAGGCCCCTCGGTTAAAGGTTCAAGGTCCGGACGGACGAGAAGGTGGAATACCTGGTAGAGGCCTTGTAGGACAACCAAAAAAGAGTTAGTATCCCCGGAATGTCCGGGGGTATTTGCGCGCCACCATTGGCGCGCCTTTTGTCATGGTCTGAGCTGTGGTGACCGTGGCCCCTCCCCTACGCGATCCCGAGCTCCAGGCGGAGCAGGACTACCTGAACGGCGCCCTGACCTCCCTGGCCGCAATGCGCGCCCGAGCGGAGACATTGCTCCACGACCTGATCGCAGCGGGCAATCCCGACCTCGACTACGTCGCCGCGCTCTCTCGGCGGGTTGCGCTCCTGGCCGACAGCCCACGTCCCCTTCTGTTCGGCCGCATCGACGAGGAAGACGGCTGCATTTGGCATATCGGTCGGCGCCACGTCGAGGACGATCGGGCGGACCCCGTCGTCATCGACTGGCGGGCGCCAGTCGCCGTGCCCTTCTACCGAGCCAGTCCCCGCGAACCACTGGGGCTTGTGCGACGCCGCCAGATCATGGTGGATCGCCGCTCGGTCGTCGCCGTCGCTGACGACATCTTCGACGGCAGCGAGGACGTGGCGGGTTCCACCCGCCTGCGCGGCGGCGACGCCTTGCTGGCCGA
>DATDIE010000141.1:0-13031 GCA_036521235.1 Acidimicrobiales bacterium | reverse complement strand
CGCCGGAGCAGCTTGAACAACCAGCTGGCGCTGACCCCGTGCGTCTGGGCCAGCTCTTTGATGGGACGGCCTGTCCGTAGGTGTGTCTCGATCAAGAAGCGGCCCATGTCCATTGGAGACCCTCCCGACTCGGCGGTCTCCCATGTCTTGCCACATCACTCAGGCCGGCGGTCTCTTATCTCCCGAACTCAGACACGGTTGGGGGTGCTCAGTGCGCTTGACCCTCAGACGTTCGCTGCACTCAACCGAACGTCGTAATTGTCCGCGAGTGCGACAAGCGCATCTGCACCGTTTCCAGCAAGGCACGAGCCGTGCCGCAGGACACCATCGCCATGTCCCAAAGATTCGGGAGAACTCGACCGCTGTTGGGATGGTCTCTCAACTCCATCAGTACAACACCTCGGTTTGGAGGAGGCCTTTAGCGTCGCTGCTGTCGCGCCCGGACACAATGCGGCAGAACTCCAAGGCGTCCAGATCGTGACGCTCTCCTCCTTCGCCACGACTGAAGACCCCACCTGCCGGTCCGCCGAGCACGAGCTCATACGGTTGGCCGTGGCGCTCGCCCCAATCACCGACAATCGCCGCCACTAAGCGGCCATCGTGATTCGCATCGAGGACCATCTGACGACCCGTTGCCCGACAGATGTCTAATCGATGCATCCACACATCACGCGTATACACAGTATCGACGAGATAGCCCAGAGTCATGCGTCCAAACGATCCCGCATCGATCCGAATAAGACGCCGCATCAAGCCAGGAACCTTCCGTCGACCCTTCACAGCCCCGGGCACGGCGGCCTCGATCCGACTCACGAGTTCATCGGGACCTAGCGAGGCCCGTTCTGCAATTTGCAGAGCCGTCAGCTCGTCCACCATCGGAGACCCAGATGCGCGAGCCCGCTTCTTGGCCGTGCCAATTTGGTGAACCAGCTCCCGCATGGAGGCGTTCTGATCCATGTTTGCCAAGAGGTGGGCGACCATCGCCCGCACGTCCCAGAGGGTGCAGTCGGTCATTCGCGTCCAGTCCTGCGCCTCAAGTGAATGAAGAACGTCGATAAGGCGCTGGTATTCAGTTGCGCCGAGCTCCATGGCCTCGCGATGCCCAGGCAACGTGGTCGGTTTGGCTGTGGTGACCGTCATTGTTTCGTTCCCTTCTTGTCGGGAGTCTTCTGGTACACGTGAGCGAGAAACATGTCGCACGCGTCGTCGACCAAGCGCAGCCAGCGATCACCTCCGGGGTCGTTGGCGATCTGCTGATCGGCCAGTCCAGAGGTGAAAGCCGTGTAGAGGTCACGGTGCCCAGGGTTCGTAACTCCACTTGCGGCAAGGGCCCCATATGCTCGATCGAGCACGCGAACCGCTGTGACGTAGGACTCCGCCGAGGGCGTAAATCCGGGAAGGGTTCGCTGGAAGAGCAGCTGATATCGGGCCGGATCCTCGGTGCAGAACTGGAGGAACGCACGCACGCGGGCCTTAAAGACATCGGCCCCCGGAATTGCATCAAAAATGGCATCACGCTGCGACATCGCGTCATAGCCCTGTTTGAACATCGCGTCGTAAATGGCGTTCTTCGAGTCGAAGTACGAGTAGAGGGACGGCGGTTGCATGCCGACTGCCTTGGCGAGATCGCGCAACGAAATTCCCGCCAATCCCTCGGAGCGGGCCAGGTCCCAGGCAGCTGCGAGGATTTCGGCCCGTGTTGCCTCATGGCGTTCAGCTCGCCGATCTCTCACAGGATTTCCTAATGCCATTCGTACATCCTTATGCCATGAGACCGAGGTTGTCAACCGGTCGGGCTCTGCCCCCGAACGCGCTCGTCCGGCGATCAGCGGTCCAGCAACGACCGGAGGATTCGGACAAAATCGGGATCTGCCAGATGGCGCGTCAATGCCCTGACCGACGTGATCTTGGATCTTGGATCTTGGATCTTGGATCTTGGATCTTGGATCTTGGATCTTGGATCTTGGATCTTGGATCTTGGATCTTGGATCTTGGATCTTGGATCTTGGATCTTGGATCTTGGAGAGTTCGTAGCGCCCCGTTTGGAGTGCTTCGTGATCTGAACCCCGTTTCCGGGACTACCTGCGCTTGACCCCGTCTCATTGGACCGCGCTTACGACAATGCGACCTGTCCATTCGTGCCGGCGCTGGTCGATTCGGTGCTTCGCAGGCGGACCGTTGCTCACATCACCGCGCTGGCGGATGACCTGCCAGGATGTCAAACAAGGGAAGAGGCCGCTGCTCGCCGTTTTGCGGTGACCAATAGGCCCGGGGAGGAATTCATGCGGGACATTCACCCGGAGCAAGCGCCGTACTGGCTCGGTGGACTACTCGAGGCCATCTCTGTCGACGGCGGACCGACGGACGAGCAACTACGGCTGATACAGGCCTTGCTGCGGGGCTACTTCGGCTTCGAAGAGACGATCGACCTCGTCCCGCTCTCGCCCGGCGACCTCGCACGCCGGATCCCCGATCCGAGCTCGCGCCTCCGCCTCGTGCAGTCGCTGATCGTGCTCGAGTTCATGCGGCATCCGGCCAGCGAGGTCCTGACCGAGTCGGTCGAACGCTGTGC
Source organism: Acidimicrobiales bacterium (assembly GCA_036521235.1). Taxonomy (GTDB): domain Bacteria; phylum Actinomycetota; class Acidimicrobiia; order Acidimicrobiales; family RAAP-2; genus Bog-473. Next base: position 10,459 of record DATDIE010000141.1, on the reverse strand, counting down.
CGCCGAGCTGGGGGTCGACGAGCCCATGCTCAAAGTGGTGCGGCGGGCCGTCGAACACTCCCGGGAATTGGTCATGGCCGACTGGAGTCGCTTCAGGCGCAGCACCCCACCCGAGCCGCGGTTGACGGGGATCGAGGACGATGAGTTCACGCGCCGAATCGGCGCGTTACAGCGAAGTTCGCCTGGCAGCCTGGGACGGGCCTTCCTCGAGTTCTATGACCGCTGGAACCTCCCATTGCCGACGAGCGATGATGCGCACGGCATCGGCCTGGTCAACCACGACTTTGCGCACGTCCTTACGGATTACCTCCCGAACAGCGCCGTGGACGAGACGTCGCTTTCGGCGCTCATCACCAGTTGTACGAACGGCGACGAGCACTTCAGCGCGTTGGTTGGAAGCCTCGCCCTCTACGAAGTCGACCTCCTCAACTTCGAGGGCATCGATGGGACTAAGGGCGTGCTCGGCCGCCCCGGTGCCCCCGATGTCTTCGCGGAGGCGATGCGCCGGGGCGCCGCGTGTACCCATGACATCGTCGCCTTCGACCATTTCGCGGTCATCGACTGGCCCCTGCAAGACGTTCGCCAGGCGCTGGGTGTGAGCCCGCGGCGGGTCTGGGCCGACGGATAGCCGGCGCAGCCAATGTGTCGTCGCGGGGGACCGGATGGCCTTGGTTCAGGGGACGCGGGCTTCGATGATTGAGATCGGGGTCGGAGTGGGGACGACACGGTCGTAGGTGAGACCGGCACGTTCGAAGAGTGCCTTCATTTCTGCGTCTGTGCGTTCCCGGCCGTTGAGCATGCCGAGCATGGTGAGGTCGATCATTTTCGACATATGGGGCTGATCGTCTGCGGGCATGACGAGCTCGAAGGCGAGGACTTGGGCGCCCGAGGCAGCGTTGTCGCGGATATTGGCGAGCAGGCGGGTGGCGTCGTCGTCGTTCCAGTCGTGTAACACCATCGACAGCAGGTAGACATCGGCGCCGGCGGGGACCGTTTCGAAAAAGTCACCGCTTGCGGAAGTCAGCCGATCGCCGAGTCCGTAACCCTTGAGGGTGGTCGCGGCTTCGGTGATCACATGCGGGAGGTCGAACACAATCCCTTTTGAGCTCGTCGTTGTTTGGAGCACTTTGGCGAGAAGCGCGCCGTCGGCACCGCCGACATCGACGATCGTGGCGGAGTCAGGGAAGGCGTAGCTCGCGATGGCGCCGGCTTTGATGCCGTTCGTGAGGTTCGCCATGGCCCGGCTGAAACGGTCGACCTGCTCGGGCTGATCGGCCAGCCACGCGAAAAACGGCTGGCCGTAGTGAGTGGTGGCCGCACACTCTCCATTGCGAACGGTGTCGAGCAGACCGGCGAAGGGCTCATAGTGGGTCTCCATCCACATCAGGGCCAGATCCCGCATGGATCCTTCACTTCCGCTCACCAGGGTGGCGCCAAGATCGGTGAGCCCGTAGCCGGTATCGGTCTCGGTGAACACACCCAGGGACGCCAGTGTCCGCATGAGCCGAGCCAGGGCGAGAGGATCGCAGCCGAGATCGTTCGCGAGCTGTTCGACGGGAAGGGGGCCGTCGATGAGTCGATCGGCGACGCCGATCTTTGCTGCGACGTACAGCGCCTGCGAGACCTGGAATCCCGACAGCAGCTGCACCATCTGAACTGGAGGAGGAGGACCTTCCATGTCAGTAACCCGCCTTTGGTCGTTGCCGCCGTGTGACGGCAGCTGGCGCCACCCTAAACCTGTTGCAGGCGGAGCAAACTGCCGTTACCCTCCCCAACACGTAACTCGTCTTGGCCAAGGACGGCGGAATCCCCAAGCGCGTGGACGAGTTCAGTTTGAAGGAGGCGGATGTCTTATCTCATGACCCACTTCTGGCCCGGGGCGACGGAAGAGCAGTACCGCGCCACGGTCGCGGCCGTGCATCCCGCCAACGGGCTTCCCATCGGGCAGACCCAGCACCTCGCTGGCCCGACCGAGGGCGGCTTCGTGATCGCGGCCGTCTGGGACTCCAAGGAGAACGCAGAACGATTCGTCCACGACGTGCTGCTGCCGGCGATGCCGGTTGCGGGCGGGTTCGAGGGTCAGCCCGAAGAGCGCGTCGCCGAGGTGTCGAACTTCCAGACCCAGTAGGTGCCCCGTTGACCCAGGAAGGGAGAAAACGATGAGCCCACCCGACCTCGAGATGAGCGAGGAGGCCTCTCCGCAGTGGCAGGGAATCAACCACCTCGCCCTCGTGACCTCCGACATGGACGCAACCGTCCGCTTCTACCACGGCACCCTCGGTGCCCGACTCGTCGCCACCATCGGTACGGATTCCTTCCGTCACTACTTCTTTGAGTTCGGCCCGGATTGCACGGTGGCCTTCTTCGAATACGGCGGGTCGACCGCCGAGCCTTTCGCGAAGCCTGCCGGCGTGCCTGACCCCCGGGCACCGCAGTTCGACCACCTTTCGCTGAACCTGCCCGACGAGGAGTCGCTGCATCAACTCCGGCGCCGCCTCAAGGGCGCCGATTGCGAAGTCACCGACATCGTCGATCACGGCTTCATCCGCTCCGTGTACTTCACCGATCCCAATGGGATCGCGCTCGAGGCCTCCTGGTGGGTGCGCGACGTCACGGCACCGCCTGCAAACTACGACGATCAGGGTGTGTTCGGCGACCGCGACCCGGTCACCGCCGTCCGAGAAATCGAAGCCACTGGTGGGCTCACGAGGACGCCAAGCACCCGTCTCGCCTGAGATCCATCACGAATGTGAAGAGCTGAATCGTTCGAATCGCACACCGGCCGAGCGCGCACCCCGCTAAGACGATGCCGGCACTCCCACCAGAGCTCCGCACGTTGATCGAATCGGGCCCGATGGCCCACTTGAGCACCGTCAACGCCGACGGAAGCCCCCACGTCACCGTCGTTTGGATAGGGCTCGACGGTGACGATCTCGTGAGCACCCACATGAGCGACACCGTGACGCTCAGGAACATCAGACGCGACCCCCGCGTCGCGCTGTCGTTCGACGCGCCGCGCGAGCCGGGTGTCTGGATCAATCCGTACGCCGTCGTCTACGCGCGGGCGACGGTCGAGCCCAGCTCCCACATCTGGGACCTGATGGCCAGACATGCGAGGGCCTACGTCGCGCCCGATGCTGAGGTCCCCGTCCCTGACGGGTCGCCACCCGGCTTCGTCGTGCGGTACTCCATCTCGCGCATCAGCGGCATCGGCCCCTGGGCGACGAGGCCCGCGCACTGAAGCGACCCAGGCTGCGCCAACACCGGTCGCTCGCCGTCACCTCTTGATGCCGATGCTCTTGCCTTCGGTGAAGCGGATCGGGTCTTCCAGCGTGTCGACCAGGAACCGATCACGGTCCCCGCTGTCCCACGCCTCCCTCAGCCCGGGTGTCGCCAGATCGAAGTCCGGCCGCACCTTCTGAAAGACGCCGCGGAGATCCACGTGCAACTCGTCCATCGTCGGACGACCCCAGTACCAGTAACCGTTGTAGACCTTGAAGATCTTGCGGCCGGGCTCGAGGACGAACGTGTGCGGGATCATCGGGTCGTGCGGCTCGTCGGTGTACTCCTTGATGTCGAGGTCCTTCTGCAGAGTTCGCTCCGGGTCTGACAGGAAGGGCCACGTCGCGCCCACGGCGTCTCGAAACTCGTTGATGTTGAGCTGGTTGTCGGTGGAGATGACGACGAGCCGCGTGTAGGCGACCCGGAAAATCGGATACACCGCCGCCAATTGGCCGAGGAATTGGTGCTCCTTAGGGTCGTAGCTCCCCCGGGACAGGTGCAACACCATGGCGTTGCCACCCTGGAGCTCGGACAACGACCTTTGCTTCCCCGCCTGGTCTTCCAGCTGATAGTCGGGAAACGTTGCGCCTTCACGTATGTCGCTTCGCATGTGACCTCCTGACGTCGGCACCGGTATCTGTCGGCGACGTGTGACCCTAGGTGCGGAGATCGATCAGCGAGCCAACCCTTCCCGGCCGGCGGACCTCTAGCGATCCGAGGGCAGGAGGACCGTCGCGGCGGGCTCGGCTGAGGTGTCCACGCCGTCCAAGAAGCGATGGGCGCACGAGACGCTTTCGCTGATCAGCTCTTCCGTGTGGGAGAAGTCGGTGATGTCGATGCCGGCTGCCGGGGCACCCGGGACGACGACTACCCGCTGGCCGACACGGGCCAGGCTCGCCGGGTCGGGGAGGCGTGCGTAGCGGCTGATCCCGAAGCAGCGCAGCAGCACGTGGAGGGCGGCCAACTGCGGCGGGTCGTCTTCCCCGAACCCCACGGTCTGTCCCAGGACGTAGATGACGCGGGCGTCTGTGTCGATGGCTCTGTTCACGGGGATCGGCTCGAGCACCCCGCCGTCGACGTGTCGCCGCCCGTCGATGACCGCGGGAGGGAAGAGCCCCGGCAGACACGCGCTGGCGTAGAGCAGCTCGTGCGCCGGCCCCCTCGTCCACCACTGGGCCACGCCCATGTCCAGGTCGGTCGTGACCACGTGGACGGGGGTGGGGGCGTTCGCCAGATCGTCGAGGGGGACCAGGCTGCGGATGAGTGACCGCAGGGGGCGAGGATCGAAGATGTGGTCGCGCCGACCGATGATCCGCGCCAGCGTCCGGGTGCGGCCGGTCCCGAAGACGTCGCGCCGGCTCAGCATGTGCCAGACGCGCGCCAGCATCCGGGCCTGCGCCACCCCCGGGTCGAGGGCGAAGAACGTCGCGTTGAGCGCGCCGACCGAGCAGCCGACCAGGACGGCGGGGCGGATGCCCCGTTCGGCGAGCGCGCGCAGAATGCCGACCTGCACCGCACCAGTGCTCCCGCCGGCCGGCAGGACGAACGCGACCTCCGGCTCGGTCACGCCGCGGGCTCGCTGACCGGGGGCACGGCCCGCGTGACGGTGAGACGTTCGACGGGGCGGCCCATCAGCCACGTCAGCGTGTGGTTAGGGGCTCGGTGCTCGATCGGGCCGACGACGCGCTCCAGCGCGCTGGCGCGCGTGCCCACGAGCGCGTTGATCTCGCCGTACCAGCCCGGGACCGCGGCCGCTCTACAGCGTTCGTCCACGCTCTCGCGGAGGATCTTTCCGGCCCAACGGGCGAGGCGGTGGGGCAGCACGTTGACGTGGGCGTGTGCGGGGTATGAAGGCGGCGCGCTGCGCCACATGGCCCATCCGTCGCGCAGGCGGCACCGATGGAACCGCGCCAGCGGCGACCGCGGGTTGGTGTGGCACAGCGTCACCACCGAGTACACGGCGTAGCGCGCGGCGCGACCCCGGACCCAGCGGCGGTACCCACCCTGATCGGTGCAGACGAGGGCAAAGCCCACGATCTCCCCCCCGGCATCCACCACCACGGCGTTCTCGTGCCCGCTCCCGAGATACCAGTCGAGACAGAGCGACTCGTATCGACCTCCGTCCGCCAGCGAAAACGGCAGCGGACGCCCCATGACCATCGTCTCGTGGAAGAGCCGCCGCAGCGTCGCCTCGTCGTCGTCGCTCAGGGGCCGCACGACGGGCGGGGCTGTCTGCTCGCGGACCGACTCGGTCACGCGACCCTCCTCAGCACAGGGCCGCCGAGGTGCAGCGCCAGGACCGATTCGGCCGCTCGGGACCACGGAAACTGCTCGGCCCGCGCCCGGGCACGGAGGCGCTGGCGCGCACGGTCCCGGCCCAGGAGCTCGGTGACCGCGTCGGCCATCAGCCACGGGTCGGCGGCGGCGGCGATCCCGCACTCGCGGCCACACACCTCGAGGGCGGCCCCGCCGTCGGACGTTACGACCGGAGTGCCACACGCCAGCGACTCCAAGACGGCCAGGCCGAACGTCTCGGCGCGGCACGGCGCCAGGGTCGCGTCGGCCGAGGCCAGGAGGCGGGCCACCTCGTGGCGATCGTGGACATGCCCGGCGAAGGTCACCGCGACGCCGTGCGCCCGCTGGGCGAGCGGGCCCGACATCGGGCCGGCTCCGACCATCGTGAGGTGCGCGTCGACGCCCCGTCGCTGGAGCTCCCGGACCGTGTCGACCGCCAGCTCGGGCTCCTTCTCCTTGGACAGCCGGCCCACGCAGACGAGCTCGACCTCCGCCCGCCTGGCCGCCCCGCCGCCGGCGCGGCGGCCGGGTGAGAACGTCGCCAGGTCGACCCCCCAGGGCACCACGTGCGCGTTGCGCGCCCCGATCCGCTCGAACTCCTGCCGAGCGAAGCGGGAGGGACAGACGATCGAGTCGAAGCTCCGCGCCAGCCTGGCGTTCCACGCGTCGGCCAACCGGGCCAACGGCACGAACGGCGGCACCCGTCCGCGCAAGATCGCGTCGATCCGCTCGTGCGAGAGGAGCGTGCACGGCACCCCCCGCTCCTGCGCCCACCGCGCTGCGACGAGCAGCGTCAATTTGTCGGAGACCTCGAGCACGTCGGGCTCGACTCTGTCGAGCAAGCGGCGGAGGTCACGGGTCCGGCCGATGATCCGGTAGCCGCCGGTCCCCGGGACGACGGGCGCGCGCACGAAGATGCGCCTGCCGCGTTCGGTCGTCTCTTCCGCGTCCTCTGGTCCGGGGACGATGAGCACACGCTCGAGCCCGGCGGCGGTGTACTCCCCGGCCAGTTCCTCGACCACCGTCTTGAGCCCGCCGGTGAACGGACCGTAGAAGTTGGCCAGCTGCACCACGCGCGTCATCAGGAGGTCCCGTCGCTCCCGAGCAGTCCCGCCAGGTGGCCGGCGGCGGGACCTGGTTCGTCACCGTCGGGCGCGAAGCCGTCCGTCCGCAGAAGTGACTCGTACGTCAGCGGCACGGCATCCATATCGAGCGCGCTCTCGATTCCCCGCAGCGCCGCCTCGCGCAGCCCCGGTCGCAGGAGGTCGTCCGGATGAAGGGCGATGCGCAACGTCCGCCCGTGACCGAGCACGACCCGCGGTCCCCGGCTCATCAGCGCCGCGCCCATCCGCTCGCCCCGGCTGTGCGGCCGGTGGCAGATCACCAGCGCGCGATGCCGGCGCCCCGTGCGCAGGTCCGTCACCGACCCGTGCGAGGTGACGTAGCGCAGCCCCACCCGGCGCAGGCCGCGCAGTGCGGCCGTCGACGCCAGCCACCCGGGGGGCGTAAAGCCGGTCGTCGTGAGCCCCATCTCGCCGAAGACGTCCAGACCCCGTTGCGCGCGGGCGGCGGCCTCGTCCTCGTCCAGGTACCAGAACTCGGCGCAGCCCCGGGCCACGAGATTCCCGACCACGGCCCGCCCGGGCGCCGGGTCCGAGGGTGCGGTGTGATCCCACCCGTGCAGGCACACCTCGTGGCCGCGTGCGACACACGTGCGCAACCACGCGGCGAACTCAGGGTCCTCGGCGAGCGTCCGCTCCCGCCAAGGACCCGGCACGACGAGCAGTGAGGCCGGCACGCCGAGCTCGTCGAGGTCGTCGACCCAACGGCGCGACTCGGAGGCCGTCGCCGGCGAGACGTCGTGGACCGAAACCACCAGGCGGCGCGGATCGAGGCTCATGCCGCCCACGCCCTCGAGAGGGACCCGCCGAGGAGCTCCTCGTAGAACGCCAAGAGGCGATGGCTGATCGCCTTCCACGTCCGGTGCTCGACCGTCGCTCTCGCCCGCTCCCCCATGGCGAGGCGGGTGCCCGAATCGGTGGCGAGGCTGGACACCGCCTCGGCCATCAGTTCCGGGGCGTCGGGCGGGAAGAGCCATCCGTTCTCGCCGTGGTGCACGAGATCCAACGGCCCTCCCATCGCGGGCGCGACGACGGGAACCCCCGACGACAGCGCCTCCTGGATTGCCTGGCAGAACGTCTCGTGCGGCCCGGTGTGCACGAAGACGTCGAGGCTGGCGACCAACGTCGCCAGTTCCACCCCGTTGTGCCAACCGAGAAACTGTGCGTTCGGCAGCTTGCGCTCGAGCCGCTTGCGACTCGGGCCGTCCCCGATCACCACGAGCGTGATGCGCGGTACGCCGTGGAGGCTCTCGAGGAGCTCCACGCGCTTCTCCGAGGCCAATCGACCGACGTACCCGACGAGCACCTCGCCGCGGGGAGCAAACCGGCGATGCACGAGCTCGCTGCGCCGGGAAGGGTGGAAGAGCTCAGTGTCGACACCCCTCGGCCAGATCGCGACCGGGCCGATCCCGTGACTGGAGAGCTGCCAGGCCGCGGACGTCGAAGGGGCGAGCGTGAGGTCGACGTCGCGATGCGCCCTCCGCAACAGCTTCCACATGACCGGTTCGGCCAGCCCCGAGGCGTACCGCCGGGCAAAGCCGGCGAAATCGGTCTGGTAGATGGCGACGACAGGGATCCCCATCTCGCGCGCGGCCCGTGCGGCCGCCGGGCCGAGGACGGCCGGTGCCGCCAGGTGCACGATGTCGGGCGAGAACTCGCGCAGCAGTTGGTCGATCCGGTTCGTCGGAATCGCTACCGGCAGATCCCGATAGATCGGGAGCGGCAACGAGCGCACCCGCTCGACCGGTGTGTTTCCTTCCGACGAGAAACCCTTTCCGGGGGTGATGACGAGCGCCTCGTGCCCAAACGCATCGAGCTGCTCGAGAATTCGAAGGACGGAGTTCGTGACCCCGTTGCGTTGGGGCAGAAAGCATTCAGCGGCAATCGCCACCCGCACGTAACCAAATCGTAAAGCGCGCAGGTTACAGGCGTCGTGCAACCAGTCGACGCGCAGATGAATACTGCGCGAACGGCAGAGGGCTCATCGCTGCGCCGCATGCGTGGCAATCGAATGACAGATCCGCGCTATCACAACGCGCGAGTGGATCGTCGGTCCCCTTGACGGCGCGCGTGCATGGCGCCCTCGCGCTCGCTCGAAGCGAGAGGAACGAACGGTTACGGGCACCCACCGGCGGTCACCGTCACCGATACCTGCAGTGGGTGCCCCACCGTCTGCACCGTGAGATGCGTGGCGCCCGGGTTCGAGACGATCTTTCCGCCCTTCACCGCGGCACACCATCCGTTCGGGTAGTGCTGCGCGGCGGCGATGTCGATCACCGTGTCCCCCCGCGACACCGCGGTGGGCGAATAGATCATGCTGAAGGCGTCGGTGAAGGGATTGAAGAGGAACGAAATGGGGTTCCCGGCGACCTCTTGGGGATACGTCCGCGACAGGACCTGCACGATCGGCGAGTAGGTACCGTTGGGGAGCACCAACCCTTCGGCCGAGGATCCCGTGGGGTCGTCGTAGTACTTCCACGCCCAGTAGATCCACCCGACTTCGGTGATGCCCGCCCACTCGGTGTCGAAGCCCATCAAGGGGACGCTCGTGGTGGCCCCGAACTCGCTCATGAAGAGCGCGGGGCCGTTGGGCTCATTCGCTGAGCTCATGGAGAGGCGCGTGATGTCCTGTTCCGACGCCGTCGTCTCTTCGTCCTGCAGGCAATGCAACAAATTCGTGGGATCCCCGGTGACAGGGCTGCGGTCCCCGCAGTAGTCGTGGAAGTTGAAGACGATCCTCGGGAACGGCAACGGGCCCAGCTGCGAAGGGATGTTGCCCCCGGTGACCCAGTAGATGTCTGGTTCGGTGAAGATCAGGTGGCGGTGATCGACAGCCTCGATCGAGGGTATCAACCCTTCTTCGGGCACGTCGGCCGGACATTGCAACAGCGTCGTGCCGTCGGCCAGATCGCCCTCGTGGGCACGCCCGGTGTAGAAGCACTCCAGGTTCCCCGTGAACGTGGACCCGGCGGCCGTGACCGTCTCGGTCGAGAAGGGCTCGTTGTACGGGTCGTACCCGACGACCCACGGGTCGTTCTTGAAGTAGTTCGCCACGACCTGCCAGACCATGTCGTACTGGCCTTGCAGATTGCCTTCGACGTCGTTGTTCCAGAAGTGGTCCACCGCGGTCCGCAGCGTCGGGTTGACGTAGTTGTTGGACCATCGCCCGCCGAGCGGCACGATCGGCACGTCGTCCGTGCAGACGGCCCAGTTCGGCGCACCCTCCCCGCGGAAGTTCGTGTTGTACACGTCCTGGTGCATATCGAGCAGCGTGTAGATGCCGTGTCGCGCCAAGAGCGCCACCGTGGCGGCGACGTGGCGCAGGTACCGCTGCGCGACGGCGCGACTGAACTCGTGCGGGTCGCCGGGTGTGCCCGGGGTGCAGATGGCGGGTTGGTTCGGGCCCCCCGATCCCGGCTCGAGCGCCTGCCACTCGATCCCGAGGCGCACCACGTTGAACCCCAACGCCTGCATGCGCGAGGCATCGGTGTTGTCGAAGTTCCACGGCTTGCCGGGGTCCGGGTATGCGATGTACGGCGCGTGTTTGTAGACGACGTTGACCCCGTGGAGGATGACGGTGCGGTTGTTGGCGTCGTAGATGTACGGACCGCCCGGAGAGCTCAGGAACGTGGGGACGCCGGCGCCGGCGCCCGACTGGGTCGGCCCGGAGCTCGACTGGTACTGCACACCGGCCCCGCTGAGCATCTCGATGTGCGGGCTCAGCGCGTTGACGTTCGGCTGGTTCACGATGTGCCGCGGTG
>DATDIE010000140.1:0-27097 GCA_036521235.1 Acidimicrobiales bacterium | reverse complement strand
CGGCTGCACGGTGAGATCACCGAGGACAACTCCTACGTCACCCCGGCAGAGTTCGAAGCGACCTACTACCGTCAAACACAACCCGTCGCAGAGGCGGCTACCCAATAACCCGAGCAGTCATGGAACCCGGGGCGATTCATCCTCTAGCCTTGTTGACAAGTTGCCATTAGGTAGTGCAACCGTTTGCCTTACGGTGTTCGGGATAAAACCCGCACACTGAAAAGGAAAAGAGGAATGCGATGAGGTGTGCCGGACGACTCGCACCACCGGCCGCCACCGGTCCCTACCCCGAGCGCGCCGAGACTCGCCTTTGGAGGGACTCCATCATCAGAAGGGCCACGCTGGTCGCGGCGACCCTGGTTCTGTTTCCGTTCGTCGCCTCCACTGGGACGGCGAGCGCCCAGGGCACCCAATCTTCATCGGTCCCTCCCGGCGCGCCTGCTGAGACGGAGTGTCATCAACCCCCGGTGACGAGTACCGCACCCATCGGTGTCTCCTTCGAGACGCTGTCAAGCGATCCGGCGGGGGCGATCAAGATCGATGGGCGTCCTCTGCCCGACACGAGTAACAGGAGCGGGATCTTTCTTGCAGTCGTCAACCGCACCAACCGGGCGGAGCTTAGGTGTGGCACTGCGGCGCGCAGCTTCCCTGGCGTCGATCACCTGCTCAACATCCTCAACTCCTACGCCGCCCAAAAGAACGACAACTATCTGGCGGTCGTGAGTGGCGCACATGGCTTGCCGGACAAGGCGTCGGTAGACCGCCTTAGTGATCTCGCCGTCGCCGTTGGCGGCAGCAGGTTCAGCGCTGACGAGACTCAGCAGCTGCTCGCAGGACAGCCGTTTTCAATCGTTGGCATCGCCGGCGGTACGAGCGGTGCTGCTTGGACCGACGTGGGTCATCCCGGCGACGGAGTCGCCGGCGACATCACGGGTTACCTCCAGCAGAACAGCTCGACGGGTCGGTACGACTACGTCAGTCCCGAGACACCCAGCTTCGACACTCAGGTCGGTGGGGCGCAGCCAGGCCGGAACACGATTCGAGTCGGTCAAAACCTCTACACGGCGGCTCTGCCTGCCGGGGCATCCGATGGCTTCCAAATCGTCGCAGTCTCCAGCACGAGCCTTCAGCTCTTCCGGAACGTTGCTGTACCGACGAACGGCCCGGGGAATGTGCCAGTAGAGCAGGACATCTTGCGGCAGACGCTCGAGTACTTCACGCAACCAGCTACGGACGGACGCCCGCCGCTCGTCTTTATCCAGAGCATCGGGCATCCGCAAGGGGAGTCGCCAGCCTGGGCGAATCCTGGTTTGCCATACCAATGGGACGGCGCGGCCACCTGGATCGAGCGTCTGGGCGGCACTCGATTGGCATTCAACTCCCTAGGTGGCACCGCGGATTACACGCTGGTCGGGAGCGCGACGTCGGGACCGACAGCAGTAGAGGCCAGTTCCGTCCTCGGTCAACCTGGTCCCCTGGTCGGGGTCCTAGCCCGGACCCACGACTACGGCTTCCAGCCACTCAATGCCGGTCCGCCAGGCGACATCAACCTGGAGTTCATCCAGATGGCCTACCAAGCTCCCCAGCCATTCCCCGCGTTCTCCGGGGGCGAAGCTCTCGCCGAGACATACATTGCTCACAAGCTTTTCCTCTGTCCAAAAGAGAAGCAGAGCTGCAGTATTCGCCCGCTCTACTACCAGAGCGCCAGTGAGAACTGGCTGGCGGACGCTGGGAGCGTGCGGGCCTTCAGCTACCCGAGAGGAGCGGGCTTCACCGATAACGATTTCGAAAGGGTAAAGAGGCAGCTCGTCACCGAATTCGGCTACGTGGCCCAGGTGAAGTCTTACTTCGCCGCGCTTCAGGCGCCCTTCGGCACCGCTAAGGAGACGGCCCTTATCGACGTCAAGACCATAGGTAATGAGATCTTCGATGCCGTCAACCCGCCACCTGCCGACAACTCCACGTCATGGTGGCTTGGGTTCACCAGCAAGGTTCTCGCTGTCGTGGGTGCCATCGCACCTCCTCCGGGCAAGAACGTCGCTGCCGGACTGGCGGCAGCGTTCGCGCTCGCCTCCTACTTGACCGCGAGCGACGGCACACCGCAACTCGCCGACGTAGTGAAGGTCAAAGCGGACGCCCTTGCAGGCCAACTGAGTCGGCGCCTCATCGCGACCAGCAACAGTCTCACCGGCGAGGAGAAGATCTTCCTTAGCGACTACGGCAAACTGAAGGGCGTCTGGGAGAATCGGAACAAGGATCCCTGGGTCATTGTCAACGACCCCAAGGCCACGAACGCGATCATTCTGGCTGCCCGCCAATGGTTCGCACAGCAGCTCGTTCCTGTTGCTTATCCGTACCTAATCCGCGCGACGCCGCCACCCATTGGGCCTACCACTGCCAACGGATTGTATTGCGGCTCCATAAGGGGCCACCCGTGGGCGAGCGAGCCTGCCAGCGCACAGATCTTCGCGATCGAAGGGTGGGACAAGAACGGGGCGCCCCCGATCCGGACCACCTACTTCTTCGCCGGCCAAGGCCTCGGATACGTCGGGGCATTCAACACGCCCTCCGCCAAGGTGACCAAAGAACTCTTCGATCCGGTGAAGGATCCCACCACTGGACCGCTGGGGCTCAACAAGCTTGCCTTCCTCAGCCCACGCGTGTTCCCGCTCGCACGGTACAAGACCAACCCAGGGCCGATGTTCTACGCAAATGACAATGAGGCTCATTGCCACTTGAATTACGAGATCCCCTAATAGCCGACGAGATGTGTTCCAAAGTCCGGTCTACTAACGAAGAAGGCCGGGCTCTGCTTCCTAGTGAGCTTTATGGTGGCTTTATGGTGGCTTTATGGTGGGCCGCCCGGGTCTCGATCCCGGCACCTTGGGATTAAAAGTTCAGGCCAAAGTGTGTTTGTGTGTGTCACGCCGTTGTCCTCCGTCTCAAGATCGCTGGTAACTGTCAATACGACCCCGAGACGATGAGTCGTCATTCAACGGCGTGCGACACCGTGAGACGCCGATGTTGGGACCTGTCCCAACAGGCGCCGGGTCCTCATATACCCGCGGAGGGGATCACCGTCGTCGCTTCCGGCTGGGAGCGCGAATCTGGAGCCTGATGACGTCCTCCTCCGAGGCTGAGACAGCCGTCGCAGTCAAGGAGCTGGAGCCACTGAGTCGTTGCTGCCCTAGCTGTACTCGGCCATCAGGTTCAGCCGACTAACCGGCGGCCGTCCTCGAAGAGCGGGTGGCGAGTCTGGCCAATTGGAATCGAACTAGCGACCTCAGCATTAGCGGATCGATCGGGCAAATTTTCGGTATGTAGGTCCGGGACTGAGTCGCCGGTTCTTTTGAAATCAAGCGGCCACTGGTGTTGGCTCTGGCCACAAGCCAAGTGTCCCAGAGGACATTGTGTTGGCTTGAAGTCAGCAGGCCCACTTGCCGGTGATGGTCACCGTTCCGGAGGCTGAGCCCGGGTCGGCTTGGCTCGGAGAGAGCACCATCTTGGTGAGACTGCCACCCTTCGCTTTCCGGGCGAGTGTGAGCGAGCCTGATCCGGTCGGAGTGTTCGCCCCGCCCGCGCTCCATGTATCGAGCGGCGCTCCCCTTGGAGAGGTAGCTGTAAGGGTGAGCTCATCGGGATAGACGGCCGGGTATGGCGTCTGCCCGACCTTTGCCTCGAGGACGAGGGCCCAGGTGGCTTTCGTCGGCTGGGCGTTGTGATCAGTCAGGTACACACGGACCGTGTAGAGACCAGCGGCCTCTGAGGCGTTGTCGGACTGACAACTCTTGGCCTTGTTGAAACTGAGCGTGCCGGCGACCTGGCCCGAGACGGTGAACGACGAGGGAGTCGCCCTGTGCTTGGAATTTCTCGTCGAGGCGTGAGCGCTGCCGGCAGCTGCGAGGACGAGAGCGAGCGCCAGGGCGGTTCCACTGACCAGATAAGAGCGTGCAGTCATGGGTCCGAATTATGGACCAATAAAGGGATCTTCGAGCGACCCATTTCGAGAGATCCACGTGGTTCAGGCGATCTAGCGGTGACAGTGGCTCATTTAAAAACCGCCAGGACCGCCTCCGCCAGGGCTCGATTGAGAGTGGTGAATTAACCAGTCGATGTCGTGTTCGGGTACGACAATGGCCTGGCCACCTTCCGGGGTCGGCTGCCGGGGAACTGCCATGACGAAAACCGCTTGGTTGGGACTCAGGGCAGCGGGGCTCGGGTTGCCCCCGACTTGAAACGTGCCGGTGCCGGTTCCTGCGGTGGCAGCCAGTCTTGTGATCGAGCCGGAGCCTTCGTTGACGACCTGGGCGAATTTCCCATGCCCTACGAGGGTGATGGACTCCGGGTTTTTGCCGACCTTGAGGGTCGTGCGCACGACATTGGCGGGCACCGCAATGACCGAGACCGTCCCGGACTGGTAGTTGACAACCAGGACGGCCTTGCCGTCTGGTGTCAGAGCCAGTGCCTGGGGTCCGTTGCCAACTTGAATTGGCGCGCCGGGTTGGCCGGTGGCGGTGTTGATCGGAGTGATGGTGTTCGAACCGAAGTTCGCCACGTACGCAGACCCGCCGTCCGAAGTGAAGACGATGGCGACAGGTTGGTGTCCGACCGTGATCGGCGCCCCCGCGGTGTTGGTAGCAAGGTTCAACGGCGTGACGGTCCCGGCGACGAAGTTGGCGACGTACCCGGTCTTGCCGTCGGGGGACAGTGTGATCACACTGGGTCCCGTACCAACTGGGATCGGGGCCAGCGCAGTATTGGTCATGGTGTCGATTGGCGTGATCGCGGCCGACCCGCTGTCCACTACATAAGCCCGCCCGGTGTCGCTGGAGATGGTGATCGCGGATGGCGCATTCCCCACAGAGATCGGACGACCCGCTCTGTCGGTGGCAGTGTCGATGGGGGTAACGGTTCCGGACCCGCTGTTTGTGACGTACGCCGTTTTACCGTCCGGGCTGACGGCGATGGCGTCTGGGTCAGAACCCACCGCGATCGGAGGACCGGCCTTGTTCGGGCCAAGGTGGATCGGAGTCACTGTTCCAGAGTTTGCGTTCGCGACATAGACCGTCTTGCTGTCGGGTGTGAATGCCAACGCGTCCGGGTCGCTCCCGACGTTGATGCTCATCGCCTTACTGTGCGCTGAACCCCCCGAGGCGGCCTCCGCAACAGAGGGCCAGAGCAAAGCAGGCAGCGCTAAGCCATACAGGATCAGGCCGAAACACGCCACAATCCGGCACCGCCAGCCCATCCACGTCAGCATAATCCATGGCAAGCAGACGGCGACGGGTGTTGTCTGGATCTGACTCACGGCAGAGCACGGCCGTACGAGACAACTCCCGCGAACTTCTTTGTGCCCTGATGCCGTCCCGCAACGCGCCAACTTTGCTATTGATCGGCGTGGCGCGAAGTTTGGGGTGAGATGCATGGGGAACCCGTCGGGACGCCCGGGGACCCAATCGTTGGGATGGGAGTTGGGATCTGCGCACTGCACTGGGCCTGAGCGAGTCCGTGCGCGTTATGCCTTTACGGGAACGCTGACTGTTCGGAATCTGGCGGGGTCGCGTCCTCCCCCCTCCCGATCGACCTCGACGCACGTCCGCGCGGAGGTGTGGCCCTCAGATAGTCGGAGTGCATACGCCATTTGCTGTTCGATGCGCGCAAAGCGAACAGACCCCGCTCCTTACAGCCCGAGGAGCGAACAGCTTGTACTCCTCGAACGGCTGGGTTTGAACAGCTTTCTGCGTATGTTTCCTTCGGAAGGATGCGGCCGACACCGACGTGAGTCGCCCGGTTCCCTGAATGCTGCCGCGGACCGGTTGTGTCGAGGTCGTATCGGAAGGGTTCTCCGCCCAGGGTCGCCACCCCCCAAAGGCTCGGACTCCGGCGCGCCCCGCTGAGATCCGAAGATCCAGAACTCTGAATGCTCCGGGCGACGTTGTGCCGGGCCCAGCATTGCATTGTCGGGACCGCTATCGGGACCGACCGCATCCGGGGAACTCCGAAGCTCAAATATACCGCTGACCTCGTGGGCCGCCCGGGTCTCGATCCCGGCACCTTGGGATTAAAAGTCCCCTGCTCTTCCGGATGAGCTAGCGGCCCGGCAGTGCAAGATAACGGACGGACGCCGTCCGCGGTCTCAGCCGACCGATTTGAGGCGCGGGACCACGGGTGCCCACGTCTCTTGGAGCCAGCGAGCGGGATCGGGCCCCGTCGATCTGATGACGATCGCGTCGACTCCCGCCTCGGAGAACGATTCGGCCTCCCGCAGGATGACGTCGGGCGCGGCGTCCTCCGCCACGCCGATCAGGGCCGTCACCTCGATCGCCTCGGGGTCACGGCCAACCTCGGCGCAATGCCGGTGCAGGACCTCCACCTTGTGCCTGACCGTGTCCGCATCGCCGATGATGTTGGAAGCGTCGGCGTATCGGGCCACGAGGCGGAGCGTCTTTCGCTCGCCTCCCCCGCCGATCAACAAACGAGGCCGTGGCTCGCTCACCGGCGCGGGGGAACAGAGCGTCTCGGCCAGGCTGTAGTGCGTCCCTTCGTAAGGTCCGTTGTCGTCACTCCACATCTGGAAGCAGATCTGGATGGTCTCCTCGAGTCGCTCATAGCGCTCTCGTAACGGCGGGAACGTGACGCCCAGTCCTCGGTGCTCGCGCTCGTACCAGGCGGCGCCCAGGCCGAGTTCTGCCCGTCCGCCGGAGAGGACATCGAGAGTCGTCACCGTCTTGGCCAGGAGCCCGGGATGCCGGTAGGTCACGCCACCGACAAGTAGCCGGAAGCGAAGCCGGTCCGTCTTCGCAGCAGCAAACGAAAGGGCGGTGTAACCCTCGAGCATCGGCTCTTCTGCGGGCCACATCATGTCCATCTGGAACCAGTGGTCCATGACCGAGAGTGTGCGCACGCCGATGGCGTCCGCGGTCTCGGCCACCGACGCGAAGGTCGGGCCGATCGCCGTGTTGCCACCGGGCCAGGTGAAGCGGGGCACATGCAGGTCAAGTTCCATCGCCCTCCTCGAGACGTCGGGTCGAGGGTAACCGGGACCGCCGGAATCTGCGGCGGTGGCCAGAGGCGGGTCACTGCATCGCAGCCACCCTCACGTCGATTCGACGACCTCACGCGCCAGGTCCAGGCTGCGGCTGGGCCCGCCCGGAGAGATCTCCGCTATACAGCCTGCAAGTTCCTCGAACACCCGCTCGGGCGCTGTGAGCCACCCGGCCCAACTCGTGAGCGCGCGCAGCTCCAACATCTTCGCCCCCTGCACCCGTGCCAGGTCGACTGCGGCCAGGTAGTCGGCGTCGGCCGCGTCGGGTGACGCCGCGGCCCGACGCTCCGCGCGCACCCGGAGGATCTCGGCTTCGCAGAACCGCTCTCCCGTCGACCTCGACGTCTCGACGGCCGCGGTCAGGAGAGCGACCGCCCGCATGTCGTCGACCCGGGGGTCCTGGGCCGCCAGCATCTGGAAATAGGGTCGCAGTAGGGGACCAGGCAGCTCGGGCTCTTCGATGCCATCTCCCGCCCACCACTGGAAGGACCGGGCCCACTGTTTCCACTGCCGAGTGCTGACCTCGTCCGCGACGTGCAGCGCCTCGCTCGCCAGCTTGAGGACGAGCTCCCGTTCGCCGTCGAGCTGGGCCATGATCGCAGCCGTCACCGCCGCGACCGCCTGCGCCTGTGGCACGCGGCGTTCGGTGGTCGAATGCAAGACGTCATTCGCGACCCGCCACGCCTCGGTCGTCCGCCCCCGCAGCCAACACCCGAGAGCGGTCGCTGCCCGCGGTGCCGCCAGGCCCATCGTCTCCAGCGAGCTCATGGGCGGGAGATCGCGCAAGCTTGCCTCCAGCGGGAGACCACCCGTCGCGTAAGAGTTCCGCATCTTCTCGAGACCCTCGCGGATCATTCCCTGCCAGATCTCCGTGGTCCCCTCGTACGTCGTGATCAGCTGCAGCGTCCACGAGTCGTTCAGTTGCACGGCGACCTTGCGCGCCTCGGCCAGTACGTCGTTCATGGTGCGGTACTCGGCGTTCGCCTGCCACCAGGGAACGAGGATCGTGTAGTTGCGCAGGAGAATTTTCCGGTCATCCAGTTTTCGAGCGAGTTCGTCGACGCGGCGCGACTCCTCCAGTGCCTCGGGTGCGCTCTGGTCCACCGCGGTCAGGCACATCACGAGCCGGCTGCGGGATTTGAGCTCCGTCGGCTCTCGCTCCTCCTCGGGCAGTTGCTCGAGCAGAGCCAGGATCGCGCGCTCGTGGGCTGCCGCCTCGCGGAATCGAGCGTTCTGCCGCGCCGTCCGCGCCGCCTTTTTCCACAGCGCCACCGCCTCCTCAGCCCGGCCGGCCGCACCCAGGTGAAACGCCGCGATCTCGGGGTGCGTCTCTGCGCGTCCCGACACCACCAACATCCCTCCGACGTTTCCGTGGATGCGCGTCCGGTCCGCACGCAAGACCGAGCGATAGGACGCTTCATGAAAGAGCGCGTGGCGGAACTGCAGCTCCTCGATCCTTCCGGTGGCCTCGATGACGGCGTGCTCGCTGAGCCGCTCGAGGTGGTGGTGAAGTTCGGGATCGTCGAGTCCCGACGCCGCGACCAACGCAGGCCGATCGAAAGTCCGGCCGATCACAGACGCCGCCTGAGCCACGCGCTTGGCGTCTGGCCCTACGCGGTCGAGACGCGCCGTGATCACTTCGGAGAGCGTGGTGGGCAGGACAGGCCCCTGTCCGTCTGGGTCTTCCGCCAGGCCTCGGCTCAATTCCTCCAGGAACGGGGGGATGCCCTCCGCCCGGGCGACGAGGGCAGCGCGCGTCTGGGAAGACAGCCCCTCGGCCTGGGGCAGTTGCTCGATCAACACTCCCGCCTCGTCGGCGTCGAGGCCCGTGAGGGCGATCCGGGCCTCGGGCTGCACGTGAGGGTCCTCATGGATCTCGGGACGTGCCGTCATCACGACGAGGACCGGGGCCGCCTCGGAAGCAATCAGGTGAACGGATTCGAGGGTGCTGGGATCGGCCCAATGCGCGTCTTCGACGATCAGCAGGACGGGACCTTCGTGCGCCAGGCCTTCCACCCAATCGGCAGCGTCGCGAGGCGTCGGGGGGACCTCGGCCATGGCGTCTCCGT
Source organism: Acidimicrobiales bacterium (assembly GCA_036521235.1). Classification (GTDB taxonomy): domain Bacteria; phylum Actinomycetota; class Acidimicrobiia; order Acidimicrobiales; family RAAP-2; genus Bog-473. The sequence goes on along the minus strand of DATDIE010000140.1, from coordinate 17,983 downwards.
ACGGATGCAACGGGCTGAGTGCGGTCCGCGGGTTGCACAGCAGGGTCACGACCGCGCTGCCCCGCACCCGGAGCTCGTTGCCGAACTCGAACAACAGACGCGATTTGCCGATCCCCGGCTCCCCGGAGACGAGGGACAGTCTCGCGGGCCCGCTGCGCACGGCGGCCCATTGCTCGCTCAACCATGTCCACACCGGCTCGCGCCGGATGAAGATGCTGAGCGGCCGTGTCTCGAGTCGATGCCGCGCCCCACTGCGCCGGAGCACGCGGCATGTGGGGACCGGATCAGCGATGCCCTTCAGCGTCAGCGCGCCCAGTGACTCCAGCTCGAAGAAGCCGGTGACCAGTTGCGCAGTGTCCGCGCTGATGAGGATGTGCCCCGGGTCACCTGCGGCCTGCAACCGAGCCGCCAGGTTCGGCACCTGACCCCACACGTCGGGCAGCCGCTCCTGGCCGCCGGCCGTCACCGCCGCCACCAGGACCTCGCCGGTGTGGATGCCCGCCCGAGCGCGGAGACCGCCGATGCCCAGAGACGGCGGCAAGTGCGTCCCCAACTCCTCGATGGCCGCGACGATGTCGACGGCGGCCGACAGTGCCTCCCGGCCCGCCGACTCGGACGCCGCCGGGTAGCCGAAGTACGCGACGGCGCCATCGCCTTGGAATTGGGCGATCACGCCGCCGTGCGACGTCACGATCTCCGCGACCCTGTGCTGGTACGAGTCCAGCACCTCGTGCCAGTCCTCCGGATCGAGAACGGACGCCAGATCGGTCGACCCGACGAGATCCGTGAACACGACGGTCAGCTGCCGCCTCTCTGAAGCGGGCGGGGACGTCATGGCAGAGCCGACTCCGCAGAACCCGAAATACCGCCGAGCCCCCGAGGGCTTCGTCGCACGTGTGCAATCTACGTCTGCCCAGGCCCAATGGACAGGGCTCTGCGATGCAGACCAGCCTTCCACGCATGGAGGCGTCGACCTCCGTAGGCTTGGCGCCGTGCCGGCTCGGGGACCCATAGTCATGAAGCTGCTGACGATCGTGGTTTCGACGCCACTCATGCTCGGTCTCCTTGCGACCGACGCCGCGGCACAGGGCACGACGACGACCACGGCACCTCCGGTCACCACGACGACCACGGCGCCCCCGACTACCACGACGACGGGACCGCCAACCACGACGACGAGCGCGTCCACGACGACGACCACGCATCCGCGCGCCACGACGACGACCACGCATCCGACGACGACAACCACGACGGCGAAGTCCACGTCGAGCTCGTCGGTCTGGGGTTGGGTGCTGCTCGGGGTCGTCATCCTCCTGGCGATCGGCCTCGTCGTCCTGCTGATCACGCGGACAAAACGGCAAGGCCGGGCGGCCAACTGGCAGCGTTTGACGACGCCCGCCATCGCGGCCGCGGAGTTGGCACGAGATCTCGTGCTCTCGCAGACCGAGACCGATGACGCGCAACGGAGAGCCAGCGTCACCGTGCAGGTCGACGAAGCGGTGTCCAGCCTCGAACGCGCGGCCGCCTCCGCACCGGACGAAGAGCACGCGGCTCTCTGCACGAGGTGTGCCGAGAGCCTCCGTGGGCTCGCCTTTGCGGTCGAGGCAGACCACCTCATGCGCTCGGGAGGACAGCTCCCGACGGGTGAGCAGCTCGCCGCCGCCGACGCGGCGCGGCGCAACCGCTCCGTCGAGCTCGAAGGCGCCCTACGGGACCTCAAGGCGGCGATGGCCGAGAAGACGTAGTAGGCGCCGGCTGTATACGGACTGCGACGCATCCTTATGACGCTGGCCTTATGAAATAGCCTGATCTATAAGTCGGACCCCGTAGGCGGACGCAATTCTGCGACGGCGCCCTTCGCGGCGCGGTGAGCCTCGAATCAGGGCGTGAGCACCGCAATCGTCATCAAGAGAGACCGCAATCCCACGAGGAATTTCGACAGACGACCGGGCGCTGCTTAGTCTCGGCACCATGAGCGCATCGCGGCGGGTTCAAGGAGCGGGGCTCTCGCTCTTCGTCACCGAAGCCGGCGACCCAGGACGTCCGACGATCCTCCTGGTGCACGGGTTTCCCGACACCAGTGCCGTGTGGGACCCGCTCGTGGACCGACTGACCGACTTCTTTCACGTCGTCCGCTACGACGTCCGGGGCGCGGGGCAGTCCGATGTCCCGCCCCTCCGTTCGGAGTATGCGCTCTCGTTTCTCGTCGACGACATGGCCGCGGTGGCAAGAGCCACGAGTCCAGACTCCCCCGTTCACCTGGTTGGGCACGACTGGGGGTCGGTCCAGGGTTGGGAGGCGGTGACCACGCCGGAGCTGGCCGACAGCTTCGCGAGCTACACGTCGATCTCCGGGCCGCCGCTGGATCACGCCGGACTGTGGGCTCGTCGACACCGCAGCCTGCGGCCCTCCGATCTCTTCCTCTCGGCCCGCCAGGCGCTGCACTCGTGGTACATCGCGTTCTTCCACCTGCCCCTTCTGCCCGAGCTGATGGAACGAAATCCGCGGGCGACCGACGCGTGGGCGAAGGCACTCCATCGAATGGGCGCGTCGCCCGACGGTCGCTGGCCGGCGCCGACCTTCGGCGCTGATTTCGCACACGGCGTCGAGCTCTATCGTGCCAACGTGCGGAGTCGCCTCTTGCACCCCGAGGCCCGGCACACGGACGTGCCGGTCCAGCTCCTGGTCCCGTTGCGCGATCGCTACGTCACTCCCGCCCTCCTCGACGGCCTCGAGGACTGGAGCTCGCACTTGTGGCGCCGGCCCGTCAACGCGGGCCACTGGGTCATCCGGACCGATCCCGACGTTGTCGCCGCCGCGGTACGGGAGATGATCGCCTCGGTCGAGCGGCGCGACGGGCCGTCCGTCGTCGACGCGCACAGCACGGTGCGCTGAGCGGACCCGCTAGTCCGAGCGGAGCAGGAACGCGGTCGGCGTACGCGCGGCCGTCCGGGCCGGCACCGCCGCGATCGCATTCGCCAAGGCAAGCGTCCCCACGACGACGAGGCACAACGAGAGCACGGACACGGTGGGGTACGGGACCGCGTAGATCTGATCGGAGAACAGGTTCCAGAGCCAGCGCCCCGCGACCACGCCCAGGGGCAGCCCGACCACGATCCCGACCAGGGCCGCCACGGTGGCCTGCCACGCCACCGCGGCCGCCAGCTGCCGACGGACGAAGCCCATCGTCTTGAGCAGCGCGAGGTCACGCCGGCGTTGCCGCACCGATGCGAGGAGTGTGAGAGCGAGGGCCGCGATGGCCCCGAGGGCAAGACCTGACACCAGCAGGACCGGCGTCAGCCCGATCGTCTTGTAGTTGACGATCTCGGCCGGCCGCTGGACGCCCTGGACCACGATGGCGTTGCCGGCGGCGCCGCCCGGCGCCGATGCAAAGGCCTGGTCCGACGCCTGCGCGATGCGCCGGAGGCTCGCCAGCGCGGCGCTTGGCGGTGCGTCCGGCTTGAGGCGGACGAGCGCGAGGTTCGGTCCGTCGAGCGGCGAAGGAGAGCCTCCGTCCAGTGCGGCCACGAAGCTCTTCGGCATCACCTGGTTGGCCAGGAGGGCGCCCGTCCCCATGGACGTGTGGTCGGAGACCGTGCTCGCGAAGCCGACGGCGGGGAAGGTCGCGGTGCCGACAATCCGCAGTCTCGTCGGCGGGACGTAGATCGGCGCATCGGCCGGCGTCCCGTAGGACACGGTCACTTCGTCGCCCACCTGCTTGCCAAGCTGCGCCATCGTGGCTGCGCCGAGGACGATCTGATGGGCTGCTTGCACCCCTTGACCACTCAGGATGGGCGGCATCACCGCGGCACCCGAGTTTTCGATCAGGAACGGCACCGCTTGGCCGTCGATCTCTATGTCGTCGTACGACGCACCGCTGTAGGCAGCCACGTACGGATCGTGGCGCAGCATGGTGAACGCGATCCGTGGGACGTTGCCGCCGCCGGAGCCGATCGGGTTGAGGGTGTACGACCAGTTCCACCCGTAGAGCGCCGGACTCGAAACGAGCGTCTGCAGGCTGCTCCCGAACGTGAGTGTCGTCACGACGAGCGTCACGGCGAGAACCGACCCGAGGAGGGCCGAGCGGACCGGGACGGAGCTGCGGCCCACACCTGGTTCGAGCGCCATGCGGACCCCGACCACCGCCGGGGCCGGGAGCCCCGCCCGGGCCACGGAGGCGACGATGCGCGCCCCCGAGCCGGACACCGGGCGGGCGCGGCTGGCGACACGGTGCGGCGCGGCGAGAACGGCCAGGCCCACCGCGATCGCCGTCAACACGACGAGGAGGGTCAGCATGCCGAACCCCAGCACGACCCAGTCGAACGCGACGCCAGCGTCCGGGTAGACGGAACGCACCGGGCCCAGCGGTGCGACGGGCGACAAGGCGACGGCGAAGCCGGTGGCCAGGATCGTCCCGGCGACGATGGCACCCTCCAGCCCGAGGAGCGGATCGAGCAGGGTGTCGGCGGGACCGGCGCCCAACGCGCGCAGCACCTGCAGGTCGGCGTTCTCGGTCCGGAGGCGACGCGCGATGAGCTGGGCTGCCACTAGGAGCGCGGCCAGGAGGGTGACGGCGCCGAAGACCCCCAGTGCAATGCTGATCGGCCGCAAGGAGCGGTCGGCCTTCGCCGTCACCGGAGTCAAGGCGTGATACGTGTAGATCTCCCCCGGAGGGATCAGCCGTGCGATCTCGCGCTCCACCAGCGGGACGAGGCTCATCCCGCGGTCTGTTTGGATCCCGAACGTCAGTGCTCCCGACATCGATTGCCCCTTGAGGGCCAAGACCTCTCGGGCGAAAGCGGGCGTGAGGGGGATGAACGTCGGGAAGGTGTCGACGTCGTCCTCGACGATCTGCGCGTTCGACTCGGCGAAGCCGACCAGGTGCATATTGATGCGCAGCGCCGGCTTGACTGCCGCCGTGCCGAAGCCGGGCAGGTTCTCTTGCGCGTCCGAATAGAAGCCGAAGGGGATCGTCTCGCCAACGTGAAACCCGAGGAGCTTGGCCACGACGGGCGCCATCACGATCTCGTCGGCCCGGTCGGTCGACGCCATCCGACCCTCGGTGACCGTCACGCGGTCCTGGGAGTAAAGCAGGCCGTTGACGCTCGCCACCGGGTAGGCCAGGCCGGTCGCCCTGATCCGCGGGGTCCCGTCACGCGTCAGCGGGGCGCCGATCACCACGAAGCCGGGCGCCACGTGACGGACCCCGGGGAGCCGGGCGATCGCCGTCACCAGGGCGGGGTCGTAGTCCGGATTGGCCTGCGAATCCGGTTGGGCGCCGTAGACCGTGATCGAGATGTCCGACGGGTTGGTCGTGGCCAGGAACGTGGAAAATGACGACTGGGTGCGGCGGGCGGCCGCCAGGCCGCCCAGGCCGAGACCCCCGAGGAACCCGATCAGGATCACCAGCGCCACGTAGGCCCGCCAGCGGTGGCCGACGGTGGCACGCATGCGGTAGCTGGCGACCTCGAGAGCCTGCCTGATCACGGTCCTATTTCGCGCGCATCATCATGGGCACGCCAGGTCACCTTTCTCATCTTGCGGCCGCCGTGCCACGGCTCCAAGGGTGGCACCTCCACCTCGAGGGTGGAAGGCAGCACCACGCCCCGGGAGCGGGGAACCGGCGCGCTACCGTACCCATAGCAATGGCAGAGATCCGGGTGGTGCTGGCGGAGGACAACGCCCTGCTGCGAGAGGGCATCTCGCGCATTATCGACGGGGAACCCGACTTCGAGCTCGTCGGCCGCGCGGCGGACTTGCCCGAGCTCCTGACGCTGATCGAGACCGAGTCCCCACAGGTCGTCGTGACCGACATCAGGATGCCGCCGACGGGCACCGACGAGGGCATCCAGGCTGCGTCATGGCTCCGCGAGCACAAGCCGGGGGTCGGGGTCGTCGTGCTCAGCCAGTACAAGACACCGTCGTACGCGCTCGCGCTCTTGGAGACCGGGTCCGCCGGGCGCGCCTACCTGTTGAAGGAACAGGTCGCCGGGGCGGACGAGCTGGCCCAGGCCATTCGCATCGTCGCCCAGGAGGGCTCCATGATCGACCCTCAGATCGTGGACGAGCTCATCGAGGCCAAGTCCTCCCGCCGGAAGTCCGACCTCTCCTGGCTGACCCCGCGCGAGTCCGAGATCCTGGGCGAGATGGCGACAGGCAAGAGCAATGCCGCCATCGCCGCCTCGCTCCAGGTCTCCGAGCGGGCCGTCGAGAAGCACACCAACTCGATCTTCTCCAAGCTCGGGCTGACCGAGGAGCGCGACGTGAACCGGCGGGTCAAGGCGGTCCTCGTCTACCTGAGCGATCCCGGGGGAGGGTGACACCACCACCCCGACCCGAGTGGCACCACCCGGGTGGCGAGCGTCGCGCTCGTGCGAAAATAGAGAAGTGAGTCAACGCCTACCGGTCCTGATCGTGGATGATCAGGCTCCGTTCCGGGCGGCCATGAAGGCGGTCTTGCGGCGGTCCACGGAGTTCGAGCTCGTCGGTGAGGCGGCCAACGGGAACGAAGCCGTCGCCATGGCGGAGCAGCTCAATCCCGCCCTCGTCCTCATGGACATCAACATGCCTGAGATGAACGGGATCGAGGCGACGCGGACGCTCGTGTCACGCCAACCGGGAGTGGTGGTGATCCTGTGCTCCACCTACGACGCCGGCGATCTTCCCCCCGAGGTCGCCACCAGCGGCGCCCGTGCCTATCTGAACAAGGAGCATCTCGGCGCCGAGACGCTCCGGCGCCTGTGGGAGGAGCGCGACGAGCAAGGGTTCAGCTCGGTCTGAGGCCGCCGGGTCAGACCAGCGGCACGGAGCCTCGCACCACCGAGCCCTGGCCGATCTCTGACTCCCACCGCACGGTGCCGCCGATGGCGCCCAACCGGTCGGTCATGTTCGTGTAGCCGTGGCCCTTTTGGGCCCGGTCCGGATCAAAGCCGGGCCCGTCGTCGGCGACGGTGAACAGCAGCCCTCCCGCTTCCTCCCAGAGGCGCAGGTCGACGCGCGCGTCCGGCGCGTGCTTCGCCGCGTTCTGCAACGCCTCGAGGCAGCAGAAGTACACCGCCGCCTCGGTCTCCGCCGGGTAGCGCCCGATGCCCTCGGCCGAGATGTCGACCGGCAACGGGTTGCGGTTCGCCGCCGCGCGCAACGCCTCGACCAGGCCGCTGTCGACGAGCAGCGGGGGGTAGATCCCGTGCGCCAGGGCGCGCAGCTCCTGGATCGTCTCTTGCACCTCGCCTGCCAGCTGGTCGAGCATCTCGAGCCCCGCGTCGGTGTCGTCCACGATGATGTCGCGGGTCAGGCGCAGGTTGACCGCCAGCGCGACGAGGTGCTGCTGTGCGCCGTCGTGCAGGTTTCTCTCGATGCGGCGGCGCTCGGCGTCGCCGCTGGCGACGATGCGCGCCCGGGACTCGCGGAGCGCGTCGGCCTGCTTGCGGACCTCGTCCAGCGTCGTCTGCAGGGCGGTGTCGAGCTGGGAGTTGTGCAGCGCGAGCCCGACCTGGCGAGCCAGGTCCGAAAGGACTCGGTCGTCCTCTTCGGAGAATCCGCTCGCCTCCGACGACCGTTCGACGACGATCAGTCCGAGCAGTTCGCCGGCGTGGCTGACCGGAGCGACACGGATCTGTTCCTTCTCGCGCCCCGCCAACAATGCCGGCAGCCAGATTGACGCCCACGCCGTCCCCGACACCCCTGCGCGCGTGACCACCGGGCGCTCCCGCGCTGAGACGACGATCGACCCGGCTCCGACGTCGGGCACCGACACGGTGCGCTCGAGCACTTCACCCGCGCCGGTGAAGACCTCGGCGCTCACCAGGGCCATCGTCTTTCTCAGCGACTCGGCCAGTTGGAGCAGCAGCTCGTCCATCGGGATGGCTCGCGTGAGCCGGCTCCCGAAGGTCCGCAACACCTCGTCCGGCGCCTCGCGGGCGCCGTAGACGAAGCGCGTCGACGACTGCAGGAACCTCTCGCGGACGGGGGCGAAGATCAACGCCGCGATGCCTGACGCCACCAACGAGAGGGCGAGGACCTCTTTGTCACCCGTGGTCTTCGGCGCGTGACCGAGGCCGAGCACCAGGACGACGTAGATGGCCGAGACGACGACCACGAAACCGAAGACCGCCAGCACCTGCACCAGGAAGCGACTCCCGTGCGGCGCCAGGCTCCGGCTCTCGCTGGCGAGGAGCCCGAGGGGGACGAGGACCGTCCCCGCGGCGACGACGGCGCCCAGCGGGCCGGGCCATCCGACCAGCAGGTGCAGCACCGTGGCCCCGAGGGCGAACGTCACGGCCAGCGTCACGCCGATGCCGAACCACTGCATGCGCTCTCGGCGGTGCCCGATCGAGGTCACGTAGCGGGCGCGCATCGGTGCGAGCGCCAACACGCCGGCGATCGTCCAGCTGATGGCGCCGTCGATGACCGTGAAGGGGTGATGCGCCACCACGAGCGCGAGCCCGACGCCGAGCGCCGCCACGTACACGACGCCGGCGCCGCCGCGCCGGAGCGAGTCGTGGAGCCGGCCGTCGGGCAACGCGAGCAGGAAGTGGAACGAGATCGCCGTGACGAAGACGGCCGCCAGGGTGGCCACGTCGCGCGCGCTTGCGCCGGCGTGCATGGTTTCCGCCTTGCGGCCCGCCGTAAGCGCGATCATCGCCACGAGCGCGTCGATCGCCACAAGGAGGTGGTAGGGAGAGAGTTTCGCTCCGACACGCTCCCGGGCACGGGTGTCGACGAACCCCACCACGGCCCACACCACGGTGAGACCGAAGGCGACGGCGTCGACCGGGGCGATGCCACCGCGGACGACGACGCGCAGCCCGATGACGACGCCCGCGATCGTCACTCCGAGGAGTGCGACGTGGAGAAGCCGGAACCACCCGAACCCCGGCGCCCCGGCGTCCGCGTCCACCACCCGTGGCGACTCCACGATCTCGAGCTTCACGTCACCGGGCACAGTCACCGTGGGCGTTCCTTGGTCGACTCAGGACTGCACGGCGACGGGCAGGTCGGAGTCCTCGTCCGCCGTGATGCGCCCGTCGCGCATGCGCACGATCCGCCCCGACGCCGAGGCGACGCTCGGGTCGTGGGTCACGAGGAGAATCGTCTGCCCACCGGCGTGGAGCCGGACGAGGAGCTCGATGACCTCCTGCCCGCCTTCGGAGTCCAAGGCGCCGGTCGGCTCGTCCGCCAGCAGGAGCGTGGGCTCGTTGGCCAACGCGCGTGCGATGGCGAGTCGCTGTCGCTGACCACCCGAGAGCATGCCCGGCACCGTGTTGGCCTTGTCCCCGATTCCGAGGAGGTCGAGGAGGTCGCGAGCCCGGGTCTCCGCCATCTTGCGCTTCCGGCCTGCGATCACCGCGGGAAGCGCGACGTTCTCCAACACGGTCATCCCTTCCAGCAGGTTGAAGAACTGGAAGACGATGCCGATGTGACGCCGTCGCATCTGGGAGAGCTCGTCCTCGGTGCGCCCCGTGACCAACTCCCCAGCCACGGTGATCGTCCCCTCGTCGGCGACGTCGAGACCGGCGATCAAATTGAGCAGGGTCGATTTTCCGCAACCGGACGGGCCCATCAGGGCGATGAAGTCCCCCGACGGGACGACCAGATTGGCTCCCCGCAGGGCTCGCACCGGAGCGTTCTCCGCCTCGAAGGTCTTGCGGACCTTGTCTACGACCAAGGCATCCATGTCAGATTCCTTCTTTCGTCGCGCCACCGCCTGGGCGTGCGCCATCTACCAGTTTGTATGCAACGACCGGGGTCTCGCGTCCCTTGACCAGCTGAGGTGGCAAAGCGATCGTTTCGCGGGGGCATCGCCACGCCTCGACCGTCCCCTGGGAGACCACCGTCTCGCCGGCCTCCGCCAGCTGCTGCAGCCGTTGGGACATGTTCACGGTGTCGCCCACCAGCGTGTACTCCAGCCGCTCCTCGGAACCGAGCAGCGCCGCGGCCGCCTCCCCGGTGGACACGCCGAGCCCGAGGCCGAAGGAAGGAAGTCCCTCGGCGCGCCAGCGGTCGTTGATGACCTGTTGCTTGGCGTGCATGGCGAGCGCCGCCGCCACGGCCCGGTCTGGGTGGTCCTCCTGCTCGAAAGGAGCGCCGAACACCGCCATCACGGCGTCGCCGACGAACTGCATCACGGTGCCGTTCTCTCCGAGGATGGCGTCGTTCATGGCGGCGCGGTGCGTGTTGAGCTGTCCGGCCAACTGCGAGGGGTCGGCGTGTTCCGCGATGCTCGAGTAGGAACGGATGTCGCTCATGAGGACAGTGACCACGACCTTTTCCGTCTCGCCGAGGCGCCGGCCGTCGCGGCGCAACTTCTCCGCCAGGCCTCCCGGGAGCAAGCGCGACAGCGTCTCACCCTGCTCCTCGCGGTCGACGATCGCCTGGTGGAGGAGCCGCAGTCGTTGGAGCGCGCCCTCCGTTCCTGCCGAGACGCCCTCGGCCAGCTTGACGAAGACGGCCTCGACCTCTGCGTCGACCGCCTCGGGGGGAAGGCCCCTCGCCACGGCGATGGCCTTGATCGGCTTGCCCTCTGCGACCATGCCGAGCAGCGCTTCCTCCGCCGGCGACAACCCGCCATGCGTGGTCATCGGACGGACCAGGGCATCGACGATGGCCGGATCGAGGGCGTTGCCCCCGGTGGCGACGGCTCGGATGGCGTCGACGAGTTGGTCGCCTTGCGCGATGTGGTCCTTCAAGAGGTAGCCGTAGCCGGCGGAGCCCTCGGCCAGGAGTGAGACGGCGTACTCGGGATCGTCGTATTGGGAGAGGATGACGACGCCGGTGCCGGGGTGGCGCTTGCGGACCTCCTTGGCGGCATCGATCCCCTCGCGGTTGAACGCCGGGGGCATGCGGATGTCGGTGACGAGGACCTGGGGCGCCAACTCGGTGGCTCCCTCTACGACCTCGTCGTAGTCAGCCGCCACCCCCACGATCCGCAGGTCCTTGTGTCGCTCGATCAGGGCGCGCACGCCTTCTCGCACGATGAGGTTGTCGTCGGCCAGGAGCACCGAGATCGTGCTTGAGCCATCGAGGTCGTCAGCCATTGCCATAGTTCTCACACACCTCAGCGCCGCCGAACAGGTGGGGATCACCCCGGCAACGGTGGTGCTAGGCACACCTGTGGACGCCTGTCAGCACACTCGTCATCCCTGGTTCCTCTCTTCAGGCTGGACCCATGAGCACGGACACGACAACCCGCCACGAAGCGGTCGTCACGTCGCTGTCGTGGATCCCCAGCGAGGCGATCGAGGGGGCCCAACGGATGGCGTTCGACTCCGGGATCACCCACTACGACCCGCCACCGCCCGCCGAGGGCATGGACGTGGAGTCGCTGTGCGAGGAGGACCGCTTCCGCTTCGCCAACGAGCTCCGGGCCTTCGTCTCGGTCGACGGATCCGGGCGGATCACCGACTGCGGCTACGACGGGCGCGGCCTCATGGGATCGACCCTGGTGAACCTGCGCGCGGTGAAGCACCGATTCCAGGCGGTCCAGCTCCCCACCATCCAGCGTGAGCCCGAGTACGGCGACGGCTGGGTCCGCTTCGTCCAGACATGCGGCGGCCGCACCGGCGTGCCGGCGCCCCGTCGGGTGCGCCGCAAGCCGTTCGTGCAGTGGCAGGCGCCGCTCGTGTGGACGACGCTCGCACTCACGCTCCACACCGACGGCCGCTCGGAGCACACGCTCGTCGGGGCGAGCCGGTTTCCCCGGCACTGGGTCTACGACGGTCAGAACAAGCTCTCGCTCAAGTCGGGCCTGACCGACTTCAAGGACTGGTACCGCAAGTCGTTCGGCAAGCACAGCCCCTGGGGCGACGAGGACTCCGAGGCCCTGGTGACCGCCGTCGAGTCCGCGCTCGAGACCTCGCTCTCGGCGCAGGTGATGCAGGGCGGCGGCAAGCGGCGGATCGAGCGGTTCCCCGAGGGGGCGATCCTGTTCCAGCAGGGTGAGCCGGGGACCGAGGTGTTGTTGATCCTCGACGGCGTCGTACGCATCGAATGCGACGGCGAGCGGCTCGCCGAGTACGGTCCCGGCGCGCTGTTGGGTGAGCGTGCGCACCTCGAGGGCGGGGTTCGCACGTCGAGCAACATTGCGGTGACGCCGTGCCGGGTCGCCCTGTTCGAGGCGGACCTCATCGAGCGCTCGCATCTCGAGGAGCTGTCCGCCGGCCATCGCCGCGAGGACGCCGCGCGAGACTGATCACGTGCGCGTCACCTTTTGCGGGACCCGCGGGTCGACGCCGTCACCGGGTCCCGACTTCGTCCGTTTCGGCGGGAACACCTCTTGCGTCGCCGTCTCTCACGACGACGCCGGCCCCTCGCTGCTGCTCGACGCGGGGACAGGGCTGCGGCGCGTGCACGAGCTCCTCGACGGCCAACCCTTTCGTGGGTCGCTCCTCCTGACGCACCTGCACTGGGACCACGTCCAAGGGTTGCCATTCTTCCCGGCCGGCGATCGCGAGGGCGCACGGGTCACCCTCTTGGTGCCGGCGAACGACGCGACGGATCCGTCGGCGCTGCTGTCCCGCGTGATGTCGCCGCCTTTCTTCCCGATCGGGCCGACGCAGTTGCGCGGTGACTGGGAGTTCGGCTTCGTGCCGGAGGGCGAGTTCGAGGCGGAGGGCTTCACGGTGCTGGCGCGAGAGGTGCCGCACAAGGGCGGCCAGACGTTCGGCTACCGCGTCAGCGACGGCCGGACCTCCCTGGCCTACCTGCCCGACCACTGCCCGACCGCCCTCGGGAACGGGCCCGATGGGCTCGGCCTGTACCACGAGAACGCCCTCGAGCTCGCGGCTGATGTTGACCTTCTCGTACACGACTCACATCTGCGCGCCGAGGAGGTCCCCGCGGAGGGCTCGTTCGGCCACGCCGCGGCGGAGTACGCCGTGCGACTCGGCGAGCTGGCGGGGGCGCGACGGGTGGCGCTGTTCCACCACCGCCCGGAGCGCACGGACACCGAGGTGGCGCGCACCGTCAGTCGCTTCTGCCCCCGCGACCTCTCCGTCCTCGCGGCCGAGGAAGGTGCGACGGTCGCCCTGTGAGGCGACCGTGAACCCCCGCGACGCCATCGTCGTCGGAAGCGGGCCCAACGGGCTGGTCGCGGCCGTGACGCTGGCCCGAGCCGGGTTGTCCGTCGACGTCTACGAGGCGGCGCCCGATCCAGGTGGCGGGTGCCGCACCGCCGAGCTCACCCTCCCGGGGTTCCACCACGACGTCTGCTCGGCCGTCCACCCGTTGTTGTTGGCCTCGCCCGCCTTCAAGGACCTCGATCTGCCCGCTCGCGGGGTCCGGCTGCGCACGCCGTCGCTCGCGTTCGCGCACCCGCTCGACGGCGGCCGCGCCGCTGGCGTCGGGGGCAGCGTGGCCGAGGTCGGCGCATCGCTGGGCGTCGACCGGGACGCCTACGTCCGCGCCTTCGGCCCGCTCGTGCGCGACGCGGACAAGATCCTCCCCGTCTTCCTCGGGACGATGCGCTCGGTCCCCCGCCATCCCGTGGCGGCCGCGGGCTTCGGGCTGCGCGCGCTCACCTCGGCTCAGGCGATGGCGCGCCACTTCCGCACCGACGAGGCGCGCGGGCTCATCGCCGGAGCGGGGGCGCACTCGATGCTGCCGTTGACGGCGCCGTTGTCGGGCGCCTTCCCGCGTCTCTTCGGCCTGCTGGCCCATCGCTACGGCTGGCCCGTCGTCGAAGGCGGCAGCGCCGCGGTGGTCGACGCCTTGGTGCGCGAGCTGACGTCCCTCGGCGGTCGGGTCGAGACGAACTGCCTCGTGAAAAGCCTGGCCGACCTCCCACCCGCGGCCACCGTCGTGCTCGACGTGACGCCGCGCCAACTGCTCGGGCTGGCCGGCGACCGGCTGCCGCCCCGGTACGCCCGCGCCCTGTCCCGCTTCCGTTACGGCCCCGGAGTCTGCAAGGTCGATTGGGCCCTGAGCGGACCGGTCCCCTGGGCCGCCGCGGCGTGCCGGGAGACCGTGACCGTGCACGTCGGCGGGACCTTCGAGGAGATCGCGCGCGGTGAGGCCGACGTGAACGCCGGACGGCACCCGGAGCGCCCCTTCGTGTTGGCGGCGCAACCGTGCGTCGTCGACCCCGGACGCGCCCCCGCCGGCCGGCAGACGTTGTGGGCCTACTGTCACGTCCCCAACGGATCCGACGTGGACATGACCGATCGCATCGAGGCGCAGATCGAACGCTTCGCTCCCGGGTTCCGCGACCTGATCCTGGCCCGCACCACCTCCACCGCGGTGGCGGAGGAACAGCACAATCCGAGCTACGTCGGCGGTGACATCAGCGCCGGGGCGGCGACGCTCCGCCAGATGGTCTTCCGCCCGACGGTGCAATGGAACCCGTACCGCACGGCCTTGCGTGGCGTCTACCTATGTTCGGGCGCGACGCCGCCGGGTGGCGGCGTCCACGGGATGTGCGGGTTCGGCGCGGCGCGCACGGCGCTCCACGACCTCGGGTCCCGGGAACAGGTCGGCATGCACGCCTAAGGCGTCTCGCGCTCGCGCGACAACGCCGGTGGTGGTGGCCACACATCGCGGTGGTGTAGTCGCACCCTGTTGCCGAACGGCCGTTTCTGCGTCAATGGAACCATGTTCACGCGCATACAAGTCCCTTGGCGAAGCACGACACGGCGGAATCTCCGGCGGCCGGCCGGCCGGCGTATGGCGGCCGTTGCGTCGGCGATCGGAGCCGGTGCGGCGGCGCTCGCACTGGTGCCGTTGACTGGCTTCGCGGGCGCAACGACCGCCGCCACCGGCACGGTGATCTCCGCCGAATCAAGCCCCTACGGCACGGTGGTCATGGCCGGATCTGGACAATTCTCGGGCTTTACGCTCTACGACTTCAACCGGAACACTCCCGGTGGGTGCACGACCACCAAGGTCACCGTCATGAACCAGCCCCTCTCGTGCACGGGCCCCGAGACCGACCAGTCGGCGGATTGGCCCGCCCTCACCACCGTCGGCAAGCCGGTCGCCGGGCCCGGAGTGAACAAGCACCTGCTGGGCATGGTGTACCGCAAGGACATCGGGGCGGACCAGGTCACCTACGCCGGGCAGCTCCTCTATCTCTTTGACCCCAAGCCGGGTGGATTCAGCGGAGTGAACTTCATGGAGACAGTGGCGCCGCTCCCGCCGTGGCACGGCATCTGGCGGCTGGTCTCCGCCAAGGACGGCCTCCCGGCCGTGGGGCCCATCGCGATCTCGACGCAGACGCAGCCCAACGGTTCGAGTGTGCTGGCGGCGGCCATGTTCCAGGGCCAGGGCACCACGCCGATCATCGTCTACAGCTACAGCAAGGACACGAAGGACCACAGCAACTGCACCGGGACCTGCGCGTTGACGTGGCCTCCCGTACTCACGACAGCACCGGTCCAGGCGGGTGCGGGCGTCTCCAAGGGCTCCCTCAGCGAGGTCCGCCGTTCAGATGGCACCGTCCAGCTGACCTTCGGTGGCAAGCCGCTCTACTTCTACTCGGGCGAGGTGCCCCAGCTGAACCCCGCGAACGGAAACCCGCTGGACCCGGCCACGATTGGCACGGGCAACGGACTCGCCGGACCGGGCCACAGCGGAACCTTCCACGTGATCGCGGCGACGGCGTAAGCCCTCTCACCCGCGTCGGCGGTTACCACCCCGTCCGCCGTCGCAGCCAGGCCAGCGCGACCTCGCCCTGCGCAGCCTGGAAGGGTCGGAGCGTCGGGAGTCCGGGCGGGGGCGGGCGAAGCGAGTGCGCGACGAGGAAGCCACTCATGGCGGCGAGCAGCGTCGTAAGGACCTCGGGGTCGACGTTCCGCGAGGGGCGGTGCCCGGCGACGAGGTCTTCGGGTGGCGGCCCGCCCTCGAGGACCACGGACGGGGCCCACGCCACCACGTCGAAGACGGGTGAGCCGACGGCGGCGTGCGGCCAGTCGACGAAGACGGCGCCGGCCGGGCCCAGGATGACGTTGTCGGAGCGGATGTCCCCGTGGACGAGCGTCGGCCCGGCGATGGCCGCGGGCCACGACGCCTCGAGATCGACGAGACCCGACAAGTGGGCGCGGCTCCAGGGATCGAGCTCCGCTGGCGCACCCGCCGCGGCCAGCTCCGACCAGCCGCCGAGCACGGGCGCGAAGTGCATCTCGGCCGGCTCGATGTCGGCCGTCGGGCTCGGCGTGAGCGCGTCGTGCGCCGCTTCCAAGGCTCCGAGCACGACGGCAAGCTCGCCCAGGTCCCAGGGATGCCGGGGGAGCCGCCCCTCGATCGCCTCGAAGGCCAACGCCACCCAGGCGCCGTCGTCGAAGGTGTCGAGCAGCACAGGGAACGACGGCGTCGTGGGAAGCGCCGCCGACACGACGGCCTCCCGTCGATGCAGTTCGGGCGAATTCGGATTCAGCTCGGTGCCGACCGCCTTGACGAAGATCGCGCCGTGCGGACATTCGAGACGCGCCGTCGCCCCCGGCGAGAACCCTCCATGGAGGTCGCGCACTGCACCGGGCGCGCCGCCCCCGACGGCCGCGGCCCACGCCTTCACCGCATCGGGCACTTGCGCCCACGGCAGGTGGATGCCCGCCGCCGGTCCCCGCGGCGACGTCAGGTCGCGGCCGTCCCCGCAGCGGCGAGCGCCTCGGTGATGCTGTCGACGAGCCGGCGGGCCGACTCTGCGCTGAGCTCGACGGCGACGCGCGCACCCGGCCCCTTGGCCGGGTCGATGAAGTCGATGTTCAGCGTGTGGTCGAACGGCGCGTGGAACGGATGGTCGAAATAGACCTGCGCGTTCGTGACGCGGATCCAGCCCTGGGCACCCTTGGCGCTGCCGGCGATATCCGTCGGGACGGTGAGGTACGAGCACATGGTCAGGCCTCCAGGTTGGTGCCGAAGAAGTCGAAGATCCGCTGCCAGCCGTCGACGGCGGCCTCCGGCCGGTAGGCGGGCCGCTCGACCGAGAAGAACGCGTGGCCGGCACCGTCGTAGCGAACGAACTCGTACGTCTTGCCGGCGTCCTTGAGCGCCGCCTCCAGCTCGTCCACCTGCTCGGGGCTGGGGAACTGGTCGTCGTTGCCGAACAGCCCGAGCAAAGGGCAACCGAGATCGCCCACCCGTCCGACCAGCGGCGTGACCTTGAGCGGGAAACCCTCGGGCACCGTCCCTGTCACGAACGCGCCGTAGCAGTCGACCGCCGCGTCGACGGGGACGCTGATCGCGGTGAGGAAGGCATGGCGCCCGCCCGAGCAGTAGCCGATGACGCCGACCTTGCCGTTCGACGTCGGCAGCGCCCGCAGCGCGTCGACCGCGACGTGGGCGTCGCCCACGAACTGCTCGTCGGGGACGCCACCGGCCTCGCGGGTGGCCGCGGCCGCGTCATCCGGGTCGACGTCGAGGCCCTGGCGGGCGTAGAGGTTGGGGCAGATGGCGTTGTACCCGTTCGCCGCGAAGCGCCGGGCGATCTCCTTCGTGCCCCAGTCCCACCCGGGCAGGTGGTGGATCACGAGGACGCCGCCGAACGGGCCGTCACCGGCGGGCCGCGCCTCGTACGCGTTGATCGGCGCGCCGTCGGTGCCGGTGAGCATGACGTTGCCGGCGGAGAGCGCTTCTTCGGGTGGTGCTGCCACGTGGAACCCCTTTCGTCAGTCGTCGCGTGCGTGCACCCGCACCCTATTGCGGGCAACCGGGGGGTGGGGCGGGCCGCACGGGCTCGCCGACCGGGCGGCAACCGCCGTCGACCGGCAAGATGTGGCCCGTGGGGCGCCGGAGACCATGGAGACTGGCACTCGGCGCGTCGCTCGCACTGACGTCGCTCGCGTTCGCGCTGTCCCCGGCCGCCGGCGCGGCCCGCCGGGAGGCCGTGGCGGTTCCGGTGCGCACGCTGCTCGCCCCGGGCACGCTCGACGCACCCGCGGCGCTCGCGCTCGACGGCGCCGGGGACGTCTTCGTCGCCGACACCGGGCACTGCCGCGTGGTCGAGATCCCGGCGCGTTCGGGGCGCCGCTACGGCGTGACGCTGCAGCGCGGT
>DATDIE010000139.1:0-11819 GCA_036521235.1 Acidimicrobiales bacterium | reverse complement strand
GGAACAAGGCGGGGACGGGCGACCACGACTTTGGTGGGGCGATCGACGCCGCCGACGTCTGTAACGGCGGCACGAGCGGCAGTCTCGTCGTCTCGGGCTCCACGTTCACCGGCAACTCGGCCGGCGGGGATGGCGGCGCCGTCGATGCCAACGACTACTGCACCGGAGGCGCGACGCCGGGATCCCTGACCGTGACCGACAGCACCTTCGTGTCCAACAGGTCCAGCTTCGGCGGCGCGGTTTCAGCCTGGCAGACCGGCACGATCACGAACAGCACGTTCGCCTCGAACTCGACAGCATCCTCGGACGACGGCGGCGCGTTCGGCGGGGTCGGAGTCAGCTTCGTCGACGACACGTTCACGGCGAACGCGGACACTGCGATCTACAACGACGGGTCGACGTCGGACGTCTCGATCGCCAACTCGATCCTCGCCGACGCCCCTGCCGGGCCCGAGTGCTCGGGGGCCGTCACCGACGGCGGCTACAACGTGGCTTCGGACGCGACGTGCAGCCTCGGCTCGACGAGCGTCCAGAACTCGACGACCGTCGGCACGCTCACGCTCGCGGCCAACGGCTCGACCGGACCGCAGACCGCGGCGATCACGCCGTCGAGTTCGGCCTACCAGCTCGTGCCGACGAGTGCGTGCACGGTGACCACCGACGAGCGCGGCCAGATCCGTCCGGGGTTCGGCAAGACCGCCTGTGACGCCGGCGCCTACGAGTTCCAGAAGAACACCGGCTACGACCTGTCCGGCTCCGACGGCGGCGTCTTCGTCTTCCCGACCGGCCAGGGCAAGGGGTTCTACGGGTCGCTGCCCGGCCTCGGCATCCACGTCAACAACGTCGTCGGCATGGTGCCCACCCTCAACTACAACGGCTACGACCTGGCCGGCTCCGACGGCGGCGTCTTCGTCTTCCCGACGGGCATCGGCTACGGCTTCTACGGGTCGCTGCCGGGCCTCGGGGTGAAGGTCAACAACGTCGTCGGCATGGTGCCCACCCTCAACAACCACGGCTACGACCTCGTCGGCTCGGACGGCGGCGTCTTCGTGTTCCCCACCGGCCAGAACTCGGGCTTCTTCGGGTCGCTGCCCGGCCTCGGGGTGCACGTCAACAACATCGTGGGCCTCGTCGTCCAGCCCGGTGGCGGTGGCTACCTGCTGGCCGGTCGTGACGGCGGCGTCTTCGCCTTCGGGAGCGCGAAGTACTACGGGTCGCTGCCCGGGAGCGGCATCACGGCGAACAACATCGTCGGGATCGCCTCGACCATCGACGGCAAGGGCTACTACCTCGTGTCGTCCAATGGAAACGTGTACCCCTTCGGCGACGCCGTGAGCCACAGCTCGCTGCCGGCCATGGGCATCAGCGTCTCGAACATCGTGAGCATCGTGCCCACCGCGGACGGCGGCGGCTACTGGCTGATCGGTTCCGACGGCGGGATCTTCGCCTTCGGCGACGCCGGCTTCATCGGCTCGCTGCCCGGCCTGAACGTCCACGTGAACAACATCGTGGGGGCCGTGCCGACTGCGTACTAATACGTTGGCTGCGTTCTGACCGAACGCGCTGTCGAAAGATCATCGTCTGCCCCCGGGGTACCGTCGGTCATCTCCGGCCAACCGGGCGAGAGTGTGACAGTGTGTGGTGCCCAACGGGCAGCTCACGACACTTCGAGGAGGACGATGCGCGTGACCACGATGCCGCGGAATTTGCACACGACTGCGTGGGGAGCCAGCGCCCGCGGACGGAGGGCGGCCGCCCGTACGGGGCTCGCCGCTGCAGCGACCCTGTTGTGCGGCATGCTGAGCCTCGGGGCGGTGGCTCTGTCCAGCGCCCCCTCGGCCGCGGCGGCGACGGCCACCCTCTACGTGGACAACGTCAACGGGACGACGACCACCGGTTGCACGGCGTCGGGGAGCGGGGCCTGCAAGACGATCCAAGAGGGCGTGACCGCAGCCGAGGCATTGTCGGACACCTCCGTCACGCTGGACGTCGCCGGGTCCTCGACCAAATATGACGAGTCGGTCACCATCGACCTCACTTCGGGTGGTGGCGACTCGCTCACGATTGTCGGAACCGGCTCAACGCTGCCGACTCTCGACAATCAGGGCGCAGGGAGCAACGTCACGGTCGATCTCACGAGTGTCGGCGCCGTCACCATCGACGCCATGACGATCAGCGGGGGCAACGCGACGACGGGCACGGCGTCGGGCGGGGGCATCGAGTATCTCGGAAGCGGCACGCTCACGGTCAGCAGCGACACGTTCTCGAACAACGCGGCCGACAGCGCCGGCGGCGCGATCGACATCAGTGACGGGTGCCTCAGTGAGGGCGACCTGTCAGCGAGTTTGGTGGTGACGAACACCACCATGGCCAACAACAGCGCCGCCGATGCGGGCCCGGCGATCGACGCCGCCGACTGCGAAGGCTCCTCGCCAGTCACGGGGCAGGTCACAATGACCGACTCCACGGTGTCGGACAACACCGGCGGCTCGTTCGCCCTCGAGATGTGGCACGGCGGCACCGTGACCAACAGCACCTTCGCCTCCAACGACGGGGGGGGCGTCGAGGGGCCCCATATTTCGCTCACCAACGACACCTTCACGGCGAACGCCGAGGCTGCGTTCTGGAACGAGGACGGCGGCTCCGTCGCCAACTCGATCCTGGACGACCCCGGCGCCACGGAGTGCCTGAGCTCCCCCATCACGGACGGCGGCTACAACGTGTCCATTGACGGGTCCTGTGCCTTCGGCTCGACCAGCGTCTCGAACTCGACGACGATCGGCACGCTGACGCTGGCGGCCAACGGCTCGGGCGGCGCCCAGACGGCGGCCATCACGACGGCGAGCTCGGCCCACGGCCTCGTGCCCGTGAGTGCCTGCACCCAGACCAGCGACGAGCGCGGCCTGCCCCGTCCGGGGCTCGGCTACACCACGTGCGACGCCGGCGCCTACGAGATCCAGAAGTCCACCGGCTACGACCTCGCCGGCTCCGACGGCGGCGTCTTCGTCTTCCCGACGGGCCAATCGTCGGGCTACTACGGCTCGCTGCCGGGCCTCGGCATCCACGTCAAGAACGTCGTAGGCCTCGTGCCCACGAACAACTACACCGGCTACGACCTGGCGGGCTCCGACGGCGGGGTCTTCGTCTTCCCGACCGGGCAGGGTTCGGGCTACTACGGCTCGCTGCCGGGCCTCGGCGTCAAGGTGTCCAACGTCGTCGGGCTCGTGCCGACGAACAACGACCACGGCTACGACCTCGTCGGCTCCGACGGCGGCGTGTTCGTCTTCCCGACCGGCCAGAGCTCGGGCTTCTACGGCTCGCTCCCGGGCCTCGGGGTTAAGACCAACGACATCGTCGGCCTCGTGGCCCAGCCCGGTGGTGGCGGCTACCTGTTGGCCGGCAAGGACGGCGGCGTCTTCGCCTTCGGGAGCGCCAAGTACTACGGCTCGCTGCCGGGCAACAACGTGTCGGTCAGCAACATCGTCGGCATCACGTCGACGCCCGACGGCAAGGGCTATTACCTCGTGTCGTCCAACGGCACGGTGTACCCCTTCGGCGACGCGGTCAACTACGGCACGCTGCCCGGAATTCATGTGACCGTCTCGAACATCGTGAGCATCGTGCCCACGGCGACCGGAGCCGGCTACTGGCTCATCGGCTCGGACGGCGGCGTGTTCGCCTTCGGTGACGCCGGCTTCATCGGCTCGCTGCCCGGGCTCAACGTGCACGTGAACAACGTGGTGGGGGCGGTGCCGACGCTGTTCTGAGCCGTGCGCCCGTGAGGGGCGCGCCCGGATTGCTTTAGGGTTTTGTGAGGGTTCGGCCGAAACGGTTGACGGGCCGCGCTGCGATGCCAATAGTGCGGTGATGCGTCAGCTCCAGCACGTGCCGTTGTCCACCGGGCGTCGCCACCGGAACCGACGGATGCGGGGTCTCGTGGGTGCCGCCTCGGCTGCCGCCGTGCTCGCGCTCACCCTCAGTGCGTGCGGGAGCTCGTCGGCGCCCCCCGCCAAGGCCGAGGTCGTCCCGGGCGGACGGACCGGCCACTACGTCGTGGCGTCGGGGATCCACAAGATCAAGCACATCATCGTCATCGAGCAGGAGAACCGCTCCTTCGACAGCTACTTCGGCACGTATCCCGGCGCGGACGGCATCCCGATGAAGAACGGAGCGCCCACGGTGTGCGTGCCCATGCCGGCCGGCGGCTGCCAGATGCCGTACCACGACACGGCGGACGTCAACGGCGGCGGTCCGCACGGTGAGCGCAACGCGAAGCTCGACGTCAACGGCGGGAAGATGGATGGGTTCATCACTGAGGCCACCGCCGGCAAGAAGGGGTGCGGTGCCAACGTCAACACCGTCGACAACCCCCAGTGTTCCAACTCGGCGGCGCCCGACGTGATGGGCTACCACACGGCGGCCGAAATCCCGAACTACTGGGACTACGCCAAGGACTTCGTGCTCGACGACCAAATGTTCGAGCCCGTCGCCTCATGGTCGTTGCCGGACCACCTGTACCTGGTCTCCGGTTGGTCGGCCATCTGCTCGAGCCCGGCACCGTCGAGCTGCAAGAACGAGATCCGCGGCCCCTACACCCCTGCACAGATGCAGGAGTACGTCGACCAGGCCATCAACACGGGCACGGCCGATGTCACCAACGCCTGGACCGACATCACGTGGCTCCTCTACAACAAGCACGTCTCGTGGGCCTACTACGTGCAAACCGGGGACCAGCCCGATTGCGACAACGACTCGGCGGTCGTTTGCCCGCCGGTGGCGCAGAGCTACCTCACGCCCGGCATCTGGAACCCGTTGCCCATCTTCGAAGACGTGCAGAAAGACCATCAGATCCGCAACATCCAGCCCCTGAACAACTACTTCGCCGAGGCCAAGAAGGGCACGCTGCCGTCCGTCATGTGGATCACCCCCTCGCAGGCCGACAGCGAGCATCCTCCGGCGAGCGTGCACCAGGGTCAGGCGTACACCACCGCCATCATCAACGCGGCGATGAAGAGCCCCGACTGGAACTCGACCGCCATCTTCTTGCAGTGGGACGACTGGGGCGGCTTCTACGACAACGTCGTGCCGCCCCCGGTCGATCAGAACGGCTACGGGCTCCGGGTGCCGGGCTTGGTGATCTCGCCCTACGCCAAGCAGGGTTCCATCGACCACCAGACCCTCTCGAGCGACGCCTACCTCAAGTTCATCGAGGACGACTTCTTGGGTGGCTCCCGGCTCAACCCCAAGACCGACAAGCGGCCCGACCCCCGGCCTGATGTGCGCGAGAACGAGCCGATCCTCGGGAACATGACCAACGACTTCGACTTCAACCAGACGCCACGAGCGCCTGTGCTCCTTCCGACGAACCCGCCGACCGACTCGCCATCGCTTCCGGCGTACTTCAACGGCATGGGGCCGTGCGTCGGATGTACGACGACCCCACCGGCGACCGGCGCCAAATGAGGGCCGCCCTTCCTCTGACCAAGAGGAGCACTTCGAGAACCGGCTCGAACAACAAGGGATAGCCCGCCACCGCCGGGCTCGACTCAGGAGACGTGCGGCAGCACGTCCTGGGCGAGCAACTCGAGGTGATCGAGATCGTCGAGGTCGAGGACCTGCAAGTAGACGGTCTCGGCCCCGATGTCACCGAACGCCCGAATACCTGCCACGACCTCGTCCGGCATTCCGGCGACGCCGTTCGTTCTCAGCTCGGCCGGCTTGCGCCCGATATTGGCGGCGCGCCGTTCGAACTCGGCTTCGTCGGCGCCACAGCACACCACCTGTGCGGCCGAGAGACGCAGCGTCTTGGGGTCGCGGCCGTGCTGCTCGCACGCGCCCCGTACCCGGGCGAACTGTTCCTCCGTGTCGGCGAGCGACCGGAACGCCAGATTGAACTCCGCCGCGTACGTCGCAGCGAGGCGCGGCGTGCGCGAGGGGCCGCCGCCACCGACGATGAGCGGCGGGTGGGGCTGCTGCGACGGCTTGGGCAGCGCCGGACTGGCCTCGAGGGTGTAGTGGCGACCCTTGAAGTCGAAGGTCTGGCCCGGGGGCGTATTCCACAGGCCGGTGAGGATGGCGAATTGCTCTTCGAGGCGCTCGAAGCGCTCGCCGAGCGGCGGGAACGGGATGCCGTAGGCGCGGTGCTCGGCGTCGAACCACCCGGCGCCGAGACCGAGCTCGACGCGGCCACCGCTCATCGCGTCAACCTCGGCAACCTGGATGGCGAGCACCCCGGGTAGCCGGAACGTGGCCGAGGTGACGAGCGTCCCCAACCGGATGCGCGTCGTCTCTCGCGCCAAGGCGCCCAGGGTGACCCACGCGTCGGTCGGCCCGGGAAGGCCGCTGCCACCCATGGTGAGGAAGTGGTCGGAGCGGAACAACGCATCGAAGCCGAGGGCCTCGACCGTCTGGGCCATGCGCAGCTGTTGCTCGTAGCTGGCGCCCTGTTGCGGCTCGATGAAGATGCGGAGCTTCATCGCGCCAACTTAACCGTGGGCCCCGCTATCCGGTCGGGGCGGCGGGAGATCCCGAACGCGGGCAGACTGCCGCCATGGACATCGGCTACATCTACCCCCAGACAGAGGTGGGCTTCGACACCGGCGCCGTACGCGCCATCGGGCAGGCCGCTTCTGACCTCGGTTACTCCCATCTGGCCGCCTACGACCACGTATTAGGTGGCGACACGGCCGTGCTGGGGAACCTCGGCGGGCCGTACACGATCGACAGCCCTTTCCGTGAGCCGCTGACGATGTTCTCGTATCTGGCCGGCTTCACGAAGCTCGCCTTCGCCACGTCCATCCTCATTGGTCCGCAACGCCAGACCGCGTTGCTGGCGAAACAGGCGGCCGAGCTCAGCCTCCTGTGCGGGGGCCGGTTCCGGCTCGGGCTCGGCGTCGGCTGGAACAAGCTCGAGTACGACGCATTGGGTATGCCATTCGACAAGCGCGGCGCGCTGCTGGAGGAGCAGGTCGCCGTCCTTCGCGCGTTGTGGACGGAGAAGAGCGTGACGTTCGACGGCACGTTCCACCACCTCGATCACTCGGGGCTGGCACCTCGACCGGAGCAGCCCGTCCCCATCTGGATCGGTGCCTTCGAAGCACCGGCCCTGCGCCGGGTCGGCCGCATCGCCGACGGCTGGTTCCCCATGGTGCGCCCGCGAGGAGGACTCGAGGAGGCCCTCGAAGTCATCCGTCAGGCGGGGGCCGAGGCGGGACGTGACCTTTCCAACTTCCCCTTCGAGGGCCGGCTGGAGTACTCGGTCGGCGACCACGACAAGATCGCCGAGCACGCGCGGCGCTGGCGCGAGGCCGGCGCCACGCAACTCTCCTTCAACACGATGCACTCGGGGCTCGATAACGCCGACGCGCACATCGCCGCGCTAGAGGAGATGGCGCCGCTCCTGGTGTGACCTCAGGCCTTCGGCCTCACCCGGAGCCGAAGTGGGTGGACTGGCCGTCGTCGGCGATGATCGAGTAGCCGTCGCCGTCGGGAGCCGCCAAGAGACCGATCTCGACATGGCCCATGGGCGAGCCGAGCGAGCCGAAGAACGGCGCATCCCCGAACGAGAACACGCCGCCGTCCCTCGCCACCAGCCAGTAGCCGTCACCCGACGGTGTCGACGCCATGCCCGAGATGGGACGGTTGAGAGCAACGCCCCCCATCGACCCCTCGAACGGCGCGTCGCCGTAGGTAAACACGCCGCCGTCCGCCGCCACCAGCCAGTAGCCGGCGCCGTTGGGCGTCGGCGCCATGTCCACCACGGGCTGGTTCAGGCGGAGCGAGCCGGCCGATCCCCAGAACTCGGCGTCGCCGTACGCAAAGATCCCGCCGTCCCGGCCCACGAGCCAGTAGCCCCGACCGTCCGAAGTTGCAGCCATGTGGACGATGGGTTGGTTCAGATGGATCGCGCCGGCGGATCCGTAGAAGCCGGCGTCGCCGTAGGCGAAGATGCCGCCGTCGGCGGCGACGACCCAGTAGCCCTTCCCGTCGGGGGTCGACGCGATGCCGACGGGCGGGGCGTTGAGCCCGTGGCCGAACAGGGATCCGTAGGACGTGGCGGAGCCATACGGCGTCACGTCCCCGTTGGAGTCCAAGACCCAATAGCCGGTTCCGTCGGGGGTCGATGCCACGGCTTCGCCCGCCGTCCTGCTCGTCAGGATGTTGAAGGACTGAGTCGCCGTCGCGGCGGTGAAGTCTGACGTGGCGGTTGCGGCGGCGCGCACCGTGCACGTCCCGGTGTCGAGCATCGACACCGTCGAGCCCGCGACGGAGCAGACGGTCGGGGTGGCACTGGTGTACGTGACCGCGCCGCCCGAGTTCGCCGTCGCGCCCACCGCGTAGGTCGGACCGGCGACCACGTCGCCCGAAGGTGGCGTCGAAGTGAAGGTCACAGAGCCCAGCGTCATGCCGACGCCTACCTCCTGTGAGGCGGTAGCCGCCGTGTATTCGGCGGTAGCGGGGGCGCTGGCGTCGATGGTGCAGAGCCCGGCGTGGTTGAACGTCACGGTGCCGGCGTTGAGGCTGCAGACCCCGCTCGAGCCCGGGTCGATGCCGATCGTGACCAGAGCCCCGGAGTTGGCACTCGCCGCGGGCGAGTAGGTGCCGCCGATGCTGCCCTGGGGGGCCGTGGTGGTGAACTGGATCGAACCAGTCGCCTTGCCGACGGTGAAGGACTGGTGCACGCTGCCGGCACCGTAATTGCCAAGGGGCGGCAACGAGGCGTCGAGGGTACAGGTCCCGCCCTCTTCGAAGCTGACGACCCCGGAACTGATGGAACACACGCTCGTCGACGACGGGTCGACCACGATGGACGGTGTGTCACCCGAGGTCGACGTGGCCTCCGGCGTATACGTGTCGCCGTTCACCACGGCGGCCCCCGGGGGGGTGGTGATGAAGCTGATCGCTTGGGTCAGCGGGCCGACGGCGAAGACCTGGCTTCCCGTCGCGGCGGCGTAGTCACCGGTGGCCGGCACCGATCCATCGATCTGGCACGTGCCGATGTTGTTGGCCGTCACGATGCCAGAGGTCAGCGTGCACACATCGGCCGAGGCCGGGTCGATGGAGAGCGTCGGCGTCGCTCCCGAGGTGGACGTCGCGCTGACGGGGTCGGTGGTCCCCGGCACCGCCCCGGTGGGCGGCGTCGAGAACGCGATGGACTGGGCTTCGGGGCCAACGGTGATCGCCTGTTGCGTCTGCGGCGCCGCGGCATAGGTGGCGGACGCCGCCCCCTGGTTGGCGTCGAGCACGCACGATCCCAGGGCGGCGAAGGTCACCGTGGCGGTCGTCGTTGGCCCACTCGATGAACCGTTGCTCAGGGTGCAGGCGCCCGATGGCGATGTCGCGTTGTCCACGGTGATGGTCGGCGATGGCGAAGCGACGCTTCCGATCGCCGAGACCGTCACCGACGACCCGACGGCGCCGGTGCTCGGTGCCGACAGCGACACCGTCTCCGGCGTCCTTATCGCGGTGGTGAATTGCAGTTGCGGAGCGGGGAACACGAAGGCGTCACCCGGTTGGTTGGCATCAACCACGCAGGTGTCACCCGCCGTCTGCATCGTGACCTGCGCCTCGAAACCCGTGAGCGGGGTCAGCGTGCACCCCGACGATGATCCGTCGAGGCTGAACGTTGTCGGGTAGTACTGCGTCAGAGTGTTCGCGCTCGATATGGCTTCCAGGGTGTACGTGGAGCCGGCACCGGCCACCGCCGGCGGACCGGAGACGTCGTCGAACGACTGCGTGTTCTTCACGTCGATCACGATCTGCACCTGTGGCGCGGGACCGAACGAGCTGGTGGTGTAGTTGTTCACGTCGATGATGCAGGTGCCGATGTCCTCGTTCGGATTGCTGTTCGGCACATTCAGCAGGACCTCTTCGGCGCTGTAGTTGGTGTCACCCAGATTGAGGACGTTGATGTCCCCTCCCCAGGTGGGCTGTTGCGAGAGCGCGCACCCCGGGTCGGTCGACGCGGGGTCGACATGGAAGGAGGCGGGTGGCGTACCTAACAGGCCCACCGGGCCCTCGACGGCGGTGCCGGCCTGGACGACGGCGCCGACGTAGAAGTCGGTGTTGGGCTGGGGCTGGGACGGCCCGCTGGCGACGATCGTAATGAGCGGTGACCCCTCGCCCACGCTGATCGACTGCACCGCTTGCGGCGCGGCCAGGTAGTCGGCGTCTCCGGCCTGGTTGGCGTCGATGTTGCAGGTGCCCGCGGCACTGAAGTCGACGACGCCACCCGTGATGGAGCAGATCGTCGACGAGGCAGGGTCGATGCTGATGACGACTGGTTCACCCGAGCCACCTCCCGTGGCGGTCGGCGCATACGTGTCGTCACCCACGCTCGTCTGCGAGGACGGCGCCGACGAGGTGAACGTGATGGTCTGCGTGCCCTGACCGCTGACGGTCAGGGTGAACGACTGGGTCGCGGTTTGAGTGGCGTGGGTCACCAGATTGGTACTGGTCGCCGTGAACGTGAGCGGGTAGGTCCCGTCGGATCCGGGATTGGGCGTGCCCCCGAGCGTGGCGGTGCCGTTGTTGTTGTCGGTGAAGGTGACGCCGCTCGGAAGCGCGCCGCTCTTGGAGAGCGACGGCGCCGGATAGCCCGAGGTCGTCACGCTGAAGCCTCCGGACTGTTGGACCGTGAACGCCGCGGTATTCGCGGAGGTAATGGCCGGAGGGGACTGCACGGTCAAGGTGAACGCCTGGCTGACGGAGGTGAGGGCGCTCGCCGAGGTCACGGTGAAGGAGTACGTCCCGTCCGCGCTCACGGGCGGGTTACCCGACAGCGTCGCGGTGCCGTCGCCGTTGTCGGTGAATGTGACGTTCTGTGGAAGGGTGCCGGCCTCGGACAGGGCCGTCGGCGGGTCGGCGTCCGGCGTGACACCCGGTTCGCCGATCGTGAACGTGTTCGCAGTGTTCGCGGTGAAGACAGCCGAATCGGGTGTGGCGATGACCGGCGGCACGCCGATGATGAACTCGATCTGCGAGTACGACGACGTGTTCGGGGTGTACGACGCCACGTCGGAGTACCCGTACGTCCCACTCGACTTGGAGACGTAGTTGCTACCGCCTCCGCCCCCCTCGCCTCCGACGTTGTTGCCACCGGCTCCGCCCGTGCCCGATAAGCAGCCGCCACCGCCACCGCCACCGCCTCCGCCGCCGGCTCCGCCCCCACTGCTCGCGTTGGATCCGTTTCCGCCCGCCTCGGGAACGACCCCCAGGTCACAGTCGTCGGCGCCGCCCGACCCGACCGTACCGCCACTGCTTTGGGGGGCTTGACCGCCGTTGCTTCCCCTCGAACCTCCGTTGCCCCCGCTCACACCGGAGAAACCGCCGCCTTGTCCACCGCCGCCGCCCGCAACGCCGACCAACTGCGGCACGGGGTTCACTTCGGAGGTGGTGCGCACATAGCTGCACGTACCACCGGCAGTACCGTTGGAGCCCGACCCCAGAACGCCGTTGAAGCCGGTGCCACCGCCGCCGCCTCCGCAGTTCGTCTCCGAATAGATTGCGCCGCCTGGCGTGACAAGCGACCCGTTCGAGATTGGCAGGGTCTCCATCATCAGCCCGGCTGCGCCACCTTGGCCGCCTTGACCGTCGGTCCCCTCCTCGAGGACCGTGACGGCCGACGCGTTGGTGGGGACGTCGAACTGCGTTTCACCGGCGGTCCCCGTCGACGTACCGACGTCGGTGGTGTCGATCGTGCCCGCCGACATCGAGAGCGAGACCGACCCGTTGCCCGAGTTGGACGCCGTGCCGAAGCCGACGCCGGCGTCTGCTCCGTAGCTGTTGCCCCCGGCGCCACCACCGGCGCCTTCGAAGTT
>DATDIE010000138.1:0-8951 GCA_036521235.1 Acidimicrobiales bacterium | reverse complement strand
GCATCGGCCAGGGGATCGAGTTCGACTACTGCTGCGTGCACGCGTCCATGACGCTGCGCGACGCCGGCTACGAGACGGTGATGGTCAACTGCAATCCCGAGACGGTCTCGACCGACTACGACACATCGGACCGCCTGTACTTCGAGCCGCTGACCGACGAGGACCTGGCCAACGTGCTCGACGCCGAGCTCGCCGCGGGCGGTGAGGTCGTGGGCGTGATCGTCTCGCTGGGCGGGCAGACGCCGCTCAAGCTGGCCGGCTCGATCCCGGCCGGCCTCGTGCTCGGCACGAGCCCGGCGTCCATCGACCTGGCCGAGGACCGCGAGCGCTGGAACGCGTTGTGCGAGAAACTCGACATCCCCCAGCCCCCCGGCGGGACCGCCTCCACGACCGCCGGCGCGCTCGCCGTCGCCGGCCGCGTCGGGTATCCGGTGCTGCTGCGGCCGAGCTACGTGCTCGGCGGACGGGCCATGGAGATCGTCTACGACGACGAAGGCGTGCGCCGCGTCATGCAGTCGATGACGACGGGCGCGCTGGCACGCGAGGGCGGGGTGACGGCCGAGCGGCCCGTGCTCGTGGACCGGTTCCTGGAGGACGCCACCGAGGTCGACGTCGACGCCGTGCGCGACGCCGAGGGCGAGATCCTCATCGGCGGCGTCATGGAGCACGTCGAGGAGGCGGGCGTGCACTCGGGCGACTCGGCCTGCGCGCTGCCGCCGCAGACGCTCGCCGACGACGTCATCGACACGCTCGAGCGCCACACCCGCGCCCTCGCCGAGGCGCTCGACGTGTGCGGGCTGCTCAACGTGCAGTTCGCCGTGAAGGACGGCGAGGTCTACGTCCTCGAGGCCAACCCGCGGGCGAGCCGCACCGTGCCCTTCGTGGCCAAGGCGACGGGTGTCCCGCTGGCCATGGTGGCCTCGCGGGTGATGGTGGGCCAGACGCTGGCCGACCTGCGCAAGGAGGGCCTGCTGGCCGCCGACGCGGTGGGCCGGGTCCGGGTCCTCGACCACGTCAGCGTCAAAGAGGCGGTGCTGCCGTTCGACCGCTTCCCCGGCGTCGACACCCTGCTCGGCCCCGAGATGCGCTCGACCGGAGAGGTGATGGGCGTCGACGTCACGTTCGGCCTGGCGTTCGCCAAGAGCCAGATGGCGGCCGGGACGCGCCTGCCCGACACGGGCGCCGTCTTCCTCTCGCTGGCCGACCGGGACAAGCCGGCCGGGCTCGAGGTGGCGCGCGCGTTCGCCGACCTGGGCTTCTCGCTGGCGGCCACGCTCGGGACCGCCGGGTACCTGCGCGCGCAGGGCGTCGCGGTCGACACGCTCGTGGCGAAGGTGGGGGAGGAGGGCGTGGCGTCCGACGCCGTCGAGCTGATCGCCAAGGGCGCGGTGCAACTCGTCGTGAACACGCCGCGCGGCCTCGGGCCGCGGGCCGACGGCCGGCACATCCGCACCGCCGCCGTGGCCTACAAGGTGCCGTGCCTCACCACCGTCGCCGCGGCGCGGGCGGCCGCCGCCGGCATGGCGGACGCCCGGGCGCACCCGCTCCAGGTGCGCCCGCTCCAAGACCTGCACCCCGCCACGACCGCCGAGGGGACGCCGGGGTGAGCGGGGGCGGGAGCGCCACGACGGGCCCGGCCGGCCAGGCGGCGTCGGCGCTGGCCGCCCGTGTGGGCGCGCTGATCCTGCCCAACCCGATCATGACGGCGTCGGGCACGTCGGGACACGGCACGGAGCTGGCGGACTACGGGGACCTTGCCGCGCTCGGCGTGGTCGTCGTGAAGTCGCTCTCGGTCGAGCCGTGGGAGGGGAACCCCGCGCCGCGGGTGCACGAGGTCGGCGCCGGCATGCTCAACAGCGTCGGGCTGCAGGGGCCCGGGCTCGCCGCCTGGTGTGCCGACGACCTCCCGGCGCTCGCCGCGGCCGGGGCGCGCGTCGTCGTCAGCGTCTGGGGCCGGACGGTCGCCGACTACGCACGCGCCGCCGAACTCGTCGCCGCGGCGAGCGCCACCGACGCGGGGCGCGCCATCGTCGCCCTCGAGGTGAACGTCAGCTGCCCGAACGTGGAGGACCGGTCGCGCATGTTCGCCCACTCGGCGGACATGACGGCCCGGGTCATGGCGGCCACGGCCTGCGGGCTGCCGCGTTGGGCCAAGCTCAGCCCGAACGTGCCCGACGTCGTCGAGATCGCGGCCGGCGCGCTGGAGGGCGGCGCCAACGGGTTGACCCTGGTCAACACGCTGCTCGGGATGGCCCTCGACACGGAGTCCGGCCGTCCGGTCCTCGGCGCCGGCGGCGGGGGCCTCTCGGGCGCCCCCGTGCACCCGGTGGCGGTGCGCGCCGTGTGGGAGTGCCGCGCCGCGTTCCCCGAGACGCCGATCGTCGGCGTGGGCGGCGTCCAGACGGGCCGCGACGCCGCGGAGCTGTTGCTCGCCGGGGCCGACGCCGTCCAGGTCGGCACCGCCACCTTCCGCGACCCGCGCGCGCCGTGGAAGGTGCTGCGCCAGCTGGCGCGCTGGTGCCGCGACCACCGCACGACGGTGGCGGGCATCCGTGAAGGCGTGCGGGCGCGTCACGACGACGCCACAGCCGAGCGCCCCGTCACGACGGCGGCGCGCGGAACAGCACTCGAACAACAACGAGGAGGCACACATGGCTGACACCTTCGGAGACCGCGTCGCCGCGGCGGTGCGCGCGAGCGGCCCGCTCTGCGCGGGCATCGATCCCTCCGCGCAGCTCCTGGCGGACTGGGGCCTCAGCGACGACGCGCGGGGGCTGAAGGAATTCTGCGCCGTCTGTGTCGAGGCGTTCGCCGGCGTCGTCGGCGTCGTCAAGCCACAGGTCGCGTTCTTCGAGCGACACGGGTCGGCGGGCATGGCCGAGCTCGAGCGGCTCGTCGCCGACGCCCACACGCACGGGCTCGTCGTCATCAACGACGCCAAGCGCGGCGACGTCGACACCACGGTGCAGGCCTACGCCGACGCGTGGGTCGGCGAGGCGAGCCCGCTCGCCGGCGACGCTCTCACGGTGCACCCGTACCTGGGCCTCGGCGCACTCGAGCCGATCGTCCGCCTTGCCGCCACGAACGGGCGCGGCGTCCTCGTCGTCGCCCGCAGCTCCAACCCCGAGGGGCGTGCCCTCCAGCAGGCGGTGACCTCCCAGGGGCCCTCGGTCGAGGACATGCTCCTCTCCGAGATCGCCGCGCTCAACGGCTCGGCCGGCATCCCGACCGGCACGGTGGGCGCCGTCGTCGGGGCCACGCTGTCGCCCTCGGACTTCCCGTTGTCCCAGCTCGGAGGGGTAATTCTCGCCCCCGGGCTCGGCGCCCAGGGCGCCGGCCCGGCCGAAGTGGCCGAACGCTTCGCCGGCTGCGCCCCGGGCACGGTGCTGCCGAGCAGCTCGCGCGGGCTCCTGCGGCACGGTCCGGACCCCGAGGCGCTGCGCCGCAGCGCCGAGTTACTCGCACGCGAACTCTCGGCGGCAATGGGCTGAAGAGGGAAAATGGGTGTGAAGGCGCCGAGCCGAGGCGCTATGGTCTCGCCCATGCCGCAACCTCCCGCACTCACACCCGAGCAGCGCGCCGCTGCACTCGAGAAGGCTGCCAAGGTTCGCCGTGAACGGGCCGAGGTGAAGGACAAGCTCAAGATGGGCTCCCTTTCCCTGGCGGATCTCCTCACTCAGGCGGACTCCAACGAGACCATCGGCAAGATGAAGGTGGTCTCGGTCCTCGAATCCCTGCCCGGTCTGGGCAAGGTGAAGGCCCGGCGCCTCATGGAGACCGTCGGCATCAGCGACAGCCGTCGGCTGCAGGGCCTTGGGGCCAAGCAGCGCGAGGCGCTGCTCAAAGAGACTGCGCGCTGAACCCCCGGCGGGCGCGCCGCACATCTTCGTGCTCATCGGCCCGGGTGGGGCCGGCAAGGGCACACTGGCGGCGGAGCTCGTTGCGCGTGACCCCAGCATCTGGCTGAGCCGTAGCTGGACCACCCGCGCCCCGCGCCCCGGAGAGGAAGCGCGCGGTGCCTACGTCTTCGTCGACCGCCCGACCTTCGAGGACGCCGTCGCCCACGACCGGTTCTTCGAGTGGGCGGAGTTCCTCGACAACCTCATGGGCACCCCGATCCCGGACCCGCCCCCTGGCACCGACGTCCTCCTCGAGATCGACATCCAGGGCGCCGAACAGGTCCTGGCCAAGCGCCCGGACGCCACGGTGATCCTGCTGCTGCCGCCCTCGCCCGAGATCCAGGCCGAGCGCCTCGCCGCCCGCGGCGACAACCCGGCCCACATCCGCCGCCGGGTGGAGCTCGGCCGCATCGAGGAAGAGCGCGGCGCCAAAATCGCAGCTCACAGGGTGGTCAACGATGACCTTGAACAAGCCCTCTCCGAGTTGGCGGGTATAGTTGATGCGACTCGTTCGGCTGCCCCCTGCGCCGCGAACCCGGAGGAATCCTGATGGCTCAAGGCCGCCACACGCTCATGGACCCACCCATCGAAGACCTCTTGGACAAGGTGGACTCGAAGTTCACCCTCGTCGCCCTCGGCTCGGCCCGGGCCCGCCAGGTGAACTCGTACTACAACAGCCTCGGCGAGGGCCTCGGCAAGGTCGTGCCGCCCCAGGTGGCGTCGGTCTCGGGCAAGCCCGTCTCCATCGCCTTCGAGGAGATCGCGGCCGGCAAGGCCACCTTCAGCCGCCCCGACCCCGAGGAGGAGGCTGCGCTGGCGGCCGCCCTCGCCGACGCCGCCGAAGCCGGCCTGCTCGGCGAGGCAGTGGCCGAGGGCGACAGCACGGGCGACGCCGAGATCATCGAG
Source organism: Acidimicrobiales bacterium (assembly GCA_036521235.1). Classification (GTDB taxonomy): domain Bacteria; phylum Actinomycetota; class Acidimicrobiia; order Acidimicrobiales; family RAAP-2; genus Bog-473. Next base: position 4,146 of record DATDIE010000138.1, on the reverse strand, counting down.
ACGGTCGCCGTCAGCGACGACGACCCGACCGCCAGCTAGGCGGGGCGAAGGGCGCGGCGGGTCGCCGCCATGGCCGACGAGCAGACCTTGGGGGACGGCCCCGTCCACCAGCCGCGCGTCGTCCTGGGGGTGTCGGGCGGGATCGCCGCCTACAAGGCCGTCGAGATCTGCCGCCGCCTCGTCGACGCCGGCGTATACGTGACCCCGGTGCTCACCCACGACGCCACGCGCTTCGTGGGCCCCCTGACCTTCTCCGCACTGGCGTCCGAGCCGGCACAGCTGTCGCTGTGGGACGAGGCGTCGCCGATCCCGCACACGAGGCTCGGGCAGCAGGCCGACCTCGTCGTGGTGGCGCCGGCGACGGCCCACACCCTCGCCCGCTACGCCGCCGGGCTGTCGGACGACCTCCTCATGGCGACGCTCCTCGCCACCCGGGCCCCCGTCATCGTCTGCCCGGCCATGCACACCGAGATGTGGGAGCACCCCTCCGTGCGCGACAACCTCGCCACGCTGGAGGGGCGGGGCGTCGAGATCGTGCCGCCCGAGAGCGGCCGCCTGGCGGGGGGTGACTCGGGCGAGGGTCGCCTCGCCGACCCAGCCGTGATCGTGGCCCGGGTCCTCGAGCGCCTCGGCCACGACGCCCGCCGCGACCTGGCGGGCGCCCGCGTCGTCGTCAGCGCGGGCGGCACCCGCGAGCCGCTGGACCCCGTCCGCTTCATCACCAATCGCTCGTCGGGCAAGCAGGGCCATGCGATCGCCCTTGCCGCCGCCCGCCGCGGCGCGGCCGTGACGTTGGTGACGTCGTCGCCGCTGGCCCTGCCGGCCGGGTCCGGCATCACCCGGGTCGACGTCGAGACGGCGGCCGACATGGAAGAGGCGATGGGCGCCGCGGCCGACGGCGCCGATGTCGTCGTGATGGCCGCCGCGGTCGCCGATTTCCGCCCGAAGGCCACAGCGGGCACGAAGCTCTCGAAGGAGGACGGCATCCCCGAGCTCGTCCTCGAACCGACGACCGACATCCTCGCCGGTCTGGCCCGTCGCCGGCCGCCCGGCCAGGTCATCGTGGGTTTTGCGGCCGAGACCCACGACGTGCTCGAGCGGGGACGCCGGAAGCTCGAGCGCAAGGGAGTCGACCTCCTGGTCGTTAACGACGTGAGCGCACCCGGCGCGGGCTTCGACCACGACACGAACGCCGTCGTGATCCTGGGCGCGGACGGGAACGTCGACGAAGTCCCACTGACCTCGAAGGATGCAGTGGGAAATGCCGTATTGGATAGGGTGATCGCTCACCTCAACGAGAAGCGGAGCAGGACGTGAAGACCACATTCACCTCGGAGTCGGTCACCGAGGGGCACCCGGACAAGATGGCGGACCAGATCTCGGATGCCGTCCTGGACGCGATCCTCGAAGGCGACCCCACCAGCCGGGTGGCCTGCGAGACGCTGCTCACGACCGGCCTCGTCGTCGTGGCCGGCGAGGTGACGACGGAGACGTACGTCGACATCCCCTCGCTCGTGCGCGACACCGTCTGCGACATCGGCTACGACGACGACGCCTACGGCTTCAACGGCCGGACGTGCGGCGTCATGGTCACGCTCGACGCCCAGTCGCCCGACATCGCGCAAGGCGTCGACTCCGCGCTCGAGCTGCGCAGCGGCAAGGGTGGCGAGGACGTCCTCAACGCCCAGGGCGCGGGGGACCAGGGGATGATGTTCGGCTACGCGTGCGACGAGACGCCCGACCTCATGCCGCTGCCGATCTGGCTGGCGCACCGCCTCTCCGAGCGCCTGGCGCAGGTGCGGCGGGCCGGCGCCGTGCCCTACCTGCGGCCCGACGGCAAGACACAGGTGTCCGTGGTCTACGAGGACGGCCGGCCGGTGCGCATCGACACGGTGTTGATCTCCACGCAGCACGCCGGCGGGATCGACCTCGAGGAGCAGCTGCGCCCCGACCTCATCGAGCACGTGATCACGCCGCTGCTGCCGACGGACCTCGACAGCAGTGACCTCCGCATCTTCGTCAACCCGACCGGCATCTTCGAGCTGGGCGGTCCCCACGCCGACACCGGCCTCACCGGCCGCAAGATCATCGTCGACACGTACGGCGGCATGGCCCGCCACGGCGGAGGGGCCTTCTCGGGCAAGGACCCCTCGAAGGTCGACCGTTCGGCCGCCTACGCGGCGCGCTGGGTGGCCAAGCACGTCGTCGCCGCCGGCGCCGCCAAGCGCTGCGAGGTCCAGGTGGCCTACGCGATCGGCGTCGCGCACCCGGTGTCGCTGCTGGTCGAGACGTTCGGCACCGAGTCGGCGCCGCCCGAGAAGATCGCCGAGGCCGTGCGAGAGTTGTTCGACCTGCGTCCGGCCGCCATCTCGCGCGACCTCGACCTGCGCCGGCCGATCTACAAGAAGACGGCGGCCTACGGGCACTTCGGCCGCTCCGAGAAGGAGTTCACGTGGGAGGCGACGCCCCGGGTGGACGACCTGCGGGCCGCCCTCGGGCTCTGAGCAGCGACGAGCTCCCCTGAGGGGAGCAGCCGTCGCGGTGCCGGTGGCACCATGACCGGGCCATGACGAAGGCCGAGACCACCACGCGGACGGTGCGCGTGCGCACCGAGGTGGCCGCGCTCCCCAAGACCTTCGACTACGTCGTCCCCGCCGCGTGGGCCCACGACGTGCGCGTCGGCACCCGCGTGCGCGTCCCGCTGCACGGGCGCTCGGTGCGCGGCTGGGTCGTCGCGACGGACCCGGCGGCCGACGAGGCCACGACGGGTGCCGCGCCGCCGCCGGCCGACCTCCTGCCGTTGAAGTCGTGGCTCGGCTGGGGCCCGCCTGAGGACGTGGTCGACCTGGCCGACTGGGCGGCGTGGCGGTGGGCCGGCACACCGGCGTTCTTCCTCCGCACCGCCTCACCGGACGTGATCGTGCGGACGCTCCCGGTCCCGCCTCGCCCGAGCACATCGTCGCCCGACGTCGGCCGACCCGACGATCCGGGCTCGCACCCGTGGGCGGCGGCCCTCGCCGCGCCCGCGCCCGAGACGATGGTGCGGCTTCCCCCGGCGACGGACCTCATCGACCTCGTCCTCTCCGTGGCCGACGGCGCCCGGGTGCAAGCCCGCGGCGGCAGCGTCGTCGTGCTCGTGCCCTCGACCGGGTGGGCCGAGCGGCTCGTGGCGCGTCTCCTGCGTCGCGGCATCGCCGCCTCGAGCGACTGGGCCCAGGCGCGGGCCGGGTGGCCGGTGGTCGTCGGCACGCGCGCGAGCGCGTGGGCACCCGTGCCGCGGCTGGCCGCCGCCGTCGTGCTCGACGCGCACGACGCCGCCTACCGCGAGGAGAGCGCGCCCACGTACAGCGCGGTGGAGGTGCTCCGCGAACGTGCACGCCGATCGGCCGTGCCGTGCCTGCTGGTGTCGCCCATCCCGCCGGTCGGGCTGACGGCACGCAGCGACCTCCCGACGGTCGCCCTGCCGTTGCCGGAGGAGCGCGCCGGCTGGCCGGCGTTCGAACGCGTCGACCGGCGCGGCGCCGACCCGCGCACCGGCATGTTCTCGGAGGAATTCGTGCGGCTGGCCCGGTCGGTCCTCGACGACGAGGGCGCGGCACGCGAGCGCGGCCCGCTGGTGTGCGTCTACAACCGCACCGGCGGGGCGCGCCTGTTGGCGTGCGCCCACTGTGGCGAGTTGGCGCAGTGCACGCGCTGCGGCGCCGCGGTCGTCCGCCCGCGGGACGAAGAGATCCTGCGCTGCCCGCGCTGCGGCGAGACGCGGCCCGTCGTGTGCCCGCATTGCGGGCGGCTGCGCATGAAGACCCTGCGCGCGGGGGTGAGCCGTCTGCGTGAGGAGCTGGCCGCCCTCCTCGGCGTCCCCGTGGGCGAGGTGTCCGGCCGTCGGGCCGCGGGTCACTCGGCGGCCGAGACGGCGGCTCCGGCGCAACCCTTCGAGCGCGTGGTCATCGGGACCGAGGCGGTGCTGCATCGCGTGCGCCGGGCCTCCGCGGTCGCGTTCTTGGACATCGACCTCCATCTGCTCGCACCTCGGCTGTCCGCGGTCGAAGAGACGCTCTCGCTCTTCGTCCGCGCCGGTCGCCTGGTCGGCGCCCGCGGGAGCGGGGCGACCACGGCCCGGGTGTTGGCGCAGACACGCGTCCCGGA
>DATDIE010000137.1:0-4139 GCA_036521235.1 Acidimicrobiales bacterium | reverse complement strand
CCGGCAGCGGGCACCCCGGCCGCCCCCGAGCCCCCCGACGCCCCCCGCTGGCCCGCCGAGCCCCTGCGCCAACTCGGCCTGGAGCCCGCCGGCCTGGTGCACGCGGATTTCGACTACCAGACGCTCCGCCAATTCGAGGTGTGCCCCGATCGGTTCCCCCGCCGCGACGGCGTGCCCGCCAAGCGCCCTCTCTTCTGACCCATTTTCCAACCGACGGGCGGCGCCTGCTCCTCGCCCACCCCTGAGGACCCCAGGGCCCTCGTCCCGGACCCCCGTCGTGCGGCAGATGTTTCACGTGGAACCCCAGGCTGATGCTCCGCCGCCCCGCCCGGGTCATGTTTCACGTGAAACAGAGGCTGAAGTCTTGACCGCCTCGTTGCGGGAAGCCAACATAGGCCCCGTGCCCTGGCGACTCGGAGTTCCCGCCTGATGCGCATCCGGCGCAGGGACAAGACACCGACATCATCGCCAACCGAGACGCTGCAGAGCCCCGCACCCCAGCCGGGCCCGACGTCCATCGACCCGGTGAAGAGCCTGATCAGGGACCCCGCCGAGGGCGCCAACGGGGCGCCACCAGACACCACAGAGGCTCCCGCGACTCCCCCGGCGGGATCCGCCCCGGTCCCCCCTCCGGCCCCCCCTCCGGCCCCCGCTGCGGCCCCGGTCGACCGGGAGCCGGTGCCAGCACCCGCTCCTCCCCCGGCACCGGCCCAGACCCGCCCGACGGTCGCCGACGTCCCTTCCCGGCCTGAAAACGGCGTCGAGCCGGCCCAGGAGTCCGAGCCCGAGCCCAGGCCAGCGCCTCCGGCGGTCCACCAAGAGGTCCGGACAGAGGATGTAATTTCGCCGCCAACGATCGAGGAATCGGAACCCGAGGCGGAGATGGCCAAGAAACAGAAGGCGGACAAGAAGGCGAAGACGCCTGATCCGTCGGAAGGCGAGGAGCCGACCATGCGGGCGCCCACCATCAGGGACGACGCCGACGAACTGCTCAACGGGTCGAAACCGGCCGCTCGCGAGCTGCCCCGGGTTATCGCCATCGCGAACCAGAAGGGGGGCGTCGGCAAGACCACGACGACCGTCAACCTCGGAGCCGCCCTGGCCGAGGAGGGGTATCGCGTCCTGGTCGTCGACCTCGATCCCCAGGGCAACGCCACCACGGGCCTCGGCCTGGATGCCCGCAATTTCGAGCTGTCGATGTACGACGTCATCATGCGGGACCAGGCGATGGAGGACACCATCGAGCCCACCAGCGTCAAGAACCTCTTCGTCGCCCCCGCCACGATCGACCTGGCGGGTGTCGAGATCGAGTTGGTGCCGGCTTTCAGTCGAGAGCTCAAGCTGAGGCGGGCCATCGAGAGCGTCGTCGACGACTTCGATTTCGTCCTGATCGACTGCCCGCCCTCGTTGGGCCTCATCACGGTCAACGGCCTGGCGGCGGCGCACGAGGTCATGGTGCCGATCCAGTGCGAGTACTACGCCCTGGAGGGCCTGAGCCAGCTCCTGCGCAACGTGAACCTGGTCTCGACCAACCTGAACGAGACGCTGGAGGTCACCACGATCGTGCTGACGATGTACGACGCCCGGACACGTCTCTCGGTCGACGTGGCCAACGAGGTCCGGGAGCACTTCTCCGAGCGGGTCTGCCGGGTGGTGATCCCCCGGACCGTCCGCCTGTCCGAGGCTCCGTCCTTCGGGCAACCGATCACCGTGTTCGATCCGGCTTCGCGGGGCGCCGTGGCGTACCGCGAGCTGGCGAAGGAGGTAAGCAATGGCGCGCCGCAGCGGACTCGGTAAGGGTCTCAGCGCTCTCATTCCGAGCGAGGCGGTCGGGGAGTCCGATTCCGTCCTCCGGGTGGTGCCGATCGCGCACATCCGCCCGAATGCCTTTCAACCGCGGAGCCACTTCGACGAGGAGTCGATGGCGTCGCTTGCGTCCTCCATCAAGGCCGTGGGGCTGCTCCAGCCCGTCCTCGTGCGGGAGCTGCAGGACGACGAGTCCGAGTCCTATGAGCTGATCGCGGGGGAGCGGCGCTGGCGAGCCGCCCGCCGGGCGGGGCTCCAGACCATCCCCGTCCTCGTGCAGCGGGCCGACGACGTGGCCAGCCTCGAACAGGCACTGGTCGAGAACCTCCACCGGGTCGACCTCAACGCCCTCGAGGAAGCGGCGGCCTACCAACAGCTCATCGACGAGTTCGGCCTCACCCACGAGCAGGTGGCGACCCGCATGGGCAAGGGCCGGGCCACGATCACCAACACGCTCCGGCTGCTGCAGCTGCCGGCCGGGGCCCAGCAAGCGCTGGCTGAGCGCACCATCTCCGCCGGCCACGCCCGGGCGCTGCTCGGCACGCCTGACCGCGCCCTCCAGGAACGCCTCGTCGAGCGCATCGTCGACGAGGGCTTGACGGTTCGGGCGGTCGAGGACCTCGTGCGGACGGGCGGCACCGACCTCAGGGTCGTCCCTCCGGTCGAGGAGGAGCCCACCCCCGAAACGGCGGATGCAAAGGGTGGTACCTCAAGTACTACCGATTCGGCGGCCCGTCGGGCCCCGATCAAGAAGCTCCCTGAACCAGGGGTCCTCGAGCTCGAGGAGCTCTTGTCGACCCACCTCAACACGCGGGTCAAGGTTGACATCCAGAACCGCCGGGGCAGGTTGGTGGTCGAATTCGCCACCCTCGAGGACCTCGAGCGGATCTATCGCGCCATGGTTGGTGACGGGGGCGTCGCATAGTTCGCGTAACTGTCAAGGGTCGGTTCAGCTTCATCCACAACCTGTGCATGATGTTGTGGATTGTCACGTCGTTCACCCGCAGGAAGCGTTGATCACAGAACGGTCGCACAGGGCGCGTGACTGTCAGACGCCGGCGGCGGCCGATGCGTCCGCTAGCCGCGATTACCGGTAATCAGTCCCAGGAGACGTCGGCCCAGTGGGCGAGTGCCAGCGACAGGGCGGTGGCGAGAGCCGGCGCGTGCTCGACGACGGCGCTGGCGGGGCCGATTTCGACGAGGACGGCGGGCATCCGGGTCTCGCGAAGGAGGGGCACGGACATGCCGTGGACACCGCCGTCGGCCACGTCGAGCGCCTGGGGCACGGTCGTCTGGACGAGCTCGGCGAGCCGACGCCCTCCGGGGGACTCGTCGTGGGTGCCCGACCAGAAGGCGGTGCGGCACGACGACGTCGAGGGGTTGAGGCGCAGGCCGACCAGTACGTCGACGCCCAGCTCGTTGGCCTCTTTGGCCTGGACGGACGCATCAGGGTGGTGGAGCTCGCTGACCCGGGTGCCGGCGAGGGTGAGCCGGCGTCGGAGGGCCCCGGTGACGCTGCCGAGCCCGCCGCTCTCGCCGATGGCCACGTGGCGGCCGCGCAGCGTGGCGGGGGCGTCGCGCAGGGCGGCGCGCTCGCGGACGAGCGACACGAGCGCTGGGTCGTCGTGACGGCTCTCGAGGCGCAGCAGCTCGCGCAGGGTGGCCGCCCCGACGATGCCGTCGGACGGGACGCCGGCGTTGCGCTGAAACTCGCCCAGCGCCCGCACAGTGGCGTCACCGAAAATGCCGTCGATGCGCCCGGTGTCGAACCCGAGCGTGCACAGGCGCTGTTGCAGCTCGGCGATGTCGTCACCCCGCAGCATCGGGGTCCGGCGGTACAAGAAGCGGTCGCCGAGCCCAAAACCCGCCTCGACCAGGGTGTTCCACGTCTGCGCGCCACACACGCCGTCGACGCGTAGGCCGCGGAGGCGCTGGAAGGCCTGCACGGCGGCGCGGGTGGCGGCCCCGAAGATGCCGTCGGCGTCGACGGGGGCGCCGGGCAGGATGGCGGTCAGGCGGTGTTGCACGTCGGAGACCGCGGGGCCGCGGTCGCCGACGGCGAGGGGCAGGCCTACAGGTAGGCCGAGATCTCTTCGAGCAGCGCCGCCTTGGGCTTGGCCCCGATCAGGCGGGCCGCTGGCTCCCCGTCCTTGAACAGGATCAGCGTCGGGATGCTCATCACGTCGAAGCGACGGGTCACGTCCAGGTTGTCGTCGATGTTCAGCTTGGCTATCCGCACCTTGCCCGCCTGCTCCTCCGCGATCTCCTCCAACACCGGGGAGATCATCTTGCACGGGCCACACCACTCTGCCCAGAAGTCCACCAGGACGGGG
>DATDIE010000136.1:0-3210 GCA_036521235.1 Acidimicrobiales bacterium | reverse complement strand
CCCGACGGCTCGATGCCCGAGGCGATCGACGTCGTGCGCGTCGCCGCCAACCTCTTCTCGGCCGGGCAGGAGACGACGGTGCGGCTGCTCGGCACGGCGCTGCAGACCATCGCCGAACGCAAGGACATCCAGCAGCGCCTGCGCGACGACAACGACCTGATCCCGGGGTTCGTGGAGGAGTGCCTGCGCTTCGAGAGCCCGGTCAAGGGCGACTTCCGCCTGTCGCGCACACCCGTCACGGTGGGCGGCGTGGACATCCCGGCGGGGACGTGCGTGATGGTGCTGAACGGGGCGGCCGGGCGCGACCCGCGTCGCTTCGACGAGCCCAACGAGTTCCGCATGGACCGCGCCAACGCTAAGGAGCACCTGGCGTTCGGGCGTGGGCCGCACGCGTGCCCGGGTGGGCCACTGGCACGAGCGGAGACTCGCATCAGCATCGCCAAGCTGCTCGAGCGGATGGGCGACATCCGGATCTCGGAGTCGGCGCACGGGCCGGCGGGGGCGCGCCGCTACGACTACGTGCCAACGTACATCTTGCGCGGGCTCATGCGGCTGAACCTCGAGTTCACGCCGGCGGGCTCGAACTAGGACCTACGCGGGGCCCCGCAGCGGGGCGATCACCTGCTGGCCGAATTCTCGCAGCGTCTCGCCGGGCGCGAAGTCGGTGAACCAGGCGTAGACCCGTTCGACCCCGCGCTCGGCCAGGCCGCCGAAGTAGTCGACGAGCTCGGGCGCGGTCCCGAGGACGTGGTTGCCCCAGAACCGGCGGCGTGCGGTCGCATCGACTTCGTCGCGGTCGCTGTGCGGGTGGACGAACGCGACCTGCACCTGGAGCGAGCAGCGGGCGTCCCCGGCTCGCTCACGCATCTCGTCGAAGCGGTCGAGGATGCTGACGTGGACGTTCCACCAGTCGGCGTACGTGGCGACGAGCTCCATGGTCTTGCGGCCGCCGCCGCCGATGAGGATCGGGATCTTCCCGACGGGCCCGGGTTGTTGCTGGGCGCCGTGGAGGGCGAAGTGCTCGCCCTCGTAGTCGAGGGTCTCGCCGCGCCATAGCGCGGTCATGATCTCGAGAGACTCCTTGAGGCGCCCGACGCGGAACTTGGGCTCGGTCGACCCGACGCCGTACGTCTCAAACTCGGAGGCAACCGAGCCCCATCCGATGCCGAGCTCGAAGCGGCCGCCCGACGCCTGGTCGATCGTCACGGCCTCGCGCGCGAGCACCGCGGGGTGGCGGAAGCTGTCGCACAGGACGAGGGAGCCGACACGCAGGTTCTGCGTGTGCGCTGCGACCCACGCGTTAGTGGTCATCGCATCGAACATGGGCGAAGACTCGGCGCCGGGCGGGGCCAGATGGTCCATTCCGGCCATGCCGGCGAAGCCGGCCATCTCGGCGGTCTGGGCGCGCTCGACGATGTCGTGCATGCCGAGGCGCATCTGGGGCAGGTAGAGCCAAAACTCGATCGGGGTGGGCATAGGCGCAATTAGATCGTGCTGCGCCGCGCCGGGGGCGGCCCGACCCGATCGTCGGACCGGGCCAGGCGCTCGTCGAGCCCTCGCTTTCCGCCGGATCGAACCGTGAGGGTCTCGGTAGTCGGTTCTGGGAGCATCGACCGGTCTCTTATGGGCGGTTCCGAGCGGTTCCTGCCCACAAGGGTCATAAGGGCACGCCTCATGCACTCAGAACGGTTGCCCGGAGGGTGGCGAAGCGGCTTCTGATTGCCGTGCTGACTAGGACGCACCGTGTCGCTGGCGACCGTACGTGGTTGGGCCGGCGAACCGGCGCGCGACGGCCTCGGCCTGGGACCGGTAACCCTCACCGAAGAGGACGGTGTGCACGAGGAGCGGGTAGAGCTGGAACAGGGCGACCCGTTCCTGCCATCCGGGCTGGAGGGGGCTCACTTCCTGGTAGGCCGCCAGCAGGCGGTCCGGCACCCTGCCGAACAAGGCGAGCATGGCGAGATCCTCCTCGGGGTGCCCCCCGTGCACCGAGGGATCGATGAGCCACGCCCTGCCGTCAGCGCCGAAGAGGACGTTGCCCCACCAGAGATCGCCGTGCAGTAGCGCCGGACCGCCGGCCGGGAGCAGCTGGTGGAGCCGGGTGACGACGCGGCCCACTGCATCTTCCAGCCCGCAACGTGCGGCGAGCTCCCCGAGACGGGCAGCGTAGAAGGCGGCGCCGTCCGGCCACGTCGAGGCGTCGACGTGACAGTTGCCGATCCAGGAGGAACCGCCACCCCAATGCTCGAGCCGCGTGGCGTGCAGCGCGGCCAAGGCATGGCCAAGCGACTCCTCGTGGTCCGTCGTACGCGGCGCCTGCTCGACCGCCACCGTGACGACGAGCCCGTCGTCGGCGAAGACCACCTCGGGCACAGGTGGGCCTTCGCGCACGGCGCCCAGTTGCCGCAGTCCGCCCGCCTCGTCGCGGGCGCCGGGCCCCGTCTTGGCCACGAGCGTGCGTCCACCGGCCTCGACGAACCACGCGTCGTTGCCAAGCGGCCGCACGGTGCCGAGCGGTCCCACCGCCTGCGAAAGGCGCCGCCGCCAATCCGTCGGGCTGGCAGCGGGCGGCACCCGGACACTCTCGCGCCGATGGGTGGTGGGCCAGACTGTCCCGATGCCCCGCCGCCACCGCGTTGCCGGCCTCGTCGTCACTCCCGGGGCGAGCGCCGGCCGGGAGCACTCCGGCCTGGTCGCCATCGAGAGGGCGGTGACGCCGCTCGGCATCGCGGTCGAGCGCATCGAGTTCCCCGGACAGGCCGCGGGCAAACGCCGGACCGACCCACCGGCGGTGTGCATTGCGACCGTGGGCGACGCCGCGTCCGCGCTGGCCGAGCGCCTCGATGTCCCCCTCGACCGGATCGCGGTGGGCGGGCGATCCTTCGGCGGGCGCATGTGCTCGATGGCGGTCGCTGACGGCCTCGAGGCCGCCGCGCTCGTGCTGGTCAGCTATCCCCTCCATCCGCCGGGGAAGCCCGACCGGCTCCGCACCGAACACTTCCCGGCGCTGCAGGTCCCGTGTCTCTTCGTCTCGGGCCGGCGCGACGCCTTCGCCACGACGGACGAGCTTGAGCGCGAGACGACGGCAATCCCCGGGGACGTGACGCTGTCATTCGTGGACGGCGACCATTCGCTGCGCAAGAGCGAGCGCGGGGCCGCCGAGATCGTGGCCGACTGGCTGGACCACCTCGGCTGACACCGGCCGTGACC
>DATDIE010000135.1:0-7346 GCA_036521235.1 Acidimicrobiales bacterium | reverse complement strand
GACGGCGTCGCAGACGGTGACGGTGTACCCGACCGTGACCGGCGTCGTCGACGACCGGACGACGACGAGCGAGGGGATCAGCGGCGACACCTTGACCATCACCGGCACCGGTTTTTCCACATCGCCCGGCACGACGACCTTCGAATTCGGCACGAGCAATCCGGCGACGGCCGTGACGTGCGTCTCGAGCACGAGCTGCACCGCCACGGCCCCGCCTGACGTCGCCGGTCCGGTGGACGTGACGGCGCTCGTCGCGGGGCAGACCAGCCCCCTCGACGGACCGGCCGACCAGTTCACCTACGTCGTGGCGTCGACGCCGACCGTGAGCGCCATCACCCCGAACACGGGCGTCACGACCGGCGGCACGAGCGTCACCATCACCGGGACCGACTTCACCGGCGCCACCGTCGTGCACTTCGGCCCGAACGCCGCCACCCAGGTGACCGCGGTGTCCAACACCGAGGTCACCGCGACCTCGCCTGCCGGCGCCATCGGACCGGTCGACGTCACCGTCGCGACGCCGGGCGGGACAAGCGTGGACGTCCCGGCGGACGTCTTCACGTACGTGCGGGCCACCGGCGCCGACGCCAGCTACTGGATGGTGGCCGCCGACGGCGGCATCTTCAGCTACGGCGAGACGCAGTTCTACGGTTCGACCGGTGCGCTCAAGCTCAACAAGCCCATCGTCGGCATGGCCGCCACCCCCGACGGCGGGGGCTACTGGTTTGTCGCCTCCGACGGCGGGATCTTCAGCTACGGCGACGCGCACTTCTTCGGATCGACCGGAAGCCAGCGCCTCAACGCGCCGATCGTCGCCATGGCCGCCACACCCGACGGCGGCGGCTACTGGCTCGTGGCGTCAGACGGCGGGATCTTCAACTACGGCGACGCCAAGTTCTACGGGTCCGCCGGCAGCCTGCACCTCAACAAGCCGATCGTCGGGATGGCCACTACCAACGACGCCGGCGGCTACTGGCTCGTGGCCACCGACGGCGGGATCTTCACCTACGGGGATGCCACGTTCTTCGGCTCGACCGGCTCGATGACCCTCAACAAGCCCATCGTGGGCATGGCCACCACCTTCGACGGCGGCGGCTACTGGCTCGTCGCCTCCGACGGCGGCATCTTCAACTACGGCGACGCGCCCTTCGACGGCTCGGCGGGCGCGCTGTCGCTCAACAAGCCCGTCGTCGGCATGGCCGCCACGCCCGACGGCGGCGGCTACTGGCTCGTGGCCACCGACGGCGGGATCTTCACCTACGGGGACGCCAAGTTCTCCGGATCGACCGGCGGCATCAAGCTGAACCAGCCGATCGTCGGCATGGAAGGGGCCGCAGTGGGGTAAGGCCCTCGGGGATGGGGACCGCCGCGCCGGGTCGCCAGGGCCCGGCGCGGCGGTCCGACCTACCGCCAGAACGTGAAAATCAGGCCAGTTGCAGGGAACGCACGGCCTGGACGTAGGAGGCGATCGGGTACGCCTCGGCGTAGCCGAGCCGGTTCTCGCTACAGAAGGCACGCACCATCTCCTGGGCCCGCGCCAGGTTGGGACGGGGCATCGTCGGGAAGAGGTGGTGCTCGATCTGATAGTTGAGCCCGCCAAAGACGAAGTTGACCAGCCGGCCCCCGATGAGATTGCGCGACGTGACGACCTGGCGCTGGGCGAAGCTCGCCTCGTCGTCACCGTCGACGAGCGGCATGCCTTTGTGGTTGGGGGCGAAGCTGCAGCCGAGATAGAGCGAGAAGGCGGCCTGATGCACCGCGATGAAGGCAATCGCCTTGGTCGGCGAGAGCACCCAGAAGACGACGGTCAGGTAGAGCGCCGCGTGCAGCACGAGGACGAGGCCTTCTGTGAGGGCGGCTCGGTCCCGGCGGCGGCGGTACACGTCCTGGAAGCCCGAGACGTAAAGGCCCGTGCTGCGGAGCAACATGAGCGGGAAGAACAGCTCGGCCTGCCGGCGGTCCATCCACGCGACGAGGCCGCGCCGCGCCGCATCCTCGTGGTCCGGCTGGCCGGTGCTCGGCAGGCCCGCTCCGATGTCCGGGTCACGACCCGGTTCGTTGGGATGAGCGTGGTGGGCGTTGTGCTTGGGCACCCACCAGCCGTAGCTCATGCCGATCAGCGCGTTCCCGATCCCGAGTCCGAGTAGGCGATTGGCCCGTTTCGAGTCGAAGATCTGCCGGTGGCCGGCATCATGGCCGATGAAGCCGAGTTGGGTGGCGACCACGCCGAGGAACACCGCCAGGGCCAACGTGACCCACGAATCCCCGATGAGGAAGAAGCCAACCCATCCGGCGGCGAAGGCGGCGACCGTCAGGCCGACTTTGCCCGAGTAGTAGCCGAGTCGGCGATCCAAGAGCCCGGCCGCGCGGATGTCCAAGGTCAGATGCTGAAATTCACGAGGCCCGGCTTGGAGTGTGGTGTCCGACTGCACAGGTCCCTCCTCTCAAATGCGGTGGGTTGTGGCATCGGCAACACAGCGGGGTCCCGGCGGTGGTGCCAGACCACACGGCCCGTTACGGACCGTGTGGTCTGTGTGTTCAGACCGCCTTGACGTTCTGCGCTTCGGGCCCCTTGGCACCTTGCGCCACGTCGTACTCGACCTTCTGGCCGTCCTCGAGGCTCTTGTAGCCCGAGCCCACGATGTTGGACGAGTGGACGAACACGTCCTTCTCGCCCGAGGACGGCGTGATGAAGCCGAAGCCTCGGTCGTTGTTGAAGAACTTCACAGTTCCGGTTTCCATTTTCTTCTTCTCTTTTCTTTCTTTTTTCTTTCTTTGCTGCGACTGAGAACTTTGTGGTGACGAGCTGCGGTGGCGAGCTCAGTGAGGTTTCCGAGGCGCTGGGCTCAGCTTTTGGTAGGGCGCCCCGCACGCCGAGGGCTCGCCGGCCTCGCCGTAACTCCGGCACTCCAGCTCGTCGCACCATCCGAGGCGAACGTCGCCCTCCTTCACGTCACGGGTGTGTGCATCGCACAGTGCAACGTCGGGGAGGATCACCGTGATGGAGCACGACGTGTCTTCGGGGTCGGGACCGCGATCGAGCGTACGGCGGCTCGGTGTTGTCAGCGAGGTCGGGCTCCGTCCACACAACGCGCAGGGTGCCGGAGCGACCACCGTCATGTCGAGATGGACTCTCGCAGCTTCTTCACGCCTTGCAATCGACGCTCGACCTTCTCTACGTCGGCGGCGTCGCGTTCACGAATCCGTTGCTCGAGCTCGTCGAGCCGTGCCTCTTCGTTCTTCACGAGTCGGCGGCGGTCCTCGCCTTCGTGTGTCGAGAGGGCGCGGACGTAACTCTTCTGCGCCTCCGTCGCGCGATCGAACCCGAGGGTGCGCGCGATCGCCGAAAACGATTTTCCCGTTTCCCGGAGTTCCAGGGATTGCGCGTCCGTGTCCTTGCTCGACCCGCGCCGCGGCCGCCCGCTGCTCGATCGTTCGGGGGGAGAAGAAGAGCGGCGCGATGACGACTTCTGCTGGTTGTGCCTAGGCATGCACCGCTCCGAGCAAGCGGGGGTGCGAGATCACGACAGAACAGCCCCTAAGGGCTTGGTACAGGCGCTGGGAGATGTGAGGCTCCGTTCAAAATCGGGCCAACTCAAGGTTTCTCGACCAGGCCGCGCCGACGAAATGCCGACGTCAGCTGCCATCTTACCAGGTCCGATGGCGACGGCGTCCGTCGCCCGGATGGACGCGCTCAGATGGGAGAGTCGTACGCCGCGGTGGGGTGCCGCAGCTTGCACATCGCCTTCGCCTCGATCTGGCGGATCCGCTCGCGCGTGAGTCCGAAACACACACCCACTTCTTCGAGCGTGCGCGGTGACCCACGGTCGAGGCCGAACCGGAGGCGGAGGATCTCGCGTTCGCGGTCGTCGAGGCTCGTCAGCATCTCGGTCACCTCACGCGGCAACATCGCCGACGCGGCGGAGTCGAGCGGGGACACCGCCTGGTGATCTTCGATCAGGTCGCCGAGCTCGGAGTCTCCTTCGTGACTGAACGGCTCGGACAGCGAAGCCAGTGTTCCGGCGTGCTGCAAGATGTCGGAGACCTTGTCCGCGCTGATCTCGAGGTCGGCGGCGATCTCGTCGAGGGTCACGTGCCGTCCGTGTTTCGCCTCGAGACGCGTGCGCGCCTTGGTGACCTGATTGAGAAGGTCGCGGATATGGGCCGGGAGACGGATGGTGCGGCTGCCGTCAGCGATGCCGCGGGTGATGGCCTGGCGGATCCACCACGTGGCGTAGGTGGAGAACTTGAAACCCTTTTGCCAGTCGAATTTCCCGATCGCGTGGATGAGTCCGAGGTTGCCGTCCTGCACCAGGTCGAGCAGTGGCAGGCCGGAGCCCTGGTACCGCTTGGCGATCGACACCACCAGGCGCAGGTTGGCGTTCGTGAAGGTCTCGGTCGCCCGTTCTCCCGTGCGCGCGGTCCGACGGAGCTCGCGCGCCTCGGCCGGGCTGTGGTCCGCGCCCGAGGCCAGCACGGCATCGGCGTCGCGCCCGGCCGCGGCCACCTTGGCCAGGTGGACCTCGTCGTCTCTCGTCAACAGGGGGTAGCGGCTGATGTCCTTGAGGTACAGACCGAGCAGGTCCTCCTCCAACGTCTCCGCGCGCCTGGTCGGCAATGGTCCCCGTTCATCGAGTCCGGACGGGAGGGGAGTGGCAGACGATTGCCCGACTTGCAATGCGTCCACCTTCGCCAAGAGGCCGGGCGTTTCTGCCGCCTATGTGCGGCGCACACAGGTTAATCGCCTTGCGTCCGAACGCGGTGGTCGGTGGGTGAGCGTGAGGTCGGCTATGCTGTATCCCGATACCGCGTGCATTCGCGACGCGGCGGCTAGCGATTACGCCGGCCAGGCCCACGAGACATCACATCGAGTCGGCCATCCTCTGTTTGGACCGATTGGAGTCTTGTGAGTACCTCTGCCCCTACCCTCGCGCCTGTCCGTTTCTCGGACCTCGGCGTGCGTCGAGAGTTCGCCGTGGCCCTCGAAAAACAAGGGATCGACCGCCCGTTCCCGATCCAGGCTGCCACGCTGCCCGACGCCCTCGCCGGGCGTGACGTCTGTGGCATGGCCCCCACCGGGTCCGGGAAGACCCTGGCCTTCGGGTTGGCGATCCTGTCCCGCCTGTCCGCCCACGAGACCCCTCGACGCGGGCGTCGTCACCCCTCGGCCCTCGTCCTGGTGCCGACCCGCGAGCTGGCTGCCCAGATCGAAGACGTCATGGGGCCGCTGGCCGCCACCATCGGCGCTCGCGTCACCCCGATCTACGGCGGCGTCGGGTACGGCCCGCAGCGCTCGGCGATGCGCAACGGCACGGACGTCCTCGTCGCGTGCCCCGGGCGTCTCGAAGACCTCGTCGAGCAAGGTGCGGTGAACCTCGCCCACGTCGACATCGTCGTCGTCGACGAAGCCGACCGCATGGCGGACATGGGCTTCCTGCCCGCGGTCCGCCGTCTCATCGACAAGACGAACACCGACCGTCAGACCCTCCTCTTCTCGGCCACGCTCGACGGTCCGGTCGACAAGTTGGTCCGCGACTACCAGCACCACCCCGCCAAGCACGAGGTGGCGCCGTCGACGGAGGACCAGGGAGACGTGCAGCACCACTTCTGGCGGGTCGAGCACGCTGATCGCGTCGAGGTGACGGCCGAGGTCGTCGCCGCCCGCGGGCCGGCGATCATCTTCTGCCGGACCAAGCGCGGAGCGGACCGGCTCTCGGATCGCCTCGGTCGCTCGGGCCTCAAGTCGGCCGCCATCCACGGCGACCGCAGCCAGGCCCAGCGCGAGCGGGCACTCGCCTCCTTCCGCGACGGCTGGCTCGACGTCCTCGTCGCGACGGACGTCGCTGCCCGCGGGATCCACGTCGATGCCGTGCCGCTGGTCGTCCACTACGACCCGCCGGCGGACCACACCGACTACGTGCACCGCTCGGGCCGCACCGGGCGGGCGGGCGCCGACGGCCACGTGGTCTCGCTGGTCGGCCACGAACACGTGCGCAGCACGAAGACCATGACGCGGCGACTCGGGCTCGGGGCGGAGATCTCCGCACCGGACGTGCCCTCCATCGCCCTGGTGGACGGCGTGCGCACGGCGCGGACCGACCGGCCGCAACGCCCGGCCCGTGGCCAGGGCAACGATGGCGCCGGCACGCGTAGCCGCTCCCACTCACGGCCGGGTCCGGCCAAGTCGGGACGGCCTTCGTCCGGGCGTCGCAAGGGGCAGCAGTGGAACGGCGGCTCGAACGGTCGCCGCCGCGCCGGTTCCGGCGGCAAAAGGGCGGCGCGAGCCTGATCAGCTGACGGTCCCTGCGCCTGTCACGGCCACCCGACACACTGGCGTGGATGACGACCGTCGAGATCAGGCCGAAAGGGGCGTACTTCGCCAAGTCGTGCCCGCAGCGGGTGCAGCTCGACGTGCTGCGGCCGTGCGAGCCGCTGCCTGACTCGCCGTTCCTGCAGAAGCTGGTCCGGGCCGGCGAGGAGTACGAGGGCGAGACGCTGGGTGAGTTCCTCGACGGCGTGGACGGCGTCGTGTCGATCGACGCGGACGACCCCGACGCCCGGGAGTGGCACACGCTGAACGCCATCGCCGAGGGCGCGCTGATCATTGCGGGCGGGCGCCTGCCGGTCGATGTCGAGGCGCATCGAGTCGGCGAACCCGACCTCCTCGTGCGCTGCGGCGACGGGTACGCGCCGATCGACGTGAAGTCGCACAAGTCGCTCGACGCTGCACGGAAGGCGGGGGCGGGGACGGCACTGGTCGGCGACATCGCAGAGCCGTTCATCGAGCGGGCCGCGGTCGATGCGGAGATGGTGGCGCGCCGGCACGTCGGCGACCTGCTCCAGCTGGCGCACTACCGGCGGCTGCTCGAGGCGGCGGGCCTGGCCCCGACGGGGTGCAACGTCGCCGGCATCTACGGCTCGGAGGGCGTCGTCGTCTGGTACGACCTCGACGCCCTGCTCGTCGACACCCCCGAGCACGTCGTCCCGGCCCCGGTGGGGCCGTTGAGCCCGATGGCGCGGTACGACCTCGAGTTCGCGCAGCGCAGCGCGGTGGTCGCGGCCGCCGAGGCGCACCGACTCAACGAGTCGGTCGCCTTGCTGGCCGAGCCGATCGTGTGCGCGTCGTGCGACATGTGCCGCTGGCGCGAGTGGTGCGGCGAGCAGCTCGAGGAGGCGGCGGACCTGAGCCTTATCTCGGGGATCGGCGTGGGGCGGCGGCGGCTGTACAAAGCGGAGGGCGTCGAGAACCTCCACGACCTGGCGGCGCTCGACTGGAGGGCCGCCGAGCTGGCACGGCGTGACGTGGACCTCGTTGACCTCTCGGTGAAGGCGTGCGCGCTGGCCGA
>DATDIE010000134.1:0-2497 GCA_036521235.1 Acidimicrobiales bacterium | reverse complement strand
CGTGCTCTACGAGCAGCTGATGAAGCACTCGGACACCGTGGACCGCTACGAGGAGTGGTTCTGCACCGACCTGCTCCAGGACGACGACGGTCGCTGCGTCGGCGCCGTCTGCCGCAACCTGCGCGACGGGCGCCTGGAGGTATTCAACGCCAAGGCCGTGATCCTGGCCAATGGCGGCGCCGGCCAGGCCTACCGGCCCACCACCAACGGGCTGATCGTCACCGGCGACGGCATCGCCCAGGCGTACCGGATCGGCGCGCGGCTGATGGACATGGAGATGATCCAGTACCACCCGACCACGCTGGCGGGCAACGGGCTGCTCATCACCGAGGGCGCCCGCGGCGAGGGCGCGTGGCTGCTCAACGCCAAGGGCGAGCGCTTCATGGAGAAGACCGCTCCCAACAAGATGGAGCTTGCCTCGCGCGACGTCGTCTCGCGCGCCGAGCAGACCGAGATCAACGAGGGCAACGGCTTCCCGGACGGCACCGTCGCCCTCGATATCACCAAGGTTCCGAAGCGGCGGGTGCTCGAGGCCCTGCGCGAGATCGTCAACATCGGACGTGACTTCGCCGGCGTGGACATCACCAGCGAACCGATCCACATCCATCCCGGGCAGCACTACATCATGGGCGGGGTCAAGACCGACGTCGACGGCCAGACGACGATCCCCGGGCTCTACGCCGCCGGCGAGGTGGCCTGCGTCTCGGTCCACGGCGGCAACCGGCTCGGCGCCAACTCCCTGTTGGACACGCTCATCTTCGGCCGGCGCTCGGGCGAGCACGCGGCCGGGCAGGCGCTGCACATGACGATGCCGACCACCCTCTCCTCGCGCGTGGACGACACCGCGCGCCACATCCAGGACATCATCGACCGGCCGTCGGGCGGGCGGCGCGTGGCGGCGATCAAGGACGAGCTCGGTGACACGCTGAACAAGTACGTGGCCGTGTTCCGCGACGCCGACGGGCTCAACACCGCGCACGAGATCGTCCGCCGGCTCAAGGAGGAGGCGCCCAAGGCGTCGATCGACGATCGCGGCACGGTGTTCAACCAGGACGTGATCGGGGCGATCGAGCTCGGGTACATGCTGGACTGCGCCGAGGCGATCGTGGTGGGCGCGCTGGAGCGCAAGGAGTCACGCGGAGCCCAGTTCCGCACCGACTTCCCCACGCGCAACGATGACGAATGGCTCAAGCACATCGACGTCACCGCCAACGGCGACGATGTGCCCACGGTCAGCTACTCGCCGGTGACCATCACCCGGTGGGAGCCCCAGGAAAGGACGTACTAGCTCGTGCCCGAATATCTGCTCAAGATCCGCCGGTTCGATCCCAAGTCCGGACAGGCCGCCTACTGGGACGAGCACCGCGTGGAGCTGGGGGCGCGCAACTCGGTGCTGGACGCCATCCTCAAGATTCGCGACGAGGTCGACGGATCGGTGGGCATCCGCTGCTCCTGCCAGCAGGCCATCTGCGGCTCCTGCGGCGTGCGCATGAACGGCAAGCCCGGGCTGGCCTGTAACACGCACCTGGAGGACGCCGCGGCGCGGATGCACGGCGCCGGCTGGAACGATCCGGCGCCCGGCGACGTCGTCAGCATGAATGCCGAGGAGGGCGAGGGCGAGATGGGCACCACGCCCGCCGGCGTCATCGAGGTCGAGCCGATGGGCAACATGCCGGTCATCCGCGACCTCATCGTCGACATGGACGCGGTGCACTGGAAGAAGATCCAGCGCGTCACGCCCTACCTCATCAACAAGCAGCCGATCCCCGAGCGCGAGTACATCGTGCCCCACGAGAACATGGTCGACATCACGCAGACGATGGCCTGCATCCAGTGCGGGGCGTGCGTCTCTGACTGCCTCTCGATGGAGATCGACCCGCTGTTCATGGGGCCGGCGGCGCTGGCCAAGGCCTACCGCTTCGTCGGGGACCCGCGCGACGCCGAGCACTCCGAGCGCCTCAAGGACCTCTCCGAGGACGAGCACGGGATCTATGACTGCACCCACTGCTTCAACTGCATCGACGCCTGCCCCAAGGAGGTGGCGCCGATGAGCCAGATCATGCGCCTGCGCCGCCGGGCGGGCGCCGACTACGAGATCCAAGACCGCAACAACGGCCACCGACACGAGGAGTCCTTCGTCACCCTGGTGCGCGACTACGGGCTCTTGCATGAGGCCGAGCTGCTCCCGCGCAGCTTCGGCGGCAACTCGTGGTTTGGCAAGTTCCACCCCGCGGCGGGCGCGGTGCTGCTCAAGTCGCTGCCGGCGATCGTCCCGGCGGTCCTGAAGGGCAAGGTCAACATCAAGACCGCCATCCTCGGCCACAAGATCGGCAAGCCGGACCTGGACGCCGTCAAGCGGATCTTCAAGAAGGTCGACGACCGCAAGGACCGGGTCGAGCTGAACCTCTACGTGAGTGGCTACGAGGACGATCCCGAGCCCGCGCCGGTGGGGGCGGCGGCGGCCGCATCAACGTCAGGAGAGGGACCCGAGTCCGCC
>DATDIE010000133.1:0-2628 GCA_036521235.1 Acidimicrobiales bacterium | reverse complement strand
GATCGAAGGCGTCCTGCACGAGTTCTCCACCGTCCCGGGCGTGAAGGAAGACGTCACCGACATCATCCTGAACCTCAAGGAACTGGTGGTGTCCTCCGAGCACGACGAGCCGGTCGTGATGTACCTGCGCAAGCAGGGCCCGGGTGACGTGAGCGCGGCCGACATCGCGCCGCCCGCCGGCGTCGAGGTGCACAACCCCGAGCTGCACATCGCCACCCTGAACGCCAAGGGCAAGCTCGAGATGGAGCTGACCGTGGAGCGCGGCCGCGGCTACGTCTCGGCCACCCAGAACAAGCAGCCCGGCCAGGAGATCGGCCGGGTCCCGATCGACTCCATCTACTCGCCCGTGCTGCGCGTGACCTACAAGGTGGAAGCCACCCGGGTCGAGCAGCGCACCGACTTCGACCGGCTCATCCTCGACGTGGAGACCAAGCCGTGCATGCGGCCCCGGGACGCGGTGGCGAGCGCCGGCAAGACGCTAGTCGAGCTGTTCGGGCTGGCCCGGGAGCTCAACGTCGACGCCGAGGGCATCGACATCGGCCCCTCGCCGACCGACGCCGCGCTGGCCGCGGACCTGGCCCTGCCGATCGAGGACCTCAACCTCACCGTGCGTTCCTACAACTGCCTCAAGCGCGAGGGCATCCACACGGTCGGTGAGCTGGTCGGGCGCAGCGAGCAGGACCTGCTCGACATCAGGAACTTCGGCGCCAAGTCGATCGAGGAAGTCAAGCAGAAGCTCATTGACATGGGCCTGTCGCTCAAGGACTCGCCGCCCGGATTCGACCCGAGCAGCGCGGTCGGCGCGTACGGCGACGACGACGAGAGCTACGTGGAGACCGAGCAGTACTGACGTGGCCGGGCCCCTGATCAGGGGGCCACGGAGATCAAGGAGAGGTCCGAATGCCCACGCCCACCAAGGGCCACCGCCTGGGCGGCAACCCGGCCCACGAGCGGCACATCCTGGCTAATCTGGCCACCGCGCTGTTCCAGCACGGCCGGATCACCACCACCGAGGCCAAAGCCAAGCGGCTGCGCCCGGTAGCCGAGCGGCTGATCACCTTCGCCAAGCGGGGTGACCTGCACGCCCGTCGTCACGTGCTGACCGTGGTCACGGACAAGGGCGTGGTACATCAGCTCTTCACCGAGATCGCCCCCGAGTTCTCCGAGCGCGACGGCGGCTACACCCGCATCACCAAGATCGGCCCGCGCAAGGGCGACAACGCGGCGATGGCGGTCATCGAGCTGGTCCGCGGCGAGCCGGTGGCGGCCAGGCCCCGCCGCCGCGCCCGCCGCGCCGACACGACGGCCACCACCCCCGCCGCGACCGCCGCGGCAACGGCCACCGCTGTCGCGGAGCCGGAAGCCGAGGCCGACGAGGCCCTCGAGGCCCGCGTGGCTCCCGAGGTGCCGGAAGAGGGCGAGCCCGAGGACGTCGACGAGATCGCCGACGAGGCCGAGAACGATGACGCGGCTGAGGACAGTGACGAGGCCGACGACGAGGACGATGAGGACCGGGACGCCTAGCCGCTCACGCCGCCGAGCAGGACACCCAACCGTCCCTCTCGTCCCATTTGCGTGGAGGATTTGGCTTCCGTGGAGGATCCGGGCAACTATAGGCGCCCAAATGTTCCACGAAAGCCGGATCCTCCGCGATAACCGGAGTACGCGTTCTCAATTGTGCGAGGCGTGAAGCAGGCGGTGCTGGATGGGCTGGTGTTACGGGGTCGGCGCACCCTCGGCCCCGATCGGTTGAGGTGGCCTTGGAGCAAGCACCACGGTCCGTTCGGCTCAGAATTGATCTCGCCTACGACGGGTCAGGGTTTTCCGGTTGGGCCGCCCAGCCCGGCAGGCGCACGGTCGAGGAAACCCTGGCCGCGGCGCTCGGCCGCGTGCTGCGGCTGCCCGGGCCGCCCGGCCTGACCGTCGCCGGGCGCACCGACGCCGGAGTCCACGCCCGCGGGCAAGTCGTCCACGCCGACGTGCCCGCGTCCGCCTGGACGAGCCTGACGGACCAAGGCGCCGGCCAGGGAACCGGGAAAGGCGCCGGCCAAGGAACCGGGACAGCGAGACCGCTGACCCGGCTGGCCGCCGTGCTCCCGCCCGACGTCCGCGTGCACGCCGTCGGCCCCGCGCCGGACGGCTTCGACGCGCGGTTCTCCGCGCTGTGGCGCCGCTACTCCTACCGCGTCTGCGACGACCCGGCCCGGGCCGATCCGCTGCGCCGGCACGAGACGCTCTGGACGCCGCGCCGGCTGGACCTGGCCGCCATGAACGAGGCGGCGGCGTCCCTGGCGGGCGAGCACGACTTCGCCGCCTTCTGCCGCCGCCGCGAGGGCGCGACGACCGTCCGGACCCTGCGCCAACTGGACTGGCACCGCGACGCCGCCGGCGCCGATGACAGGCCCGATGATGAGCGCGATGATGAGCACGGCGTGGCGGTCGCGACCGTGGTCGCCGACGCGTTCTGCCACAACATGGTGCGTGCCCTGGTCGGCGCGCTGCTCGCCGTCGGCGAGGGGCGCCGGCCGTCCGGCTGGCCCGCCGAGGTGCTCGCGGCCGCCGTCCGTGACCCCGCGGTCCGGGTCGTCCCGCCGCACGGGCTGTGCCTGGAAGAAGTCGGCTACCCAA
>DATDIE010000132.1:0-5841 GCA_036521235.1 Acidimicrobiales bacterium | reverse complement strand
CCACACGGCAACCGACAACCTGTTGATGGCGGCTGCGTTGGCCAAGGGCACCACGGTCATCGAGAACGCGGCGAAGGAACCCGAGGTCGCGGACCTGGCGTCGATGCTCTGCTCGATGGGTGCGGTGGTGCGGGGGGCCGGCACGTCGAGGATCGAGATCGACGGCGTCGAGGCACTGCGCCCGGTGACGCACGCCGTCGTACCCGACCGCGTGGTGGCGGCGACGTTCCTGGGGGCGGTGGGCATGGCCGGCGGCGACGTGACGATCGCGGACGCCCGCCCGGAGCACATGGAGAACCTGCTGCGCAAGGTCGGCCAGATGGGGGTGACGACCTCGTTCGGCCCCGCCGGCCTGCGGGCGACCTCCGACGGGCACCTGATGTCGGCCGACGTGGCGACGCTGCCGTACCCGGGCGTGGCCACCGACTATTCACCCCTCCTGGTGGCGATGCTCACCGTGGCCGACGGCGTGGGGATCCTGACGGAGAACCTGTTCTCGGGGCGCTTCCGTTACGTCGAGGAATTGCGTCGCATGGGTGCGGATATCCGCACCGAGGGTCATCATGCGGTCGTCCGTGGCGTGCCGAAGCTCTCGGGAGCCCCCGTACGCGCCCCGGACATCCGCGCCGGCGTGGCCCTGGTGCTCGCCGGACTGGTGGCCGAGGGCCAGACGGTCGTGAGCGGCGCGCACCACATCGGGCGCGGTTACGAAGACCTCGCCGCATCGCTGCGTTCGCTCGGGGCGAAGGTCGACTGGCGGTGAGCTCCACGTCCTCCTCGTCTCCGCCGGCGCGGGCCCCGCTGCCCACCGACCCGGGCGCGCTGCTCGAACTCGCGCGCTCGGACGACCGGGTTGCGCTGGCGCGGCTGTTGTCGTACGTCGAGCGGGGCGGCGACACCGCGACGGACGTGGCGGAGCTCGCCTACCGCGCCGACGTGCCGTACACGGTCGGCCTCACGGGCGCGCCGGGCGCGGGCAAGTCGACGTTGACCGACGGCCTGATCACCGCGGTGCGCGGCGGCTGGCCGCCGGTGGAGCCGTCGCCGGCGTGGTCCGAGCCACCCGAGCCGGTGCCACAGGTCGGCGTCCTGGCCGTCGACCCGACGTCGCCCTTCAGCGGTGGCGCCATCTTGGGCGACCGCGTGCGCATGAGCCAGCACGCGCTCGACCCCACGGTCTTCATCCGCTCGATGGCGACCCGGGGCCACCTCGGAGGCCTCTCGCTCGCCGTTCCCGACGCCGTCCGCCTCCTCGGTGCGGCGGGCATCGGCGTCGTGATCGTCGAGACCGTCGGCGTCGGCCAGATGGAGGTCGAGATCGCCTCGGCCGCCGACACGACCGTCGTCGTCGTCACCCCGGGGTGGGGCGACTCGATGCAGGCCAACAAAGCCGGCTTGCTCGAAGTGGCCGACATCTTCGTGATCAACAAGGCCGACCGGCCTGGCGTGCGGGAGGCCCGACGGGACCTCGAGCAGATGCTCGACCTCGCCCGGCCCGACGCGTGGCGCCCCGAGATCATCGACACCACGGCCACCGCGGCCGAGGGCGTCGACGACCTCTGGGCCGCCGTCGCACGCCACCGGGCGCACCTCTTGGCCTCGGGACAGATGACGACGCGCCGGGCCGACCGCCTGGCGCTCGAGTTGCGCCGGGTCCTCCTCGCCCGCACGGAGGTGCACATCGACGAGCTCGTGGCGGGGGAGGAGTTCACCTCCGCGGTCAAGGCGCTCGTCGCCGGCGAGGTCGACCCGTATCACGCGGCCGACCGCCTCCTCTCGGACTGAGGCACCCGGTCAGGCCCGCCCATTCACACCACGGAGAACGGTCGTCCGCCGCCGCAAGCGCGACCGCCGTTCCTTACTTTGACGTGTATACGCCGAAAAATTCGGCGGTCCGTTGGAAACCGTATTCGCGGCGGATCCGGTGAGCCGATGGACGATGTCGACGCGGCCAACCGGGTGTCGATTCGATGTGTACGCGGAGCCGTGGCGGCCGTATGCAGGCGAGGGCAGACACCACTTCGGCGCGAACACACCCGGAGGCGAGGCGCCGGGCGGCTACCCTCCAACGGCGGTGGGGCGACCCCGTCCACCCGCCGGAACGGATCCGGGGGACAAGGGGCGGTCGGTCGACAAGAAGGGATGCCGGGTCAAGTACGGTTCGCCCATGGCTGAGACCTTTGTGACCGTGGAGCGCCGGCCCGACGGCGTGGCGCTCGTGCGGCTGGACCGACCGAAGGCCAATGCCCTCTCGGCGGTGGTGCTGGGCCAGCTCGAGGCGGCGGCGACGGAGCTGCGGGACGATCCGCCGGGCTCGGTCGTGTTGTGGGGCGGCCGGCGGATCTTCGCCGCCGGCGCCGACATCGTGGAGCTGGAGGAGATCGGGGCGGCGGCGGTCGGGGCGAACTTCGCCGCCGCATTGGGCGCGCTGGCGTCCATCCCGCGGGCGACGATCGCGGCGATCAACGGCTTCGCGCTGGGTGGAGGGCTCGAGCTGGCGCTCGCCTTCGACTTCCGGGTGTGCGCCGAGGACGCGCGCTTCGGGCTGCCCGAGGTGCTGCTCGGTGTCATCCCCGGTGGGGGCGGCACGCAGCGGTTGCCACGGCTGATCGGCTCGTCGCGGGCCAAGGAGATGATCATGACCGGGCGCCAGGTGCGCGCCGAGGAGGCGCAGGCGATCGGGTTGGTGAACCGGGTGGTGGCGCCGGACTACGCCCTCGAGGTGGCGCTCACGTGGGCGGCCGAGCTGGCGGCGGGGCCGGTGCTGGCGCACGGCTTCGCCAAGGGGGCGGTCGACCGGGGGCTCGACGGGTCGCTGGCCGACGGCCTGGCGATCGAGCAGGAGGCGTTCGTGGCGGCCGGCCGTACCGAGGACGCCGCCCTGGGCATCCGCTCGTTCCAGGAGAACGGCCCAGGCAAGGCCACCTTCGTCGGGCGGTGAGCGCGTGAGCTCTCCGCCGATCCCGGTCAGCTCGAACGAGGGCGCGTTCGACCCCTCGGTGCGCTGGTTCCAGCACGCCGTCTTCTACGAGGTGCTGATCCGCGGGTACAACGACGCCAATCACGACGGCACCGGCGACCTGGTCGGGTTGCGGGAGAAGCTCGACTACATCGAGTGGCTGGGGATCGACTGCATCTGGCTGCTGCCCTTCTACCCCTCGCCGATGCGCGACGGCGGCTACGACATCAGCGACTTCTTCAACGTCTCGCCCGACTACGGCAGCATCGGCGACCTCGTCGCCTTCCTGGAGGACGCGCACCGCCGGGGCATCCGGGTGATCGCCGACCTCGTCATGAACCACACGAGCGACGAGCACCCGTGGTTCAAGGAGTCGCGCTCGTCGCGGGACAACGCCAAGGCGGACTGGTACGTCTGGAACGACGACGACCAGAAGTGGCCCGACGCCCGCGTCGTCTTCACCGACGTCGAGCGCTCCAACTGGACGTGGGACGACACCCGCCAGCAGTACTACTGGCACCGCTTCTACCACCACCAGCCGGACCTCAACTACGAGAACCCCGAGGTCGCCGACACGATGATCGACCTCGTGCGGTTCTGGCTCGACCTCGGCTTCGACGGGTTCCGGCTCGACGCCGTGCCGTACCTGTACCAGCGCGACGGGACGAGCGGCGAGCATCTGCCGGAGACGCACGCGTTCATCAAACGGATCCGCAAGCAGATCGACGCCGACTACCCCGGACGGATCCTGTTGGCCGAGGCGAACGGCTGGCCGAGCGACGTGGCCGACTACTTCGGCAACGCCGACGAGTGCCACTTGTGCTTCCACTTCCCGCTGATGCCCCGGCTCTTCATGGCGGTCCGGCGTGAGCAGCGCTACCCGATCACCGAGATCCTGGCGCAGACCCCGGTCATCGACGGCGCCTCGCAGTGGGCGATCTTCCTGCGCAACCACGACGAGCTCACGCTCGAACAGGTGAGCGAGGAGGAGCGCGACTACCTCATCGCCGAGTACGCCAAGGACCCGCGGATGAAGCGGCACATGGGCATCGGGCGCCGGCTGGCCCCGCTGCTCGACAACGACCGGCGCACGGCCGAGCTCCTCTACGCGCTGATCCTGTCGCTGCCGGGCAGCCCGGTCATCTACTACGGCGACGAGCTGCTGATGGGCGACAACATCTATCTCGGCGACCGGGACTCGGTACGCACGCCGATGCAGTGGTCGCCCGACCGCAACGGCGGCTTCTCCCAGGCGGACTTCGCGCAGCTCTACCTGCCACCGCTCATGGACCCGGTCTACGGGTTCGCCGCGCTCAACGTCGAAGCGCAGTTCCGCAACCAGGGGTCGTTCCTGCACTGGTTGCGGCGCATGCTGACCGAGCGCCGCGCTCTGCCGGTGATGGGCGTCGGCGCCATGGAGGTGCTGCCGTGCGCCAACCCCTCGGTCCTCGCCTACGTGCGTTCGGGCGAGGTGGCCGACATCCTCACGGCGCCGCCGGCGCAGGGCCCGTCGTACGGCGCGGGCGTGTCCGGCGTCGGGGTCGGGGTCGGGGCCGGCGAGTCGATCGACGACGCGCTCGACTGGGGGCGCTCGACCGTGCTGGCCCGGACCGTCCCGGCCGGCAACGAGAGCGAGGCCGACGACGTCCTGCGCCGGCACCAGGCCGTCCTGTGCGTCCACAACCTCAGCCGCTTCGCCCAGCCGGCCGAGCTGGCCCTGGCCAAGTGGGCCGGCTCCACCCCCTATGAGGTGCTCGGACGCGTCCCCTTCCCGATGATCTCGGACGAGCCGTACACGATCACGCTGCCGCCCTACGGTTTCTTGTGGTTCGACCTGGTCCCCGATGAGCGGCCGCCCGAGGAATGAGGTCCGTGGGGATCCGGGAGACGCCGGGGACACGCCGGTAGGGGAGTGACCAAACGGGAATGACACAAGGGTCATGACGGAAGGGCGCGACCAGGCGCTGCGCACGCTCACCGAGGCGTGGCTGGGGCTGCATCAGGTCGCGCCGGAGTCCGCCCCGTCGATCGTGCGCACCGAGGTCCTGCGCCCAGGTCGCCCCGGCCTCATCGACATCGTCGCCGACGTCGACGGCCGCCTGGCCCACCTCGTCGTAGGGCTGCGCGGCGTGGCCGACGAGCAGCACTTCCTGCGCTCGGGCGAGGAGGCCGCACTGGGCCTGCTCGACGACGATGACGGCCTGGCGGTGTGCACGGACGCGTTGCGCGACGCGCAGCTCGGGCCCCTCCTCCTCGCCACGGTGCGCGGCGTGACGCCGCGCCCGGGGCCCGTCGCCGTCCTGCGCGACGACGCCGACTCCACGGTGCTCGACTGCGGCGACCGCGGCGACCTGATGGTGTTCCCGTGGCTCTCCGACGAGCCCCGGCCCGAGGTCGACCTGATGGTGGCGCTCGAGGCGGCCGGGTTCAACCACGTGGCGGCGCCGCTGGTGCGGTGGGTCGCCGACGGGCGCGACCTCGGCGTGGTACAAGAGCCCCTGGCCGACCGCTCGGGGGGCTGGGCCCTGGCGCTCACCTCGCTACGCGACTTCTACGCCTCGGGCGGAGCGCCCGAAACCGCCGGGGGCGACTTCGGGTCCGAGGCCCGCGCGGTCGGCGTCATGACGGCGCGGCTGCACCTCGCCCTCGACGTTGCGTTCGAGCGCCAGCACGAGATGGTGGCCGACTGGGTCGGCCAGGCAGAGGCGACGATCGCCGCGGCCGACCCGTCGCTGCTCGAGGCGCCCGGTGTCGCCGAGCTCGTCAAGTGGCTGAGCGACGTCGAGGTGCGCCTGCCGGTGCTGCGCACCCACGGCGACCTCCAACTCGAGCGCACGGCGCGCACCGACGCCGGATGGGTGGTCAGCGACTGCCGGCCCGGC
>DATDIE010000131.1:0-3328 GCA_036521235.1 Acidimicrobiales bacterium | reverse complement strand
AGTAGTCGACAAGCTCGGCCGAGGAAAGCGTGCGGCCCTCCCCCGCGAGCACGTAGACGCCGTCGTCCCACAGTTCGCTGGTGGCGGGGTCGAGCGCCAGCGCGATCTCCTCGCCAGGCACGCGGCCCGCCCGCTCAATCGCTTCGAGGAGCAGCTTGACAGCATCCTCGTTTTTCGGGAGATCAGGGGCGAAGCCCCCCTCGTCGCCAACCGCGGTGGACATGCCGCGTTCGGCGAGCATGGTTCGCAGCGCGTGGTACGTCTCGGTCCCCCAGCGCAGCGCCTCGCTGAAGGACGCCGCGCCGACCGGCATGAGCATGAACTCCTGAAAGTCGATGGAGTTGTTGGCGTGGGCGCCGCCGTTCAGGACGTTGAGCATCGGCACGGGGAGTGCGTGCGCATTGGCGCCCCCGATGGAGCGGTACAGCGGGATCTCCAGGTCGTCCGCCACCGCTTTGGCGTTGGCCAGCGAGACAGCCAGCATGGCGTTGGCACCCAACCGACCCTTGTCCGGGGTGCCATCGAGGTCGATCATGGCGTGGTCGACTCCACGCTGATCGAGAGCGTCCCAGCCGCAGACGACGTCGGCGATCTCGCCGTTGACGTGGCCGACAGCGCGCTGCACTCCCTTCCCCATGAAACGGTCACCACCGTCGCGCAGCTCGACCGCCTCGCGGATGCCGGTTGACGCCCCCGATGGGGCGATCGCACGGCCCCGGGCGCCGGAGTCGAGCAGCACCTCCGCCTCGACGGTCGGGTTGCCCCGGGAGTCGAGGACCTCGCGCCCGATCACGTGCTCAATGGTGCTCACCGACATCTCTCCTTGGGTATCCCCCCTGGCGGGACACCGGGGCACAACGTTAGCGGCTGCCCACCTGGTCTTCGGGGACGCCCTCGGCCTCGAGGATGTCCGTCCGCAACGACAGTGCGCGGTCACGCAGCGCCTGCTCCGCGTCGACGCCGAGGCGTTGGGCGAGGTTCGCCACGGCGAAGAGCACCTCGCCCACTGTCGCGTGGAGGTCCGCTCCGACCGTCGCGAGGGGATCGTCCGGCCCGGGATCGGATCCCTCGGCGAGCCCGGTCAGCGCGGCCAGTGCACCGAGCGCCTCGCCCCCGCTCTCGGCGTCGGGCTCCAAGCCGATCGCGCGGGCCTTGCGGGTCAGTTTGTTGGCGAGCATCAATGCGGGAAGACCCGCCGGGATCCCCTCGGTGACGCTGCGTCGGCCCTTCTCGCTCTTCTTGATCGCCTCCCAGTTGGTGACCACCTCGTCAGCCGTGTTGGCGTCGACGTTGCCGAACACGTGCGGGTGACGGTGGACGAGCTTGTCGTGCACCTGGCGCGCCACGTCGGTCAGGTCGAACCGCCCCTCCTCGTCCGCCAGTCGGGCGTGGAAGACGATCTGGAAGAGCAGGTCCCCCAGCTCTTCTTCGAGATGACCGAACGCGGCCGCGTCGGCGCCGGGCCGCCCAGCTTCCGCCAGAGCGTCAAGGACCTCGTAGCTCTCCTCGACGAGGTGGGGTCGCAGCGATTCGTGCGTCTGCGCCCGGTCCCAGGGGCAGCTCTCACGCAGCGTGTCCATCAAAGTGACCAGGCGGGCCACCTCGTCTCCGGCCGAGCGGCCATGCGTCGGTGTCGGCAACGGACCCGGAACGTAGAGCGAGGTCAGGTGGTCCGGCTCCAGGGTGCGATCGAGCTCCCACCAGTCCACCGTGATCATCACCTCGTCCGGGAGGCCGAGATGGTGCAAGAGGATTGGCCGCGGCAAGTCCAACCCATCGTCGTCAGGAGCGGCGAGCTTGATCTCCGAGAGCACGTGACGCGACCAGCACTGTGCGACAAGTGTCGGGCCGTCCTCGCCCACGGCCACGTGCTCGAACGCGCCGGCGTCGACGAGCCGCACCCCTCGGGCGAGCGGATCGACGCCAAGTGCCTCCCACGCCAGGTCCAAGAAGGAGAGGGCCGGGAGGGCGAGGACGTCCACCCGGCCGTCGGACCGCAGCAGGTCGACGCTCCGCTCGGCGACGAGCGGGGACCCCGGCACCGCGTAGACGACTGTCTCGGGAGCGGCGTCGGTTGCGGCCGCCACCAGCGCCTCGACGATCCCGCCATAGACCTCGTCGAACGTCGCGGCCGCCTCGTAGAGATGGTCGAAGGAGGGCAACGCAGCGAACTCGGCGGCGGACGTATGCCGGGCCGTCCGAAGGTAGGCCCGGCCCGGTGCCGCGGCGAGCCGCGCTGCGACGTCGTTCCCCACGAGGCCGGCGCCCGCCGGCCCGAGGCCCACCACCGTGACGTGGGGGCGAGAGGCCACGCTCAGCCGCTTGACGGGATGGTCACGCCCGAGGCGGCCGACGATGCCGACGCCGGGGCGGTGCGACCGACGTTTGCGGTGGCGTTGAGCAC
Organism: Acidimicrobiales bacterium; assembly: GCA_036521235.1. Taxonomy (GTDB): domain Bacteria; phylum Actinomycetota; class Acidimicrobiia; order Acidimicrobiales; family RAAP-2; genus Bog-473. Next base: position 924 of record DATDIE010000131.1, on the reverse strand, counting down.
GTCTGCCGGTTCGGGGGTGAACGGTGTCAGCACCGATGCGCTGACCGGCACCCATACCCCGTACTGCGGGTTGACGCTCACTGATGATCGGCGCTCGTCAGCCGTCAGCGCCTTCTGGGTCGCGGCCGATCCAGCCACCTGCACGACGTTCGCGACGGCGGCCTTGGCCTTGCTGTACTGGGTCGGCGTCCGCGAGGTGATCTGCAGGAGGAGATACGTCCCGTTGTCGTTGACGGGCGCCGACACGGCACCCGTTGCCAGGTCACCGAGTCCGGCGTCCGAGGGCAGCTTGGACTCCAGATCGGCCAGCACGTCGCAGCCCTGGGCCCCGCCCCCGCTGCTCACGGTGTTCGACGCCACGGTCGAGAAGGGCGTCCCGAAGGCAGCCTGGGCCGCCGCGTCCTGCGCTGCGGACTCGCTGGGGAAGACGGCCGCCGTCAGACAGACGGTGTCGAACTTCGCGCTGTGCGCCGTGAAGTAGTTCTGCAGGTCCGCGTCGCTCGAGCCCACTCCGGCCAGGTCCTCCTGCAAGGCGGTGGCGGTGGCGACGAACTGCACCTGCTCGTCGACGAACGACGCTGGCAGGGAGTCCAGGACCTGCTTCCCGGTCAGCGCCTGGCCCGTGAGGCTGCAGCCGTAACGCACGTCCTGGCCCTGCTGGGTCTGGAGGATCTCCGACATCACCTCGGAGATCTGTGTCGTCAAGTTGTTGCGGGCCGTGGCCAGATCGGCCTGCGTCACCGTGACGTGTCGTTCGTCCGCCAGCTGCAGCACGAGCTGGTGGCCGATCTTGGTCTCGAGGTAGCTGGCCACGAAGGCGGTCGTGGCGGTCGGGTGGTCCCCGGCGTACTGGCCCGTGCCGGCGCCGAGGATGGGCGGCGATTGCGCGCTCCCCTGCGACGACAGGTACTCCTCGGAGTTGAG
>DATDIE010000130.1:0-5222 GCA_036521235.1 Acidimicrobiales bacterium | reverse complement strand
TCATCGGCATCGCCTCGACGACCACTGCGGTGGCCACGCTCGCGCTCACCGGCTGGGCCAGGGTGCTGCTGTTGGCGCTGGTGTGGGCGAGCGCGGCCGCCGGGATCGCACTCCGCCAGATCTGGCTGGACGCGCCGCAGTGGGTCGTCGCCGTCCCCTACGTCTTCGTGGGCTGGTGTCCCGTGGTCGTGCTGCCTCAGCTCGTGCGCAGCGTGGGGTGGGCCGGGTTCGGGATCCTCGTCGCCGGTGGCCTGGTCGACACGGCCGGCGCGCTTGTCTACGCGCGCAAGTGGCCGGACCCGTGGCCCCGCGTCTTCGGCTTCCACGAGGTCTTCCACCTGTGCACGGTGGTGGGCTCGGTGCTCTTCGCCTACCTCGTGGCGTTCGTGGTGCTGCCGCGCTACTGAACGTCCGCGCGTTCAGCCGATGACGCCCCCGGACCGCAGGGCGGCCAGGTCGCCGGCACCGAGGCCCAGCTCGTCGTGCAGCACGGCGTCGGTGTGCTCGCCGACCCATGGCACCCGGGACTCTGGTCCTTCGGCGACGTCGGCGAACTTCACCGGTAGTCCGGGAATCAGCACGGGCCGTGGGTCGCCGTCGCTGCGCGGATGCTCGACCAACATGTGCCGCACGGCGAGGTGGGGATCGGCGACCACCTCCTCGTCGGTGGCCACCGGGCCGGCCACCAGGCCGGCGGCGTTCAGCGCATCGCAGGCCTCGCGCTTGGACTTGGTGGCCGCCCACGACTCGATCGCCGGGCGGATGTCGGACTCGAGGTGCTCGAGCCAGCCCTGCGGCGTGGCGAACCGTGGGTCGTCGACCCATTCGGGCCGGTCGATCGCCCGCGCCAGGTCCGGCCACTGGTGCGCGCGCAGGACCTGCAGCATGAACCACCCGTCGCGGGCCAAGAACCCGTGGAGGATCCCGGGCCATGGTGTGCCCATCGGCGCGCCCATCGACCAGAAGTTGGGGACGACGTCGAGCACCGCCACCATGGCGTCGAGCATGGCGACGTCCACCCGTTGGGCCTGCCCGGTCCGATCGCGCTGACGCAGCGCGGCCAGGGTGCCGATCACGGCGAAGAGCGCGGTGACGATGTCGCCCAAGCCACCCATCGGCGCGCCGATGGGTGGCTGGCCCTCGGTCCGCTTGAACTCGTAGGCCCCGCTCATCGCCTCGACGATGGATGCGAGGGCGGGCCAGCCGTCGTAGGGGGAGGTGGCCGCCCCGGCCTGCACCGGCCGCCCGAAGCCCGAGATCGACAGGTACACGACCCGGTCGTGCACCGCCGCGATGTCGTCGTAGGCCAGGCCGAGCCGCTCGGCGGCCCCGGCGCGGAAGTTCTCGGCCACGACGTCGAAGCGTGGTGCGAGGCGCAGGACGAGCTCCCGGCCTGCCGGTTGCTTCAGGTCGATGACGACCGAGCGTTTGGAGAGGTTGTTGCGCATGAACGTGGCGCCGACGCCGCGACCCTCCGGATCGGTCATGGCGGGTTGCGCGCTGCGACCGAGGTCCCCGGTGCCGGGCGCCTCCACCTTGACGACGTCGGCCCCCAGCCGCCCGAGCAGCTGGGTGGCGTACGGGAGCGCCTGCATCTGCTCGAGCGCCAGCACCCGCACGCCGTCGAGCGGCTTGCCCCAGTGCGCCGCCTCCGCGTTGACGACGTCGCCGAGCTTCACGCGCCGTCGAGGCCGAGCATCGCGATGGCGTTGCCACGCATGATCGCGTAGACGTCCTCGTCGCTCAGGTGCTGCACCATCTGTTCGGCCACGGCCCGCGTGTCGGGCCAGGTGGAGTCGGTGTGGGGGTAGTCCGTCTCGAATGTGATGCGGTCGGCCCCGATGACCCCGAGCGAGTCGAGACCGTGCTGGTCGCGGAAGAAGCAGCCGTAGACCTGGCGGTGGAAGTAGGTGGAGGGCGGCTCGAGCACGATGTCCTTCACCCCGCCCCAGGCGCGGTGCTCGCGCCATACGTCGTCCGCCCGCTCGAGGATGTAGGGCAGCCACCCGATCTGCCCTTCCGAGTAGGCCAGGCGCAGCTGCGGGAAGCGGATGAGGACGCCCGAGAAGAGGAAGTCGGTCAGCGACGCCATGGCGTTGCCGAAGCTCAGCGTGGCGGTGACCGCGACCGGCGCGTCGGCCGACGTGGCCGGCATCTTCGACGACGAGCCGATGTGCATGCACACGACGGTTCCCGTCTCCGCACAGGCGGCGAAGAAGGGGTCCCAGTACCCGCTGTGGATGCTGGGCAGACCGAGGTGTGGCGGGATCTCGCTGAAGCACATGGCGCGCACGCCGCGCCCGGCGTTGCGGCGCACCTCCGCCGCGGCCAGGTCCGCGTCCCACAGCGGGATGAGGCACAGCGGGAGGAGCTTCCCTCCGCTGTCGCCGCACCACTCCTCGACCATGAAGTCGTTGTACGCGACGACGCAGGCGTGCGCGAGCGCCCTGTCCTTCGCCTCGAGGAACGTCTGGCCGCAGAAGCGGGGAAAGGTCGGGAAGCACAGGCTGGCCTCGACCCAGTTGGCGTCGTTGTCGGCCATACGGGCCTTGGGCTCGTAGCAGCCCGGTCGCATCTCGTCGTAGGTGATGGGTGACATCGTCATGTCGTCGCGGTCGAAGCCGACGGCGGCGACGTGGCGCTTGTTGATGTACACGAGGTCCTCGTAGATCCAGCAGTCGGCCGGTGGTCCGTCGGGATCGAACGTCTGGCGATACGCGCCCCCGCCGATGTGCTCCATCTCGCCGATGCCGCGTCGCTCCACCTTGGGGCCGCGGTCGCGCCAGCGCGCCGGCAGCCAGGTCTGCCAGAGGTGCGCCGGCTCCACGATGTGGTCGTCGACGCTGACGATGCGGGGCAGGGGGGTGGTGCTCCCCAGGCGGGGCGTGGTGTCGTCGATGAGGTCGGTCATGGTTGCTCCAGTGTGGCCGCGAACGGGACGAGGGGTGCCAGGGTCTCGAGCTGCGCCCGCACGTCGGGCGCAGCGCCGGCGCGGATGCGCAGCACGACCTCGCTCACCCCGAGCCCGGCGTAGTGCTCGAGTTTGCCCTGGTCGGCGATGGTGCCGAACGGCACGACGCTCAGGTCACGCGGGTCGCGGCTCGCCGCCTCCATCCGGGCGCGCAGGCGGGGGATCGCTTCGCCCATCCCGCGGCCGCCGATCGGGATCCAGCCGTCGGCCCACTCGGCGATGGCGGCAAAGACGGCGTCGGTGCTGCCGCCGCCGATCAACGTCCGCACCCGCGGCTGTTGCAGGGGCTTGGGCCACGACCACGTGGGCTCGAAGTCGACGAACTCGCCGTGGAACTCGGCCTGCTCGTTGGACCAGATGGCCTCCATGGCCTGCACGTGCTCGCGCACGACGTCGTGGCGGCGCGCGAACTCGACGCCGTGGTCGGCCGCCTCGGCCCGGTTCCAGCCGAACCCGACGCCGAGGGTCACGCGTCCCCCCGAGAGGTGATCGAGCGTGGCGACCTGCTTGGCCAGCACGATCGGGTCGTGCTGCGCGGCGAGCAGGATGCCGGTGCCGAGCCCGATACGCGTGGTGGCGCTGGCGGCGGTCGCCAACGCCACGAGCGGGTCGAGGCAGCGCTTGTAGTCGTCGAGGCGCACGCCTTCGACGAGGGCGGGCGGAATGTCCTCGCGCACGGGCAGATGCGTGTGCTCGGGCACCCACAGCGAGTCGAAGCCCAGCTCCTCGACCATGCCGGCCAGCACGGCCGGCGCGACGTCGAGATCGGTGAGGGCGGCGGTGATGCCGAGTCGCATGGTCAAGGGTTCTTGGCGGCGAAGTCGGCCAGGGCGCCCTGCTGCGCGGCGCCGCCGAGCAACCGGGCGAAGGCACCCTGCTCCCGGCGGTTCGCTTCGAAGACAGCGTCGCGACGCGCCGCCCGCATCAGCGACGTAATGGCACGCGTCGCCGCTCGCGGGTGCGCCGCCACGCGGGCGGCCAGTTCCACCGTCTCGTCGAGGACCGCGCCGGACGCGCTCGTGTGCAGCGCCAGCCCGAGGGCCACCAGCTCGTCGGCGCTGACCCAGTCGGAGGTGAGGAGGATCCGCGCCGCGTGCTGCCAGCCCATCGCAGCGGGGAACAGGAAGCTGCTCGCCGCCTCGGCCGGGACACCGAGCTCCGCGAAGGGCACGCGGAGCCGGGCATCCTCGGCGACCAGAACGAGGTCGCAGTGCGCAAGGAGCGTGAAGCCCAGCCCGACGGCGACCCCGTTCACTGCGGCGAGCAGCGGAACGGAGAGGTCGCACAGGACGTCGAGCAGGCCCATGAAGCCCTGTCCGGCACCCTCGACGGCCGTGCCGGTCGCGATGGCGGCCATTTCCGCCAGGTCCTGGCCCGACGTGAAGGCGCTGCCCCGGCCGGTGAAGACCACCGCGCCGACCGCGTCGTCGGCGTCGGCGGCCCGGAGAGCCTCGGTCACCTCGTGGTACATCTGCGTGTCGAACGCGTTGCGCACCTCGGGCCGGGCGAAGGCGATGACCCGGACGCCGGGGGGGACGTCCTCGACCTCGATGCGGCTTCCGGGCGCGTCCACGGCGCGGGCTGCCTCCACGCGGACTAGTTCTGACCGTCCGCGGCGGCGGCCTTGGCCCGTCGCGCGATGACGTTCTCGGCGGTCCGGTTCATCCCGGTGGACTTGGGCCAGCCGATGTAGTGGGTGAGGTGCACGACGATCTCGCGCAGCTGGTCGACCGTGAGCTCGTTGCGCTCCAGGGCGGAGTCGAACTGGATGTCGAGGAGGTCCGTCTTGTCCAGCGCAGCCAGGACGCCGATCGTCATGAGGCGACGATCCCGCACGTCGAGCTCGTCGCTCGTCCACACGGTCCCGAAGAGATGGTCGACCGTCATCTCGGCGTACCGGCCCGGAATGGTGTCGGGGTCGACGCTGAACCCGTAGACCTCCTGCATCTTGGCAATGCCGGCCGCGCGTTTGTCGCCCTCGTCACTCATCGGTCGCTCCTCGTCGTGATTCGTGGCCAGCGTGACGCTACTCAGCGTCGGGCAGAAGAAGATCCGTTCGCAGCGGCTGTCGGTCAACACCAGCCCCAGCCGGTGGCCGGAAAGCACACTAGAACTAGACAAGTGTCTGGACTAAAGTCTGAACATATGACCGAGAGCAAAGGCGTCACGGCGGGCGAAGGGCGGGCGGACTATTCGGGTGAGTTCGACCCCGGCTTCGACTACGAGGACCTGTCCAAGGAGGCGCTCGTCC
>DATDIE010000129.1:0-2732 GCA_036521235.1 Acidimicrobiales bacterium | reverse complement strand
CGACGCGCTGGCGAGTGGGGCCGCCGTCGCCGACGACGATGCGAGGGTCGAACAAGCGGTGATCTGCACGCCGGACAAGGATCTCGGTCAGTGCGTGCGGGGCAAGCGGGTCGTTCAGCTGGACCGGCGTCAGAACATCTTGATCGACGAAGCCGCAGTCGAAGCGAAGTTCGGCGTGCCGCCGGGCTCGATCCCGGACTACCTCGCGTTGGTGGGCGACAGTGCCGATGGTTTTCCGGGGCTGTCCGGTTGGGGCGCCAAATCCGCCGGTGCGGTGCTCGCACGATGGCTCCACGTCGAGGACATTCCGGCCGAGGCCGACGCCTGGGAGGTCACGGTGCGCGGCGCGCCGAAACTGGCGACGACGCTGCGCGAGAACCTCGACCACGCCCTGTTGTTCAAGGATCTCGCCACATTGCGCGTTGACCGTGCGCTGCTCGACGACGTCGACGAGCTGCACTGGCTCGGTCCGACCGATGACTTCGCCAATGTGTGCGCGCGCCTCGATGCAGCATCGCTCTACAAGCGCGTCGACGGGCTCGCTACGGAAAGAGCGCGCTGAATCTCCGACGCCCTGTCAGGCCGGCCCGGGTGCGGCGACGGAGGGCACCGCCGCCGAGAGGTCCAGCCGGCGCACGTAGAGGTCGCGGCTGTTGGGGAACCCCACGGCACCGGGCACCCACGCGTGAAACGCGATCCAGGACGCGCCGCTCGTGTCGGTGAACACCGATTCTCCGCCCGGGCCGGCGATCCCGGTCCCGGAGGCCAAGATCGGACCGGAGGAATCGTCCGCACACGGACCGAGCGGCCCGATGCACGTCGCCACGCCGACTGCGTAGCTGGCGCTGTTCCAGTCGTTCCCCGAGAAGAACAAGAAGTAGTGGCCGTTCGCCAGCACCAGGTCGGGCGCTTCCACGGTGCCCCCTTCCCACGGTTGGTCCGGAGAGAGCAGCAAGGTCGGGTTGGCTCCCGTGGCGAAACCCGTGCCGGCGGGATTCAACTGCTGCGACCACAGCTTCGACGTGCCTGGACCGCCCGACTTCCAGACCAAGTACGGGGTCCCGTTGGCGTCCGTGAACGCGGAGGGGTCGATGGAACCTCCCAGCGCCTGCTGGCACTCGAGCGGTGCGGTCGAGGCGTCGACAAATGGCCCTTGCGGGGCTCTGGCCGTGGCGACCGAGAGGCACTCGGTGCCGGTCGCGGCCACGTCGACGGCGTAGTACATGAGGAAGGCTCCCCTGACCCTGGTCACTGACGGCGCCCAGGTGTCATCCGGCTTGGCCCAGGAAGGCAGGGAGGGGAGCGCGTTGCCGATGGCCTGCCACTGCGTCAAGTTGTCCGACGCGACGATCTGGATGTTGCCGGCGACGGAGTTGGTGGCGTAGGCGAAGTAGGTCTGGCCGACCAGGATGACGTCCGGGTCCGGGAAGTCGAAGGGGTAGACGAGTCCGGCGTCGGCTCCGCCATCGAGTTGTGCACACGGGCCCGACACCGCCGAAATGTCCTTGGCGGCGGCCGCGTTGTCGCCCCCCGAGACCGCGTGCAGCGCGGTCTGCACGCCGCCGAGGCAGGTATGGACCGTACTGATGCCGAGCCCCTCGAGCGCGGAGCTTGCGGTCGCGGTGTTCAACGACGAGTCGACTCCCGACAGTTGATTCAGCGTCTCGCCGATCGTGGCCGCGAGCTCGTTGCGTTTGTTGGCGGTCACCGCGCCCGCATATCTCGTGACGCGCACGTTGTGGCGCAGGTCGGCCAGATGGTGCTGGGCGGCCATGAGGGTGGATGCTTCGCTGTCTGCGCGCAGGTGCGTGTGCGCGTCGTACCAAATGGCCACACCGAGACCGGCGGCGACCGCCACGCAGGCCGCCACGAGGAGAGAGCGAAGGGGCCAGCGTTCAGCCACTGGCGTTCACCGCCGTCGAGCAACTCGCCGAGACGGAGTTCAGCGCGGCGGCGGCCTTGCCCTGACTGCCGACCGCGAGGGCGTTCAGGGCCTGCTCGACACCGCCGAGGCAGGCGTGCAGCGCCGTGAGGAGCGAGGCCTGCTGCGCGACGTGGGCCTGTGCGGCGCTGAGGGCGGACTCGGCGCCCTGGAGTTGCGAGGTGTCCTGGTTCAACGCGGTGGTGTCGTTCCCGACTTGTTGCGTGACGAGCCGGAGATCGAAACGCGCCTTGGTCAGGTCCAGTGCGACGACACTGGTGGTGGCGCGGGTGGCCCCGAGGGTCCGGAGCGCCCGGTCGTAACGGTCGTTGGCCTGAGCGGCGTCGGTGAGCAGGTAGCCGAGGCACGCCGCCACCACGGCGACCCCGGCGGCGATCGCGAACCAGTGCTTGCGTCGTGGCGCCGGAGGGCGCGGTGGCGAGGGCTCGAGGACGCGCGGCTTCGGCTGAGCCAACAGCAGATCTGTCACGCTTCCATACCGCCTCCGGAAACCGCTGGGCTGCGCCGCCAGCCCGGACCGCCCGCCAAACTCTACGTCGGCGCCTCACCGCCCTGGCACGCGGCCGGCTCACGCGGAGCCAGGCGGATGCCCCTGCACCTGTAGACCTCCGTCGGAGTATTGGGGGGTTGGCGTTCGGGCCGGCGAGCGCCGCAGCCGCGCCTCGGGCGCCGCACCGCCTGGCCATGGTGATACAAATCGCGATACAAACGTGATCGTGCCGTCGGGCAGACGATCGGGGAGGCTGACGTCGTGATCATTCGCGTGGCGTACGAATCGCCCCTCGCGCCC
>DATDIE010000128.1:0-14869 GCA_036521235.1 Acidimicrobiales bacterium | reverse complement strand
GGCCGCACCCGCAGGCGCGTCGAGGCGACGAGGTGGAGCTCGACGGGGTGGCCGCGGACGCCGTCGGCCGGCGCGCGGCTGACCTCCAGGCGCGCCCGTCCCGCGGCCACCGCGGGCCCCGCCACGCCGACGAGCAACGCGCCGAAGACGAGGTCGCCCACGAACTGCACCCAGCCGGCCCCGCCGTTGTGTGCGACGAGCCACCAGATGCCGACCACCGCCACCGCCCCGAGGATCGGCGTCCACGGGCGCGCCGGGCGGGGCCAGCGGCTCACAAGCGCGGCGCGGGCGTCGTGTCGAGGAGCGTGCGGACCACGGCCGCCGCCCGCTCCATGGTCTCGTCGTCCTCCGCCGTGAGGATCCGGTGCGCCAGGCACGGGAGCGCCATCGCCTTCACGTCGTCGGGCACCACGTAGTCCCGCGCCGCCAGGACCGCGCGCGCCTGCGCGGCGCGCACCAGCCAGATGGACGCGCGCGGGCTGGCGCCGAGATACACACCCGGCGCCCGCCGGCTCGCCCGGCAGATCTCCACGGCGTAGTCCGCCACCGCGCGCTCGACCGGCACCGCCTCGACGGCCCGCTGCGCCCGCCACCACTCCTCGGCCGTGCAGACGGCCTGCAACTCGGCCAGGGCGTACGTGCCACCGACGTGGAGCACGAGCTCCGCCTCCTGCCCGGGGTCCGGGTAGCCGATGCTCGTCGCCACGGCGAAGCGGTCGAGCTGGCTCTCGACGAGCGGGAACGTGCCGAGCTGCGAGCGGGGGTTCTGCGTGGCGATCACGAGATGCGGGCGCGGCAGCGGCCACGACTCGCCGTCGACGGTCACCTGGCGCTCCTCCATCGACTCCAGGAGCGCCGACTGCGTGCGCGGCGGCGTGCGGTTCAGCTCGTCGACCAGCACGACGCCGGCGAAGACCGGGCCCCGCCGGAACTCCCAGCGCCCGGTGTCGGGCACGTAGACCGAGACGCCCGTGATGTCGGAAGGCAGCAGGTCCGGATGGCCCTGGACGCGGGACAGCTCCGCCCCGAGCGAGGCGGCGAGGGCACGCGCCAGGACGGTCTTGCCCACCCCGGGGATGTCCTCGATCAGCAGGTGGCCGCCGCACAGGGCGGCGACGGCCGCCGCAGTGACCGCCCCCTCGCTCCCGAACACGACGTGCTCGAGGTTGCGCACCAGCGCGCCCCCGAGGGCGATCGCCGCCTCGACCTCGTGGGAACGGACGTCGACGACCCGCGCCGCGTCGTCCCGCTCGCGGTTCATGAGGGCAACACTAGATGCGCGTCGGCGCAGGACGTAGGGTGCCAACCGTGCACGACTCCGTGACCATCCACATGGCGGCGCCGCCCGAACGGGTCTGGGACCTGGTCAGCGACGTGACGCGCATCGGCCGCTACAGCCCCGAGACCTTCGAGGCCGTGTGGGTGGAGCCCGCCACCGGCCCCGCGCCGGGCGCGCGGTTCCGCGGCCACGTGAAGCGGAACGAGAAGGGGCCCATCTACTGGACCACCTGCACGGTGACGGCCTGCGAGCCGGGTAAGACGTTCGCGTTCGGCGTCGGCAACAAGCCCGACAAGTTCCTCAACGTGTGGCGCTACGACATCGTCGCCGCGGGCGACGGCTGCGACGTGACCGAGTCGTTCACGCTCGCGCCGACGTGGGCGCTGAAGCTCTACTGGGCCTGCCTCGGCTGGTCGCGGGGCAAGACGAACCGCAAGGGGATGCAGGCCACACTCGAGCGCGTGCGCGCCGACGCCGAGTCGGCGCCGGCGAATCCGTCCGCGTGAAGGGCTGACGCCGGCCCGTCGTGCCTGGCCTCGAGACGACCGTCGAGAAGAGCGCGGATCGACCCGTCCACGACCTGACGCGCTCGCCCGACCGCACGGACACCACGATCGCCGCGAGTCTCCCCGAGAGCCTCCGCTACCGGGTCAAGCGGATCCTCCTGGGCCCGCCGCTCGTCAGCGAACAGCTCGGGGGCCAACGGCTCGGCAAGCCCACGGCCCTCGCCGTGCTGTCTTCCGATGTCATGTCCTCTTCGGCGTACGCCACCGAGGAGATGCTCCGGATCCTCGTTCCGATCGCCGGCCTGGCGGCGTTCTCCATCATCACCCCGATGACGGCGGTCATCCTCGGCGTCCTGGCGGTGGTCACCATCTGCTACCGGGACGTGGTGCGCTCGTACCCGAAGGCCGGGGGCTCCTACGTCGTGAGCCGGGACAACTTCGGGCCGAACGTGGCACAGATCGCCGGGGCCGCGCTGCTCATCAGCTACACGATCACGGTCGCCGTCTCGGTGGCGGCCGGGACCGACGCCATCGTCTCCGCCGCCCCGTCCCTGGCGCGCTTCTCCGTTCCCCTCTCGGTCGCCTTCGTTGTGATCCTGGCCTTCGGCAATCTGCGCGGCATACGGGAGGCGGGCCGTTTCTTCGCGCTCCCGACCTTCTTCTTCATCGCGAACATGGCCGTGCTCATCCTCATCGGTGTCGGCCGCGAGATCGCCGGGGACCTTCCCAAGGCCGGCGCCCAGCAGGGCATGCTCTCGCTCGGCCACGCCAACGGCGGGCTGATCCTCGGGGTCTCGGCCTTCTTCCTGCTGCGCGCCTTCGCCAACGGCAGCTCGGCGATGACGGGCACGGAGGCGATCTCCAACGGCGTCAGCATCTTCCGCGAGCCGCAGGCCCGCAACGCGCGGACGACGCTCGTGCTCATGAGCACGATCCTGGGGGCGATGTTCCTCGGCGTCTCGGTCCTGGCCGCCTTGACCCACAGCGTCCCGTTCTCGTCGGGCACCCCGACGGTGGTGTCCGAGATCGGCAAGCTCGTCTACGGGTCGAGCGCCGGCGGGCGCTTTCTCTTCTACCTGTTGCAGGTCGCCACGGCCCTCATCCTCATCCTGGCCGCCAACACAAGCTTCACGGGCTTTCCCTTCCTGGTGAGCTTCGTGGCGGAGGACTCGTTCCTGCCCCGCAAGCTCACCGTCCGGGGCCATCGGCTCGTGTTCTCCAACGGCATCCTGCTGCTGGCCGGCGCCTCCGTCGTCCTGCTTCTGGCCACCGATGCGAAGGTGGCCGCACTGATCCCGATGTACGCCATCGGCGTCTTCACCGGCTTCACGATGGCCGGCTCGGGGATGGTGGCGCACCATTGGCGCATACGCGACGACCACTGGCGCAAGGGGGTCGCGGTCAACGCCGTGGCGGCGGTGGTCTGTGCCGTCGTCGTGGTCGTCTTCGCCGTCGCCGAGTTCACCCAGGGCGCGTGGGTCGTGGTCATCGTGATGCCGCTGCTCGTCTTCACGCTGGTGCGCACGAACCGCGAATACCGCGAGGAGGACGCGGTGCTCGAAGAGGGCGCCGCCATGGCGGCGTGCGAGGCGAAGGTGCTGCGCCGCCACGTTGTCGCGATCCTCGTGGACAAGATCGACCTGGCCACCGCGCGGGCCATCCAGTACGGCCGCACCCTCACGCCCGACGACCTGCACGCCGTCCACTTCAACATCGACCACAAACGAGCCGAGCTGCTGATCGCCCGCTGGCAGGAGCTGGGGCTCTCACGCCTCCCCCTCGATGTCGTCGACTGCCCCGACCGCCGCCTCGGCCGCGCCGCCCTGGAGCTCGCCGCCGAGCTCGCCGACGGCGAGACCGAGGTGAGCCTGCTGCTCCCCCGCCGCTCCTACGGCAAGACGTGGCGGCGGGTCCTGCACGACCAGACCGCCGACCGCATCGTCGACGTCGTGAGCCAGCTGCCCCACGTCAATGCGACCATCATTCCGTTCCACGTCGCACCCGGGCTGCGCGAGAGCTCGCTGGAGCTCGAAGCCATGCTCCACGACGCCGGGGCGGATGCCCGGACGAAGAGCGCGCCGCGCGAGAAGCCCTCTTCTTCCTCCTCCCCCGCCGGGGAGACTCCGACGGGGGTCCTGCCCGGGATGGAGCCGATCGCCGAGCTCCAATGGCGCACCCGGGTCCAGGTGGCCGGCCGCGTGAAGTCGATCCGGGTGCAGCCCCTGGCGTCCGTCGCGACCCTCGAGTGCGTCCTCGTCGACGGCAGCGGCAAGGCGATGACCCTCGTGTTCTTGGGTCGACGCTCCATCGCGGGGATCAACAGCGGCACCGTGTTGCGAGCCGAGGGCATGGTCGGCAAGCACAAGGGCAAGCTGGCGATCATCAACCCGTCCTACGAGCTTCTCTCGGTGGCCGAGCCGGGGGCGGAGGCCTAGCGGTGGCACCCGGGCGCGCCACCACACGGAGCCTGTGGCACCCCCGGCCGTTCCCGCACGGGCTGCTGTGGCTGGCCGCGGTGCTGCTGCCGATCGCCGTCGCCTTGGTGCTCGTGCCCAGTCGCGGCCACCTCGGACCCGCCGACGACGCCCTGGTCCTGGTCGTGGTGACGGTCGCGGTCGCCTCGCGGGGGGAGCGTGGGCCCGCCGCGGTCGCCGCCCTGGTGGCGGCGGCGTCGTTCGACTTCCTCCTGACCCGCCCGTACGGGTCGTTCCGGATCCAGAGCCCGTCGGACGTGACCACCGAGGTGCTGTTCGTCGCCGTCGGGCTCATCGTCGGTGACCTGGCGGCCCGGGGGCGCCGGCACCAGCGCGAGGCCGTCCAGGGGCGCCACGAGCTCTCCCGCCTCCATGACCTCGGCGAGCGGATCGCCGGCGGGGAAGAGCCCGACTTCATCCTCATCGCCGTGGCGAACGAGCTCCGCGAGCTCCTCAACCTGCAGGACTGCCGCTTCGTGCGCGAGCAGCCCTCCGGGAAGGGCGCGTGGATCGCCAACGACGGCACCGTGCGCCTCAACCCGTTGCGCTGGCCGACGGCGACCGCGGGTCTCCCCACGAAGCAGGTCGAGCTCCCGGTGCGCGGCGCCGGCCGCGTGCTCGGCACGTTCCTCCTGACACCGACACCCGCCACCCCGATCAGCCAAGAGCAGTGCGTCGTGGCGGTCGCGCTGGTGGATCAGCTCGGTGCGGCGATGGCGCACGACGAATTCGACTGATTCCATTCTTCGCGTCGCGAGGCAGGCGCCGCGTCGTTCACGCGCCGGCGACCGGACGCGCACGCGACGCATATTCGTTGCGTTCTGCTGCGAATCACTCGCCAATCGTGTGTCGATATGTTTTCATGTCGCTTCCAACGCGAGCACTGAGGAGGTGCACATGAAGATGAACTCGACGAACGGTCTTACGCCGATGCAGTGTGCCCCCGCCGCCGCGGTGGATCGCGCTCTGCCGGCCTGACCGGCATCGAGCTCTCGGGCGGCGCGTCGGCGCCGCCCACCCACCCGGTGACCGCCGGCACGGTTGCGCCGCGTCGCGCTGTCACACCCCCCGTCCATACTTCTCTTTCATCCTCCAGGAGCACCACCATGCATCCCGACGTTTTACGCGCCCTCGCCCGGGCTCGACATCAGGATCTCCTCGAACATCGTCGGCCTCGGCACGCAGGAGCGACACCACACATGCATCGCCATGACCAGGCGCCACGGCGCCCACGCGTGCGCCAGCGCGTGGGGTCGGCGTTGATCTGGGCCGGTGCCCGGATGCTCGGCGAGCGGCCGCCCGAGCTCGAGCTCACCCACCGGTAGTTCGAGCCGGCGGCGACGGCCCGTGCGCGCCTACGAGTGGGCGAAGTCCGAGGCGTACTGGCTGTAGGGCACCTGCCCGGGGTGCGCCGTGTCGTTGTCGGCCGCCACGAGCGCACTCGCCACGGCGGGCGGCAGCGGCGCCCATCTCGCCGGCATGTACTGCGCCAGCTTCGGGTTCAGCGTCCAGATCAGTGCGAAGTTGACGATCCACAGCGCCGGGCCCATCGACATCCCCACGACGGAGCTGACGCCGTCCTTGGTGTTCGTGATGAGCTGGGCCGCGTCCGTGTGCTTCTGCGCCGAGTTCCCGTAGACGGCCTCGGACGTGTAGGCGGACGCTTGGAGCGTCTGCAGGGCGTCTTCGGCGCCGTTGAGGGCGCACCACTGGCTCAGGTAGCCGCCCGGCGCGATCACCTGGTTGACCTCCCTCGTCGGGGCGGCCCCGTTGGCGGGGCTCATGAGCCAGCCGTCGGTGCTCACGAAGACGCCGTAGCTCGCCAGGACCGACGCGGTGACCCGACCGTCGACGTTCGAGCGCAACGGGCGCCCCACCGTATTGGTCAGGATCTTGACGCTGGCGTCGACGAGCTCCGCCGGAGTCTTCATCCCGCCGTCGCCCCCGCCGGTGATGAACTCTTCGTACTGGCGCTCGGTGAAGGTGTCCCTGCGGTTGAGCCCGATCGCCTTGGCGATCTCCTCGGCCGCGCGCGGCCCGATGGGCTGGTTGAGCTGATCGGGGTTGTCCAGTTTCGTCGGGGCCGTGTACGCGTACTGCGGCGTGCCCAAGAACGGCTCGGAGAACCCGGTGTCCGTGGCGGCCGGCTTCGCCGCCCCCGCGGGCGCTTGGTGGCCGACGACGCCGAGGATCGCGGTCAGGGCCAGGCACACGCCGGCCACCGACGCCGACGCGACCATCACCGGCCGGCGCCGGCGCCCCGAGGCGCGCACGGGCCGCGTGGCGGACGACGTGGAAGTTCGCATTGCTCCGTTACTTAAGGGGCTCCGGGCCGCGCCACATAGAGCCGAAGGTCACGAAACGTCGCGGCCTTACCGCATCCTTATGGGACACGTGGCCGGGGAAGTCCCGGCCACCGCGGCGGGACCGGCTTAGTCGACCGTCCAGCTCGAGCCGGAGCGCAGCAGCGAGCCGAGGTCGCCGAGCCCGCGCTTGGACTGCGCCTCGGTGATCTGCTCGGCCATCTGCGCGCCGTACTCGGGGCGCTCCACGGCGCGGAACACGCCGATCGGCGTCGGCTCGTATGGCCCGTTGGCCAGCCGCGACAGCCGGAACGCGAAGCCCGGGTCCGGGCGCTTCCCGTCGTGCACCAGCACGGCGTCCACGCCGACCTCGGCCACGGACGCGATCTCGAGCTTGCCGTCGGCGCGCTGGACGACGCCGCGCTCGGAGCCCTCGGGGCCGAAGACGATCGGCTCGCCGTGGCGCAGCGGGATCAGCATCGTGGAGCGGGCGTCCTTGGCCGTGATCTTCTCGAAGGCGCCGTCGTTGAAGACGTTGCAGTTCTGCAGCACCTCGACGAACGCCGCACCCTGGTGCTCGTGGGCCCGGCGGAACGTCTCCTGCATGTGGGCGCGGTCCATGTCGTGCGTGCGGGCGACGAACGTCGCCTCCGCCCCCAGCGCCAGCGACACCGGGTTGAAGGGCGTGTCGACCGAGCCGAACGGCGTCGACTTCGTGACCTTGGCCACCTCGGACGTCGGCGAGTACTGCCCCTTGGTCAGCCCGTAGATCTGGTTGTTGAACATGATGATGTTCAACCGCACGTTGCGGCGCAGCGCGTGGATCAGGTGGTTGCCCCCGATCGACAGCGCGTCGCCGTCGCCCGAGATGACCCAGACGTCGAGGTCGGGCCGCGTCGTCGCCAGCCCGGTCGCGATGGCGGGCGCCCGCCCGTGGATCGAGTGCATCCCGTACGTGTTCATGTAGTACGGGAAGCGCGCTGCGCAGCCGATGCCCGAGAGGAACACCGTGTTCTCGCGGCGCACGCCGAGGTCGGGCATCAGCATCTGGACGGCGGCGAGGATGGAGTAGTCGCCGCACCCCGGGCACCAGCGCACCTCCTGGTCGCTCGACCAGTCCTTGCGCGACGTCACCGGGACGGCGGTCGCCACGGCGCCGTGGCCGTTCGAACCGTTGGAGCCGTTGGACTCGCTCATGACTTCCCTCCGAGCAGCGCGGTGATCGCCGCCTCGATCTCTCCGACGCGGAACGGCACGCCCTGCATCTTGGACATGGTCTGCGCGTCGACCAGGTACTCCGCCCGCAGCACCTTGCTCAGCTGGCCGAGGTTGATCTCGGGCACCAGGACCTGGGTGTAGCGGTCGAGCACCTCGCCCAGGTTCGGCGGCAGCGGGTTGAGGTGGCGCAGGTGGACGTGGGCCGCCTTCATTCCCCGGGCCCGCACGCGCTTCACGCCCGCCAGCACGGCGGCGTAGGACGAGCCCCAGCTCACCAGCAGCAGCTGGGCGTCGCCCGACTCGTCGTTCACCTCGACCGGACCGATGTCGGCGGTGATGCCGGCGATCTTGTCCTCGCGCAGGTGGACCATGCGCTCGTGGTTGACGCCCTCGTAGGAGACGTTGCCGCTCCCGTCGGCCTTCTCGAGGCCGCCGATGCGGTGCTCGAGCCCCGGGATACCGGGGGGTGCCCACGGGCGGGCCAGCGTCTCGGGGTCACGGATGTACGGCCAGAAGTCGGGGTTGCCGTCGGCGTCGGTGTGGTTCGGCTCCGATGCGAACGCCGGGTCGATCGGCGCGAACCCGTCGAGGTCGGGCAGGCGCCACGGCTCGGCGCCGTTGGCGAGATACCCGTCGGACAGCACGATCACCGGCGTGCGGTACTTCACCGCCAGCCGCGTCGCCTCGATCGCCACGGCGAAGCAGTCGCTCGGAGTCTGCGGCGCCAGCACGGGCACCGGCGCCTCGCCGTGCCGGCCGTAGAGGGCGTGCAGCAGGTCGGCCTGCTCGGTCTTGGTCGGCAGCCCGGTCGAGGGCCCGCCGCGCTGGACGTCGACCACGATCAGCGGCAGCTCGAGGTTGATGGCCAGGCCGATCGTCTCGGACTTGAGGTCGAGGCCAGGTCCCGACGTCGTGGTCACGCCGAGCGCCCCGCCGAATGCGGCGCCCAGGGCGGCGCCGACGCCGGCGATCTCGTCCTCGGCCTGGAAGGTGCGGACGCCGAACTCCTTGCGCCGGCTGAGCTCGTGCAGGATGTCGGACGCCGGCGTGATCGGGTAGCTCCCCAAGAAGAGGGGAAGGCCGGCCAGGCGGGCGGCGGCGATGAGGCCCCACGCCATGGCCTGGTTCCCGGTGACCTGGACGTACTCGCCCTTGTCGAACGTGGCCGGCTTGACCTCATAGTTGGACTCGAATAGCTCGGCCGTCTCGCCGAAGTCGTACCCGGCCCGGAAGGCGCGGGTGTTGGCGTCGGCCACCAGCGGCTTGGCCCCGAAGCGCTCCGAGATCCACTCGACCGTCGGCTCGACCGGCCGCGTGTAGAGCCAGCTGATGAGGCCGAGGGCGAAGAAGTTCTTCGACCGCTCGGCGTCGCGGGGCTTGACGCCCGCCTCCTTGCAGACCTCCTGCGTGATGGAGGTCATCGGCACCTCGTACACCGTGTAGGCGGCGAGCGACCCGTCGGTCAGCGGGTTCGCCCCGTAGCCGGCCTTGGTCAGGTCGCGCTCCTCGAAGGAGTCGCTGTTGACGATCAGGACGGTGCCCTTCGCCATGAGGTCGACGTTCGCCTTCAACGCGGCGGGGTTCATGGCCACGAGCACGTTGGGTGAGTCGCCCGGGGTCAGGATGTCGTGGTCCGAGATGTGCACCTGGAACGCCGACACCCCGTTGACCGTGCCGGCGGGGGCCCGGATCTCGGCGGGGAAGTCGGGGAAGGTGGACAGGTCGTTGCCGAGCAGCGCGCTGCTCGTCGTGAAGCGGTCGCCGGTCAGCTGCATGCCGTCGCCGGAGTCGCCGGCGAAGCGCACGATGACCTGGTCCAACTGCTCGGTGGGGTGATGCTGGGTTCCCGATGCCACGGACTGCCTCGTCTCAGTTGTCTTGGTCGCGGAGAGCCCTGGCTCTTTGAGCGGCGGGCCATGGCGAGGTCCCGCCGGCAAGGCGCGCGGCACTCTCCGTCCGAATTTGCACGTTCGCCACGCGATCTTAATCCCGCCCCGCCCGAACCCCCCTGCCACCCTGGTCGTGGCGGTGTCGCTCCGACATGCGGCCGGCCGGGCCCGCCCTCCGGACCCGTTCCGGCGGCGCCGGCGAGGCGGTCTCCGATAGGAGTTGGTGTTAGGCGATGGTGACCGCCGGGTCGAGGTACACGTCCTGGATCGCCTGGATCAGGGCCGCGCCCTCGGCCATCGGCCGGGAGAAGGACTTGCGGCCGACGATGAGGCCCATGCCCCCGGCGCGCTTGTTGATGACGGCGGTGCGGATGGCGTCGGCCAGGTCGCTGTCGCCCTTGGACTCGCCGCCCGAGTTGATGAGGCCGATGCGGCCGGCGTAGCAGTTGACGACCTGCCAGCGGCAGAGGTCGATCGGGTTGTCCGTCGTCAGCTCGTCGTAGACGAGCGGGTCGGTGCGCCCGAAGCCGATCGCCGGGTAGCCGCCGTTGTTCGTCGCCTGCTTCTGCTTGATGATGTCAGCCTCGATCGTGACGCCGATGTGGTTGGCCTGGCCGGTGAGGTCGGCGGACGTCTCGTAGTTGACTCCGTCCTTGGTGAAGGCCGAGTTGCGCAGGTAGCACCACAGGACGGTGAACATCCCGAGCTCGTGGGCGTGGGCGAACATCTCGGACACCTGTTGCAGCTCGCGGTCCATGTCGTCGGAGCCGAAGTAGATGGTGGCGCCGACGGCGACCGCGCCGAGGTCGAAGGCCTGCTGCGCGTTGCCGAACATGATCTGGTCGTACTCGTTCGGCACGTGCAGGAACGCGTTGTGGTTCAGCTTCACGATGAAGGGGATGCGGTGCACGTACTTGCGTGACGCCAGGCCGAGCGTGCCGAGCGTGGTGGCCACGGCGCTGCACTCGCCGGCGAGGGCGAGCTCGAGGATGTTGAGCGGATCGAAGTACATGGGCGCCTTGGAGAAGCTCGCCGCCGCGGAGTGCTCGATCCCCTGGTCGACCGGGAGGATGGAGAGGTATCCAGTGCCGCCCATGCGGCCGTGGTTGAACACCGTCCCGAGGTTGCGCAACACGTTGGGCGACCGGTCGCTGTTGGTGAAGACCGTGTCGAGGTAGTCGGGCCCCGGCAGGGTCAGGTGCTCGGCCGGGAACGCCTTGGCGGTGTAGCCGAGGAGCGCGTCGGCCTCGTCACCCAGCAGCTTGTGGATATCCGTCGTCATGGCCGCTCAGCCTACTTACCGTGTAGGGGGTGGTCGGGGGGCCTGAGGCGTGATCGTGATGGTGGTCGTGGCGAAGTGAATTCTTCGTGGCGGCCTCGGCGAGGGGAACGTCCGTGGGTGGACCCGGCGAACGTCGTTTGGGTCGACTGGTCGGTACGGGCCGGGTCGGACGGGTCGGGCACCAGGGGCGACGGGGCCGCGGCAGCCGGAGCGACGCGCGGCGGACTTCGCCGGTGGGAGCGGTCGTGCGCGAACGATTGGCGACCGCGCAAAAAACGGCTACCCCCGACGCACCTGTTCCCGACTCGCCCCTTACGCTGGGATGGGTTGGGGTGTGAGGCAACTCGGTTTGCATCTCTAGCGGAGGCGGCGGATGAGTGGAGAGCAGGAGCCCCGGGGGGGAGCGCGATTGACGCGACGCGCCTGGGTGGTCCTCGGCGTCGCCGTCGCCCTGATCATCGCCGCCGTGATCGTCTTCAGCGGGGGTTCCTCGCCGCCCTCGCATCCACACAGCTCGGGCTCGTCGGGGTCGGCGTCCAGTCACTCGGGCTCGGGCGGGTCGAGCCGCGCCTCGCTGTCGGGTTTCTTCGTCAAGTCGTTCACTCCCGCCGCCGGTTCGCAG
Organism: Acidimicrobiales bacterium; assembly: GCA_036521235.1. Classification (GTDB taxonomy): domain Bacteria; phylum Actinomycetota; class Acidimicrobiia; order Acidimicrobiales; family RAAP-2; genus Bog-473. Next base: position 3,296 of record DATDIE010000128.1, on the reverse strand, counting down.
AACGTGGCCCCGAACGCCACCATCGCCGTCACGTTCTCGGAGCCCGTCACGTTGAGCAAGGTCACGCCGCGGCTCACGCCCAACGTCGCCGGGAAGTGGGTCCTGAAGGACCCGCACACGCTCCTCTACGCCCTCAACTCACCGCTCGTTCCTGCTTCGCACGAGGTGCTGACCATCCCCGGCGGCTCTTCGGGCGTGCGCTCGGCGGCCGGCGCCGCGCTGTCGACGGGGTCCACGGCCTCCTTCAACGTCGCGCAGGGAGACCTGCTGCGCGTGCAGCAGCTCCTGGCCGGTTTGAACTTCCTGCCGCTGGGCTTCTCCCCCACCGGACAGGCGCCGAGCCCGGCCGACCTGGCCACGGATCAACCGGGGAGCTTTTCGTGGCGCTGGCCGAACATGCCCACGGCGCTGACGTCGCAGTGGATCCAGGGATCGACCAACGAGATCAGCAAGGCCGCCATCGAGGCGTTCGAGACGCAGAACGGCATCGGCGTGGACGGCATCGCCGGGCCCGCCGTCTGGACGGCGCTCATCAACGACACCATTAACCACAAGGTCGACGCCACGCCGTACATCTACGTGCTGGTGAACAAGGTCGAGCCCCAGAACCTCACCCTGTGGAACAACGGCGTGGCGCAGTACGTCGGGATCCCGGTCAACACCGGCGCCCCCGGCGCGGACACCACGGACGGCTCCTACGCCGTTTTTGAGCACGTCCGCTTCTCCGACATGAAGGGGACCAACACCGACGGCTCGACGTACAACGACCCGAACGTCCCCTACGCCAGCTACTTCAACGGCGGCGACGCGCTGCACGGGTTCATCCGCTCCTCCTACGGCTCCCCGCAGAGCAACGGCTGCGTCGAGATGAGCTACGCCGACGCCGCCCTGGTGTGGCCGCTGACCCCCATCGGGACACTGGTGACGGTCGAGGGCCCCAACTTCGGGACTGCTCCCCCGGCGACGACCACCACGTCCACGGCGTCGACGACCACCACCACCACGACCGCCCCCGCTCCGCCGGCCACGACGACGACGCCGCCGGCGCCGCCACCGGCCGCCACGGGGAACACCCCGCCGGCCGGGTAGGCGCTGGGGCGGTTGGGGGTGCGGCGGTTGTGGTTTAGCGGGTCGCCTTCCTAGGAGGGCGCTTCTGGCGGGAGCGGCGCTCGGGACCGAGGTTGCGGAGCCGGTCGCTCACGTCATAGGCGTCGGGCTCCGCCCGGCGCACCCGCTCGAAGTACTCGCGCGCCCGCGGGATGTCGCCGGCCCGCTCGTACAGATCGGCCAGGACGTACCACTGGCGCAGGTGCCGCTCGGCCGGGTTGCGCAGCAACTTCTGCGCGCCCGCCGTGGCGAGGAGCGAGATGGCCCCGTTGAGGTCCCCGTTCTCGGCCAGCGACGACGCCGCGACGATGCGGCCCTCGGCGAGCACATCGGGATCGGGCGAGCTCTGCCGCAGCTCGGTCCACAACTCGGCGACCTTGTTGGGCTTGTGCAGGGCGCGCTGGGAGTCCATGAGCTCGGGCAGGTGCGTCGTGGAGCCCGTGAGGTCGGTGAACACCCGCAGGTGGCGGACGGCTTCGCGCCAGCGGCTGCTCCGGTACGCGGCCAGGCCGGCGAGTTCCTGCACCGCCACCACGCTCGGGGTCTCGTCGACGACCTGCTTGATGGCGGTCCGGGCGTCTTGGAACCGTCCCCGCTCGTACGCGGCGAAGGCCGACTCCGCCTTCTCGACGAGGCGCTCCCGGTGGGCTGCGGTGGCGACGTCGGCGGCGCTGCGAATTTCCGTCGCGACGTCCGGGGGAAGGACGACGGGGTGCGCCAGCTCGGCCAGGGCTCGGCGCGCCGACGTGGAGGTCGTCGGGGCTGCCTCGGCGGGCCGGGCTTGGGCCCTGTTCCGGCTTGGAGCGCCGGTTGCCCGCGGCGCTGCCTTCTTGGTTCCGCTTGGCCCCGGCCGGGTTGCGCGCTTCTTGGCGGGTGCATCGGCCCATTCGCTACGCCCGTCGTCGCGGGACCAGGCCGCCTGGCGGCGGGGCGGTGGGGCGTTGCGCCGTGGCTCTCCTGATCGCGAGTCCTGGTCTCGCTCGGGGTCGCCCTGACGGGTGACCTCCCGGGCGCCGCGACGGGCCACGTTGCCCCACTTCTTGGTCTGCTGTGGGAGCTGAGCGTCCTCCCGGTCACGCTCCCAGTCGCGCTCTCGATCTGGTGGCCGGCGCGAGGGCGCGCCGGTGCGCGAGCGGGAGGGGGTCCGACGGTCGTCCCGTTCGTCTCGCTCGGAACGTCGGTAGCCGCCCTGTCGAGGAGAGGCGGTCCGGTCGCGGTTTCCGCCTTGGTTGGAGCGCCCCGTTGTGGACCCGGGCCCCCGGGAGCGGCTTCCCGTCGCCCCTCGGTCCGTGCCGCGGCTCGCGCTGGTCGTTCGTCTGCTGCCGGTCGACCCGCTGCTGCGGCCGTCGCGGCCGCCGTCGCGCCTCGGTCCGGCTGACCGCCGTTCCCCGTCGCCGCTCGACCTGCTCGGTCCACCCGAGCGGCGCTCCGCTCCCCCGGTGCGGTCCTGGTTGCCCGATGGCCGCCTCGGGCGGTCGGTGCCTGACGACCGTGACGATCCAGCGGAGCGGCCGGTGCCGCCGGATCGACTGGCGCCGGCCCCGCGACTCGAGCTGCCCGAGCGGCTGGCGCCACCGGAACGGTTCGGACCTCCCGGACGACCGGAGCCGCTGGGGCGGCCGGTGCGCGCCGACGAAGCGCGACGATTTGGCCGTGATGACTCCGGAGACATTTAGGGGATTTTAGGCGTCGTCTTGTTTGGTCGACGGCCGAATGAGCTATTTCGAACGATTCAAGACGCGGAACGCGAAAAAGACTCGGCCCGAAAACGACAAAGTCCCCCCCGAGCCTGAGCTCAGAGGGGACCTCGTCAATGAGAAATCCCGGCAGCGACCTACTCTCCCAGGGGGCCTCCCCCCAAGTACCATCGGCGCGGGCGGGCTTAACTGCCGTGTTCGGAATGGGAACGGGTGTTTCCCCGCCGCCATGGCCACCGGAAACCTTGCGCTCGGCGGGACGCCCGACCGGTCATTTCGACCAAATCAGCGACGCGCCTGGCTGCGAATATCGCAGCCCCTGAGCGTTCCAAAGCGAGCACGAGCGGTTATGTCTCCAAGCCCTCGGCCGATTAGTACCGGTCGGCTGAATGCATTGCTGCACTTACACCTCCGGCCTATCAACGTGGTCGTCTAGCCACGGGCCTTACCAGGTTAACCCTGTGGGAGATTTCATCTCGAAACGGGCTTCGC
>DATDIE010000127.1:0-5458 GCA_036521235.1 Acidimicrobiales bacterium | reverse complement strand
ACCCGGGGGTCGGCGCGCAGCCAGTGCCCCGCGCCGGGCACGACGTGCAGCTCGGAGGGCCCGGTCGCGGCGTCGGAGAGCGCCCGGGCGCTGGCCAGCGGGACGTCGGGGTCGTCCGAGCCGTGGACCAGCAGGAGCGGCCGACCCTTCGAGAGGCCGGCGTCCTCGACCGGGTGCAGCACGGAGAGCTCCTTGGCCCAGGCCTCGACGGACGACGGGAACCCCGGTGTCCTGATCACCCCGGTGCGCCGGCTGCGGGCGAGGAACTCCTCGGTGCCCCCGGTCAGCTCCACCACCTCGGCCGGTGTGCCCAGGCACGCCACGGCGGCGACCCGCTCGTCCGCCGCCGCCAGGTGCAGCGCCAGCACGCCGCCGAAGCCGAAGCCCACGGCGAGGCGCGTCGAGGCCTCGGGGATCTCGGTCTCGGCCACGTAGCGCAGGTCCTCGAGCCAGCCGAGGGCGGAGAAGTCGCCCGCCGACTCCCCCGCGCCGCGCAGCGCGGCGGTGACGACCTGCCAACCGGTCTCGCGCGCCAGGCGGTCCGCCAGCGCGGGGTACGTCAGGGCGAGGTCGGCGGCCGCCCCGCCGGGGCGCGGCAGGTCATGGCACAGCAGGACGTGGCCGCGCACGGGCGCGCCGGGGCTCGTCGCGGTGGCGTAGGTCCACAGGTCGCCCGAGGGCCCGGGCCGGAGCCGGAAAGGCCCCGGCACCTCAGATGCCGATGCGTTGCGCCAGCAGCTCGCGGTGGTACGACGGATCGCCCAGCAGGAGCTCGGACGACTTGGCGCGCTTGAAATAGAGGTGCGCCGGGTGCTCCCACGTGAAGCCGATGCCGCCGTGGATCTGGATGTTCTCCGCCGCCGCGTGGAAGTACGCCTCTGAGCAATACGACTTGGCGAGGCTCGCCACGACCGGCAGCTCGTCGGAGTCCTCCGCCGCGGCCCAGGCCGCGTAGTAGGCGGCGGACTTGGCCGACTCGACCTCGAGCAGCATGTCGGCGCACTTGTGCTTGATGGCCTGGAAGCTGCCGATGGGCCGCCCGAACTGGATGCGCGTCTTGGCGTAGTCGACCGAGGAGTCGAGCACCCGCTGCGCGCCGCCGACCTGCTCGGCCGCCAGCGCCACGGCGGCGAGGTCGAGCGTCTTCGAAAGGCCCGCCTCGGCGGCGCCCTCGGTGCCGATCAGCGTGGCCGGCGTGCCGGAGAACTCGAGGCGCGCCTGCTTGCGGGTCTGGTCCATCGTCGGCAGCGGCGTGCGGGTGAGGCCGGCGGCGTCACCCTGTACCGCGAAGAGCGACACGCCCTTCCCCGTGCGCGCGGCGACGACGACGAGGTTGGCCGTGTGCCCGTCGATGACGAACATCTTGTGGCCGTCGAGCACCCAGCCGTCGCCCTTCTTCTCGGCCTTCAACTCGATCCCGCTGAAGTCCCACTTCCCGTTGTCCTCGGTGATGGCGAGCGTGGCGATCGTCTCGCCCGAGGCGATGCCGGGCAGGTAGCTCTTCTTCGCCTCGTCGTCGCCCGACGTGAGCAGCGCGTTCGCCGCCAGCGCCACGGACGAAAAGAACGGCGCGCACAACAACGCGGCGCCCATCTCCTCGAGGACGACGAGCAGTTCGACGTAGCCGAAGCCCGAGCCGCCGAACTCCTCGGGGATCGTCAGCGACTGCAGGCCGAGCTGGTCGGCCATCTGGCTCCAGACCGCGGGGTCGTAGCCCTCGGTGGTGTCCATGAGGCGCCGGACCTCGGTCTCGGGCGACTTCTCCGAGAGGAAGCGGCGGACCGCTGCCCGCAGCTCCTCCTGCTCGTCACTGAAGGCGAAATTCATGCCAGGGCTCCCCTTGGGCTCCTCGTTGTTGCTCCCCCCGGTCCCGCGGGCGGTGCGTTCCGTATTTACCCGGCTGTCTACCAGACCAGGGCCTCGGGCGACCAGAACGCCCCCGGCGTGTCTTACGCTGGGGGGCATGGGACAGCTGGAGAAAATCTGGAGCGACGCGGCCGCCGAGGTGCATCAGATCGTCGTCGGCCCGATGGACAACAACGTCTACATCCTGCGGTGCCGCCGCAGCGGTGAGGCCATGCTCATCGATGCGGCCAACGAGCACGAGGAGCTGCTGGCGATCTGCAAGGACCTCGGGGTGAACCAGGTCGTCGAGACGCACGGCCACTGGGACCACATCCAGGCCGTGCCCGCCGTGCGCGACGCCGGCATCTCGGTGGCCGTGACCAGCGCCGACGCGGCGATGCTCCCGAGCTACGACCTGATCCTCGACGACGACGAGATGCTCAGCGTCGGCGACCTGCGCATCAAGACCCTGGCCACGCCAGGCCACACGCCCGGCTCCATCTGCTTCGCCGTCGAGGGCACCGACCTCCTCTTCACCGGCGACACGCTGTTCCCGGGGGGCCCCGGCAACACGCAGTTCGAGGGCGGCGACTTCCCCACCATCATCACGTCGATCGAGAACCGCATCTTCTCCCGCTTCGCCCCCGACACCCGGGTCCTGCCCGGCCACGGCACCGCCACCACCGTGGGCAACGAGTCCCCTCACCTGGGCGAATGGGTGGACCGAGGCTGGTGAGCGACCGGGCGTGGGCCGCCGGGACCGGTCCGGCGGGCGGCCTCGGCCGGCCGTATCGGAAAACCCGACCAAAAAGGTAAGCTTTTACATATGCCGTCGAACCCCCCGCTGCTCGAGATCCGGGACCTCCACGTCTCGGCCGAGGACGGCTCCGTCCCGATCCTGCGCGGCGTCGACCTGCGCGTGGGCGCCGGCGAGGTGCACGCCCTCATGGGGCCCAACGGCGCCGGCAAGTCGACGCTGGCCGGTGCGCTGCTCGGCCACCCGGCCTACCGGGTGACGCAGGGCCAGATCCTGCTGAACGGCGAGGACGTGACGGGGTGGGCCACCGACGTGCGCGCCAAGGCCGGCCTGTTCCTCGCCTTCCAGTACCCCGAGACGATCGAGGGCGTCTCGGTCAGGTCCTTCCTGCGCCAGGCCATGGCCGCCCGCAAGGGCACCGAGGTCTCCGTCCTCGAGGTGCGCGTGCTCATGACCGAGTGGATGGAGCGCCTCGGCATGGAGCCCTCCTTCGCCAGCCGCCACCTGAACCAGGGGTTCTCGGGTGGCGAGAAGAAGCGCAACGAGATCTTGCAGATGGCGCTGCTCGAGCCGGTGGTCGCGGTGCTCGACGAGACCGATTCGGGCCTCGACATCGACGCGCTGCGCGTCGTGGGGCGCGGCGTGCGCGAGGTGCGCGCCGAGCAACCCGAGCTCGGCGTGCTGGCGATCACGCACTACGAGCGGCTGCTGATGGAGCTCGTGCCCGACGTCGTCCACATCTTGATGGACGGCCGTGTGGTCGCGACCGGCGGGCCCGAGGTGGCTGCCCTGGTCGAGCGGGCCGGCTACGAGGAGTGGCGATGAGCACGCCGGCGCACGGCCTCGACGCGGTGCCAGTGTCCGCTCCGTTGAACACGGAGGCGTTGCGCAAGGACTTCCCGCTTTTGTCGCGCAAGGTCAACGGGCGGCCCATCGTCTACCTGGACGCGGCGGCGTCGGCGTTGCAGCCGCACTCGGTAATCAACGCGATGACGCAGTACTACGAGACGACGCACTCCAACGTGCACCGCGGCGTGTACGCCACGGCCGAGGAGGCCACCGCGCTCTACGAGCGGGCCCGGTTGGTGGCGGGGCGCTTCCTGGGCGCGCCGGACCCGGCGCGCGAGATCGTCTTCACGAAGAACACCACCGAGTCCTTGAACCTGGTCGCGCAGTCGTGGGGGCGCGGGAACCTGCGTCGTGGCGACGCGGTGCTGCTGACCGAGATGGAGCACCACTCGAACATCGTCCCGTGGATGCTGCTGTCCGAAGAGCTCGGCGGTTTGGACCTGCGCTACATCCCCGTCGACGGCTCGGGTCGCTTGGACCTGTCGGACCTCGACCGGCTCGTCGCTGGCGTCAAGGTCGTGGCGGTGACGGCGATGTCGAACGTCTTGGGCACGATCCCGCCGGTGGCGCTGATCGCCGAGGCGGCGCACCGCGAGGGCGCCGTGGTGGTGGCCGACGGGGCCCAGCTGGTGCCGCACGCACCGGTGTCGATTTCGGCGCTCGGGGCGGACTTCCTGGCCTTCTCGGCGCACAAGACGATGGGACCCACCGGGCTCGGGGTGCTCTGGGGCCGGGCCGAGTTGCTCGAGTCGATGCCGCCGTTTTTGGGCGGGGGCGGGATGATCCTCGACGTGAGGCTCGACGGGTTCAAGGCGGCGCCGCCCCCGGCGCGCTTCGAGGCGGGCACGCCGCCGATCGCCGAGGCGGTGGGGCTGACCGCCGCGTTGCGCTACCTGAACGAGATCGGGATGGACCGCATCCGCGCCCACGAGCTCGAACTGACGAACTGGGCGCTCGCCCGACTGGACGAGAAGCTCGGCTCGGACGTGACCGTGTTCGGCCCGCCGGCGGGCGCAGACCGGGGCGGGGTGATCTCCTTGGCATACCGCGACGTGCACGCGCACGACCTGGCCCAGGTGCTCGACCAGTACGGCGTGTGCGTGCGTCCCGGGCACCACTGCGCCAAGCCGCTGATGCGCAAGCTCGGCGTGCAGGCGACCGCCCGGGCCTCGTTGTCGCTGTTCAGCGACGAGCACGACATCGAAGTCCTGATCGAGGGATTGGCCGAAGCCGGTAGATTGTTCGGCTAATGGCCGACCTCGAAGAGCTGTATCGAGAGATCATCCTCGACCACTACCGCTCCCCCCGGAACCGGGGCGAGCTGGACTCCCCACCCGCGCACCGCGTCGAGGGCTTCAACCCGTTGTGCGGCGACGAGGTCGTCGTGTCGATGGTCGTCGAGGACGGCAAGCTGGCCGACCTGAAGATCGCCGGCTCGGGTTGCTCCATCAGCCAGTCGTCGGCCTCGCTGATGTCGGCGGCGGTGAAGGGCCAGCCGGTTTCGGAGGTGCGCCGCCTGATCGGCACCTTCAAGGGGATGATGTCGATCCACGAGGCCTCTTTGGAGGGGGACGGCCACGGCGGCGAGTCCAACGGCGCCGAGGTGCTGGCCGGCGAGCCCGAGGAGATCGACCTGGACAAGCTCGGCGAGCTGGCGGCGCTGCAGGGCGTCGTGAAGTTCCCGGTGCGGATCAAGTGCGCGACCCTGTCGTGGAACGCGCTGGCCCAGGGGCTCGACGAGGTGGCGGCGGGGGCCTAGCAGGCGCTTTGGCGCGGAGACCTGGTCGGGTCCTGCGTGTCGCCCCGCTCGATAGTTGTTTTGCGTGCCCGGTCGCGCGGGTTCCACCGTTCGGCTCATGCTGCGCTTCGGCTCAGGGTCCTGTGCGTTGAAGGGCACGCCGACGACCTCGCACCGCTGACTACGCGGTTCTCCTCATGTTTATGAGTCCGGTGCGATGGAATCGGGCCAGATATAAGGGCGAGTCCGTATACAGCCACACCACGCGC
>DATDIE010000126.1:0-5075 GCA_036521235.1 Acidimicrobiales bacterium | reverse complement strand
CGCCCACCGCCCGCGCGAAGTGCGCCGGGGTGCGCAGCCGGCGCTCCAGGCCCGGGCTCGAGACGCTCAGCGTGTAGCGGTTGTCGGTCTGCTGGACGATGCCTGTGACGATGTCGCCCTCCCGTCCCGCATACTCCTCGTACTTCATGTCCCGCTCGACCTCGCGGATCCGCTGGAGGATCACCTGCTTGGCGGTCTGCGCAGCGATGCGCCCGAAGTCGTCGGGCGTGTCGTCCCACTCCCGGATGACCTCACCCTCCTCGTTGAGCTCCTGGCCGTAGACCCGGATCTCGCCCGAGTCGGGATCGATGGTGACGACGGCCTCCTCGGCCGCGTCGGGGCGGCGCTTGTAGGCAGCCACCAGCGCATTGGCGAGGGCATCGAGCAGTGTGTCGACCGAGATCCCCTTGTCGCGGGCGATCTGGCCCAGCGCATCGAGGAATTCGAAGTTGGTCTTGCTCATGGCCGCTTCACCCTCTCACTCTTCGCGCGTCGCGGTGCCGGCCCCCACTCGAACACCGTCCGCGCCCTTTCGATCTGTTCGTAGCTGATCCGCTCCTCGCCGCCCGGGACGTCGGCCCCGGTGAGGGTGCACCCCGTCTCGTCCGCCGATGCGAGCGTCCCCGTGAGCCGCCGGACGTCGGCCGTGCCGGCGTCGACCCGCACGGTGATCGTCTCGCCCACCGCCCGCGCGAAGTGCGCCGGGGTGCGCAGCCGGCGCTCCAGGCCCGGGCTCGAGACGCTCAGCGTGTAGCGACCCGGGAGGGGGTCGAGCTGGTCGAGCTCGGCCGAGACCGCTTTGGTCACGTCGCCCAGCTCGTCCAGCCCCACGCCGCCCTCACGGTCGACGAAGACCGTCAGCTGGCTCCCGTGCAGCTCCACGTCGATCAATTCGAGGCCCTGGCCCTCGACGACCGGCGACAGGGCACCGGTCAGATCTGTCGTTTCCCTGGTCATCCCTGTCACCTCCTTCGGTGGGGCTTGGACTGCGCTCGTGGTCTGATCGTCTGAAACTGGCCCCCGCAAAGCGAAAGCGTGGGCCGCAGCCCACGCTTCAACGAGGTACTGATTCTTAAATGGACAGCTAGGAAATTATAGCAATCCCGAGGTCAGTACGAACGGCCGACCACGGCCACGAGGTCGGCCTCAGCGTCGCCTGGCCGGCCGAGCGAGCCGTCGGGGCGTTGGAGGCAGCGCACGGAGAGTGCGTGCTGGGCCAGGCGGTCCTCGCCATCGGGCCCGAGGGCACGCACGGGGACCCGGGCGAACCCGACGGAACCGGCCTCGATCGCCTCCTCCAACGTGGCCACGTCCGCCGTGCGGTCGTCGCGGAAGGCGGTGGCCTCGGCGAGCAGGTCGCGGTCGGCCACGGCCAAGGCGGCGTCGACCTCGGCCCCGACGCCGGCCAGCGGGACGGTCCGCTTCTCTCGGAGGTGGCGCACGACCACCGTGACATTGCCCTCGACCAGGTCCCGCGGGCCCACCTCGACCCGGACGGGGACGCCCTTGAGCTCCCAGTCGACGCTGCGGCGGCCGAAACTGGTGTCGGTGCGGTCGTCGAGCCGCACCCGGTGGCCCGCCGCGCGGAGCTCGGCGCCGAAGCGGGCGGCGGCCTCCCCCACGGCGGCGTCGTCCTTGACGACCATCACGACGACCTGCGCGGGCGCGACCGCCGGGGGCAGGCGCAAGCCGAAGTCGTCGCCGTGCGCCATCACGAGCGCACCGACGAGCCGGGTCGAGACGCCCCACGAGGTCTGCCACACGTGTTCGAGCGCGCCCGAGGCGTTCGAGAAGGTGATGTCGAACGGGCGCGCGAAGTTCTGGCCGAGCTCGTGACTGGTGCCCATCTGCAGCGCCTTGCCGTCGCCCATCATCCCCTCGCACGTCCACGTCTTGTCGGCGCCGGCGAAGCGCTCGCGCGCCGTCTTCTCGCCGGTGAGCACCGGGACGCGCAGGACGTCGACCATGGTGGAGCGATACACGTCATTGAGGATCTGCAGCGCGTAACGGCGGGCGTCGTCCTCGGTGGCGTGTGCCGTGTGGCCCTCCTGCCAGAGGAACTCGGTGGTGCGCAGGAACAGCCGAGGGCGGAGCTCCCAGCGCACGACGTTGGCCCACTGGTTGATCAGCAGGGGGAGGTCGCGGTGGCTCTGGATCCACTTGGAGAAGAAGCTGTTGATGACCGTCTCGCTCGTGGGGCGCACGACGAGCGCCTCCTCGAGCTCTTTGCCGCCGCCGTGGGTGACGACGGCGAGCTCGGGCGCGAAGCCCTCGACGTGCTCGGCCTCGAGCTTGAGGAATGACTCGGGGATGAAGAGCGGGAAGTACGCGTTCTCGGCGCCGGCCTCCTTGATGCGCCGGTCGAGCTCGGCCTGCATCAGCTCCCAGATGCCGTAGCCCCAGGGACGGATGACCATCGTGCCGCGGGCGGGGCCGTTCTCCGCCATCTCGGCGCGGGCGATGACCTCTTGGTACCAGCGGGGGAAGTCCTCTTCCCGCGTGACGATGGCGCTCGCGCCGCCCTTACCCATCGAAAAAGGGTAGCGGCCGCTTAGTTGTCCGAGTGACGGCGGATGATCTCGATCTTCTGCGCCGTGTGGTTGGGGTCGGCGCCCGTGTCGTCGATCAGCGCGCGCCGGTCCGCCTCCGCCTCGGCCTCGGCGCTCGAGTCGGCGGCGGCCATGCGCGCCTCGACGCCCTCGGCCACGAGGCGCTCGGCCTCGGTGACGAGTGCGGCGACCATCTCGGCCTCGGGCACGACGCGGATGATCTTGCCGCGGATGAACAGGTGCCCCTTCTGCTTGCCCGCCGCGATGCCGATGTCGGCCTCACGCGCCTCGCCCGGCCCGTTCACGACGCAGCCCATTACGGCGACCTGAATCGGCAGGTTGAGCTGTTCGAGCGCTTCCTGCGCCTCCTTGGCCACGGCGATGACATCGACCTGGGCGCGGCCGCAGGACGGGCACGCGATGAGGTCGAGGCCCTTGCGCTCGCGCAGTCCCAGCGACTCGAGCAGCTGGCGACCGGCGCGGGCCTCCTCGACCGGGTCGGCCGTGAGCGAGTAGCGGATCGTGTCGCCAATGCCCTCCGCGAGCAGCGCGCCGATGCCGGCGGTCCCCTTGACCAGGCCACCGGGCGGCGGGCCCGCCTCGGTCACGCCGAGGTGCAGCGGGTGGTCGAAGGTCTCGGAGGCCAGCCGGTAAGCGGCGATCATCAGGGCGACGCTCGAGGCCTTGACCGAGATCTTGACGTCGGTGAAGCCGACCTCCTCGAACAGCGCGAGCTCGTTGCGGGCCGACTCGACGAGCGCCTCGGGCGTGGCGCCGCCGTACTTCTTGTAGAGGTCGGGGTGCAGCGAGCCGGCGTTCACGCCGATGCGGATGGGGACGCCGCGGTCACGCGCCTCGGCGGCGACCTGCTTGATCTCGGCCTCCTTGCGCAGGTTGCCCGGGTTGAGCCGCAGACCCTGGACGCCGGCCTCGAGCGCGGCGAGGGCCATCTCGTGGTGGAAGTGGATGTCGGCCACGATGGGCACGGGCGAGCGCGGGACGATGTGCGCCAGCCCTTCGGCCGCGGCCTCCTCGTTGCACGTGCAGCGCACGATGTCCGCGCCGGCGCCGGCCAGCGCGTAGATCTGCGCCAGCGTGCCGTCGACGTCGGCCGTCTTCGTCGTCGTCATCGACTGGACGGTGATCGGCGCGCCGTCTCCGATCGGCACGTCGCCGATCGAGATGCGGCGGGTCGGCCGGCGGGCCGACAGCAGGGAGGATGTCAGCTCCACGTCAACTCCACCTCAGTGCGGTAATTGGAGCGGATGGGTGATATCGAGATAGATGCCGGCGAGGACGAGGACGACCAGGACGCCGAGGATCGCGGCGGCGAACGGGAACAACTTGGTGATGTCGGCCCGGTAGTACGGCCCGCCCTTCTTCGTGCGGATCCACTCGTACGCCGCGATGGCGACGTGGCCGCCGTCGAGCGGGATCATCGGGAGCATGTTCAAGATCGCAAACACGATGTTGATCGTGATCAGCAGCAACAGGACGGACTGGAGCCCCGCCTGCTCGGTCTGGGCACCCAGGTTGGCGATGCCGATGATGGAGACGGGGCGGGGTTGGCTGCCGGGATTGTTGGCGACGGACTGCGCGTCCTTGGAGTTCGTCACCTGGTGGAACACGGAGTCGACGCCGCTCGGCGAGAACGTGTTGCCGAGCCCCACGACCTCCTGGTCGGTCACCTGCCACATGGTGTTGAACGAGTTGCCGACGGAGGCGAGCAGCCCGACCGGCGCCGTCGCCTGCTTGATCTCGACGCCGAGGTAGCCGCGGTTGTCCAGGCTCTGCCCGCCGACCTTGATGTCCTTGCCGTTCTTCGGCGTGGCGGACAGGTGGATGAGCTGGCCGTTGCGCTCGACGCCGAGCTCGAGCTGCTTGCCGGTCGAGCTCTTGATGACGTTTTCCATCGTGTTCGGGTTGGAGAACGTCTTGCCGTTGATGGAGACGATCGTGTCCCCCGCCTTCAGCCCGGCCAGGGCGGCGGGGGTCTGCGTGCCGGGCCACTGCTCGAGCGACTGGACGGTGTAGTTGTTCGTCAGATGGCCGAAGCTGAGGACGAGGATCAGCGCCAGGACGAAGGCGATGATCAGGTGCATGATCGACCCGGCGGAGGCCACGATGATGCGCTGGTGGAACGGCTGGTTCCGGTACGCCCGGGCCTCGTCCTCCTCGGGCACCTCCTCCGTCGACGTGAACCCGATGATGCGGACGTAGCCGCCGGCGGGGATGGCCTTGACGCCGTACTCGGTCTCGCCCTTGCGCACCGACCAGAGCCGGGGCCCGAAGCCGACGAAGTACTCCGTCACCTGCATGCCGGCCCGCTTGGCGGTGATGAAGTGGCCGAACTCGTGCAGCATCACGATGGCGAACAGGATGGCGATGAACAGCAGCAGGTAGCCCCAGCCGAGGGCGATGAAGACGGCGGTGATCAGGACCAGCGAGACCACGAGCTGGATGACCCGCGAGCGGTTGCCGTCGGGTGCCGGATCCGGCTGGGGGGGCGGCTCCGCCGCCGGCGCT
>DATDIE010000125.1:0-2415 GCA_036521235.1 Acidimicrobiales bacterium | reverse complement strand
CGGCGCGATCGTGCGCCTCCGAGATGTCCTCTGCGACGTGATAGAGCTCCCACACGTCGTCGTCGAACGGCGCGTTGCTACGCAACCCGTCGCCATAGATCGGGCCGACCGGGTGGTACGTCACCGCCTTCCAGCCGTCGTGGTAGATGGCCCGCGAACCCAGCATCTCGAAGTGTTGGGTGAGGTGGCGCCCCGCAGCAGTGGCGCCGTCGTGCCCCAGGACGTAGGCGAAGCTGGTGCCGTCGAGGTGCGACTGCGCCACCCCGTCGATCTCCCCGGGCGCCGCGATGCCGGCCAGCTCGAGCACTGTCGGCAAGACGTCGATGGCATGGGCGTACTGCCCGCGCAGGCCCACCGCGCCGCCGCGCCCGTTGGGAAGCCGCACGATGCACGGGTCGGCGACGCCGCCCTCGTGGACCTCGCGCTTCCAGCGCTTGAACGGCGTGTTGCCGGCCATGGTCCAGCCCCACGGGTAGTTGTTGTGGCTCAGCGGACCCCCGATCTCGTCGATGCGCCGGTACATCTCGTCGACGCCGGCGCCCTCGAAGTTGGAGAGGCGCCCCTCGTTGATGGTGCCCTCCCGGCCTCCCTCGGAACTGGCGCCGTTGTCGGACACCACCATGACGACCGTGTCGTCAGCGGCACCCACCTCGTCGATGAAGTCGACCACCCGCCCGATCTGCTGGTCGGTGTAGGAGAGGAAGGCGGCAAAGCACTCCATGAAGCGCTCGGCGAGCGCCCGTTCCTCTGCTCCGAGGCTGTCCCAGCTCGGCACCCACGGCGGGCGTGGAGAGAGCACGGTGCCGGCGGGGACGATCCCTGCGGCCAGCTGCCGGGCGAACGTCTGCTCGCGCCAGCGATCCCACCCCTGGGCGAAGCGACCCTCGTAGTGGGCGATCCACTCGGCCGGCGCGTGGTGCGGCGAGTGGCACGCCCCTGTGGCGAGGTACAAGAAGAAGGGCAGTTCGTCGTCGACGGCGCGCAGGTCGCCGAGGAACTCGATGGCCCGGTCGGCCAGGTCGGCGCTCAGGTGGTACCCCTCCTCGACCGCCGCTGGAGGGCGCACCGCGTGGTTGTCGTGGTAGAGCGCCGGGACGAACTGATGGGTCTCCCCGCCATGGAAGCCGTACCACCGGTCGAAGCCGCGTCCGAGCGGCCACGTCGACCTCGCGTTGGCCATGTTGGTCTCGCCCTCGGGGGTGAGGTGCCACTTGCCCACCGCGTAGGTGGCGTAGCCGTTGGCCCGCAGGATCTCTGAAAGAAAACCGTTCTCGCGGGGCGGACGGCCCCAGTATCCCGGGAATCCGGTGGCCAGGTCCGCGACCCGACCCATCCCGCTGCGGTGATGGTTTCTCCCGGTGAGCAGGCAGGCGCGGGTGGGCGAGCACAGCGCGGTGGTGTGGAAGTTGGTCAGCCGGATCCCCTGGGCGGCCAGGCCGTCGATGACCGGCGTCTCGATGTCAGACCCGTAGCAGCCGAGCTGGGCGAAGCCCACGTCGTCGAGGACGACGAGCACGACGTTGGGCGCGCCTTCGGGCGGGGTGGGCACGGGAGGCCACCAGGGCTCCGAGTCGCGCCAGTCGTCGCCGATAATGCCCCCGAACTGCACCGGTGCCACGCGCTGCACCTCCCTCTCTCGCCGTCAGCGAGAGCATGGCACGTGCGCCGGCGTGGACGTCAGGCCGGCTGGTTCCGCAGCTGGGGCAGACGGCGCTTGGCCTCACGCTGCGCGTCGAGCACCGCGTTGAGGTCGCGCACGACATCCGGCGCGCTGGTGGCCCGGTTCCGGCGCTCCTCGGGATCAGTCGTCAGGTTGTGCACCTCCCACACGTCCTCGGCCGGTGGCGGGGCGAACGGGTTCACCGGCAGGCCGTGCGCCTCGTCGAACGCAGGCAACCGCTCGTAGTAGTGGTTGAGCTTCCAGAGTTCTGCCTCGCCGTCGGTACCGGTCGGCAACGAGGTGATCACCGACTCGACGTGGGACGGGAACGGCACCGGCTCGTAGGCGGCGCCCGTGATGATGTTGAGGGCGCTCAGCCCGCGGCCCGGTTCGTCCTCCGTCATGAAATAGAGGGGCTCGGCGAGCGACTCGGCTCCGGGGGCGCCCGTGATAAGGGGGCTCAGGTCGCGGCCGGGCAGCGCCTGCGCCTCGTCATGCTCGACAGCGACCAGCGCGGCGGCCCGCTCGACGTCGATCCCCGCCAGGCCGAGCAGCGTGGGCACCAGGTCGATGTGGCTGGTCGGCATGTGCACCCCTCCGGGCGACGCCGCCACGCCGGGGCCGCGTACCACGAGCGGCACGCGGATGGCCTCGTCGTAGGCGTTGTGCCATTTCTGCATGAGGCCCCCGTGCGCGCCGACGAGGTCGCCGTGGTCCGAGGTGAATACCACCATGGTGTCGTCCGCCATACCCGA
>DATDIE010000124.1:0-4698 GCA_036521235.1 Acidimicrobiales bacterium | reverse complement strand
GCCGGACCGATCGGAGAACCGCTCCATGGCTGACTACCCGACTTTCGTCGTGCCCGAGAACCATGTCGAGCCGGTACCCCGGCGCATCCGCGCCGTCCTCAACGGTCAGACGGTGGTCGACACGACCGACGCCCGCTACGTCTGGGAGTGGTCGGGCTTCCCCCAGTACTACGTCCCCGTCGCCGACGTCCAGACCGGCTCCCTCGTCGACGAGGGAGCCACCGAGGAGACCGCGCGCGGGGACGTGAAGGTCTTCGGCGTCCGCGTCGGCGACGCGCACCGCCCGCAGGCGGCCAGGCTGCTCGGCGCGTCGAAGGTCGAGGGCCTCGACGACACCGTGCGCTTCGAATGGTCCGCCTTCGACGCCTGGTACGAGGAGGACGAGCGGGTCTTCGTCCACCCGCGCAATCCGTACACGCGCGTCGATTGCATCCGCTCCACGCGCACCGTGCGCGTCGAGTCCCACGGCGTCGTCCTGGCGGAGTCGTCGTCGCCGGTGCTGTGCTTCGAGACGGGACTCCCGACGCGCTATTACCTCAACGGCACCGACGTCGACTTCTCCAAGCTCGTGCCCTCCGACACGGTGACGTCGTGTCCCTACAAGGGCACCACGAGCGGGTACTGGTCGGCGGTCGTCGACGGCAAGACGCACCCCGACGTGGCCTGGACGTACGACTTCCCCGCCGGCGAGGTGCTCCCCCTCGCCGGGTTGATCGCGTTCTACAACGAGAAGCTCGACCTCTTCGTCGACGGGGTCGAGCTCGACCGCCCGAACACGAACCGCTCGCCGCGCCGCTGACACTGACACCGCGTCGCTGAGCGACGCGTGCACCGTGCGCCGCCCCGACGCGTACAGACACCGCCGTTGCGCTACGGGCGTATGCGCCACCCCGCCGTGTCGGTGCGCCACCGCCGCGGGTCGGCCCTCCCGATAGTGGGTATGGGCCACCCGGAAGCGGACGCGAAAGAAGAGGTGGCGGGATGCGACGGGCTCTGATGATCGCGTGTCTGTCGATGGCATCGACGGCCGGTGTGGCGGTGGTGACGGCGGCTCCCGCCGCGGCGAGCACCAGCCCCACGGTCGTCGAGTTGCCGGCGGTGCCCGCCGCCGACGGCGTCCCGTTCCTCATGACGGCCACGGTGCAACCCAACGGCACCGGCAACGTTGCCGTCACGGGCACCGTCACGTTCGACTCGAACTCGTCCCCGATCTCGGGTTGTGTGAACATCCCGGTCACGCCGGTCGGGAGCGGGAGCCTCGACGCCACGGCGCAGTGCGACATCACGTACGGCGCCACCGGCACCATCAGCATCACCGCCGCGTACTCCGGCGACTCGAACTGGAGCTCCTCGACGTCGTCGCCCGCCAGCGAGGACGTGCTCGAGCCGGCCACGGTGACGGCGTCGGCGTCCCCGACGACGGCGACCGTCGGCCAGTCCGTGCAGCTCTCGGCCACCGTGGCGGGATCCTTCGGGACGCCCACCGGCAGCGTCGAATTCGAGGGCGCCGGGTCGACGTCGCTCTGCACCGCGACCCTCGCGGGCGGGGCGGGCCATTGCGACTACGCCTTCCCGGTAGGCGGCGCCCAGGCCGTGACCGCGGACTATCTAGGCAACTCCACGTACGCCGACTCGACGGGCAGCGCCTCCTTCGGGCACGCCACCGTCGACGTCGGCCAGCCCGCAACCACGACGACCGCCAGCGCGCACGAGGTCCCACTCTCCGCCAACGGCGTCCCGCCCGGCCTGACCGCGTACGCCATGGACTTCACCGCGACCGTCGCCGTCTCGGGCACGCCGGGACCGGGCCTCGACGGGTCGGTCACCTTCACGATCAACGGGGAGCCCATCGGGGGCTGCACCGCCCAAGCAATCAGCGGCCCGTCGCCCCAGTCGATCACGTGCGCCGACGCCGACCCCGAGCAGTTCGGTGGGCCGGTCGTCGCGACGTTCTCGAACGACCCCAACTACGCCGGGTCGTCGTCCGCTCCCGTCTCCCCCACCTTCACCCCGGACACCACGAGCGTCTCCTCGGTCACCAGTGCGCCCCCCTCGCCCATCGTCGGCCAGTCGCTCGTCCTCAGCGCCCAGGTCAGCGCGTACCTGGCCCCGGCCCAAGGCCCCACCGGCGTCGTCACCTTCACGTCCGGGCCCGCGATCCTCTGCACGGCGATCGTCAACGGCTCGTTCGCGGCGACCTGCCAGACGTCGGGGCTGCCCGGCGGCACCAGTCCGGTCGTGGCGAGCTACCGCGACCCCGGCGGTGGCTACGCGCCGTCGTCCTCACCCCCGTCGTTCGTCACGATCAGCCCGACGCTCTACCCGGTCGTCGGCATGGCGGCGATGCCGGGTGGCGGCGGGTACTGGATCGTGCGCTCCGACGGCGCCGTCTCCGCCTTCGGTGACGCCGTCGACTACGGCTCCATGGTCGGGCAGTCCCTGAACAAGCCGATCGTGGGCATGGCGGCGACGCCGGACGGCCAGGGCTACTGGTTGGTCGCCAGCGACGGCGGCATCTTCAGCTTCGGCGACGCCCAGTTCTACGGCTCGACCGGCTCCATCCAGCTCGACCAACCGATCGTGGGCATGACGGCGGCGCCGAACGGCAAGGGCTACTACTTCGTGGCGTCCGACGGCGGCGTGTTCGCCTTCGGCACCGCCCCCTTCCTCGGCAGCATGGGTGGCAAGCCACTGAACCAGCCGGTCGTCGGCATGGCGCTCGATCCGGCGACGGGCGGCTACTGGTTGGTGGCCAGCGACGGCGGCATCTTCTCCTTCGACACGCCGTTCCTCGGCTCGACCGGCTCCATCCACCTCAACAAGCCGATCGTGGGGATGGAGGCGGCACCCGACGGGTCCGGGTACCGCTTCGTCGCCTCCGACGGTGGCGTGTTCTCCTACGGCCAGCCCTTCGACGGCTCCACCGGATCGCTCACGCTCGCCCAGCCGGTCGTGGGCATGGCGCCGGACCAGGCCACCGACGGCTACTGGCTCGTGGCACGCGACGGCGGCCTTTTCTCCTTCGACGCGCCGTTCCTGGGAGCGGCCACCGACTGAACGCTGGCCGGCCGCCGGCACGGCGCCGAGCACCGAGGCCAGCGGAGCCTCTCCACGCGTCAAGATGCAGCCGTGGTGCGCAGGCTGACGGTTGCGATGCTTGCGCTCGGCGCCGCGTGGACGAGCATCGGTGCCACTCCCGTCGCGGCCGCGCCGAAGGCGCCCTCTGAAGCGACCCCGAGCCTGGCGCTGACGCCGGCCGCGTGCTCGGCCGCCTCGTCGTCGATCATCTCCCCGATCCCCCCGCAACGGATCGCCCAGACCGAGAACGAGGTCCGAGCTCTCGCCGGTCCGCGTTTCGCCGGCATCGGCCAGTGCGGACGGGACCTGCTCGTGGTGACCCTCACCCCGGGCAGCGAAGCCACGGCCCGCCAGGTGCGCGACCGATTCGGCCTGAGCGTGCAGATCATGGTGGGCTTGACGGTCTGGAACGGGAAACCGGGCCGGAGTCCCCGCTGTCCCTCACTCCCCGCCGATGCCGCTGCGCCCCAGGGCTACACGGCGACCGTGGACCTCGACTCCTCCGTCGTCGCCAGCGGACAGGACCTTCACGGTCACGTCGTGGTGCGCAACACCGGGCCCCGACTGCCCTCAGGGTCGCGACCGTGCAGCCCATCGAGCTCCAGCTCGTGGCGCCGCACACGCGCCGGGTCGTCGGCACCTATGCGGGCGCCATCGCCGGGACGGGATACGCGCCGCTCCTCGCGCCGGGCCAGTCGGAGGCGATCCCCGTCGCCGCCGGCACCGCGCGTTGCGACGGCGGCGTCGGATCGGCGTTGCCTCCGGGTCGCTACGAGGCGGTCGGACTGCTGAGCGGCCCGACCATCACCGGTTCGCCGCCCGATGCGCGCACCACGTTCGCCCCCGTCCGCGTCGTCGCCGCCCGATAGGACGCGCCCGTGCGCCGGCGCTCAGGGCTTCTTCGGCGCCAGCACCGGCTTGAGCACCTCACCGGTGTAGCTCCCCGCCGTCTTGGCCACCTGCTCGGGCGTGCCCTCGGCGACGATCATGCCGCCCTTGTCGCCGCCCTCGGGGCCGAGGTCGATGATCCAGTCGGCCGTCTTGACCACGTCGAGATTGTGCTCGATCACGACGACCGTGTTGCCCTGGTCGACCAAGCGCCCCAGCACCTCGAGCAGCTTGCGGGTGTCGTCGAAGTGCAGCCCCGTCGTCGGCTCGTCGAGAATGTAGAAGGTGTGGCCCGTCGGCCGCCGGCTCAGCTCGCTGGCCAGCTTGACCCGCTGGGCCTCGCCGCCCGACAGCGTCGGCGCCGGCTGCCCCAGGCGCACGTACCCGAGCCCGACGTCGACGAGCGTCTGCATGTGGCGGGCGATCGGCGGCTGGCGCTCGAAGAACGTCAACGCCTCCTCACACGACAGGTCGAGCACGTCGGCGATCGTCTTGCCGCGGAAGGTGATCTCCAGGGTGTCCCGGTTGTAACGGGCCCCGTGGCAGATCTCGCAGGGCACGTAGACGTCGGGCAGGAAGTGCATCTCGATCTTGATGGTGCCGTCCCCGGCGCAGGCTTCGCAGCGACCGCCCCGCACGTTGAAGGAGAACCGGCCGGGCTGATAGCCCCGGACCTTGGCCTCCGCCGTCTGCGCAAACAATTTCCGGACGTGGTCGAAGACACCGGTGTAG
>DATDIE010000123.1:0-7982 GCA_036521235.1 Acidimicrobiales bacterium | reverse complement strand
GCCAGGCACCCGGGGATGCGGCGCCCGAAGCCTGCATGGCGAAGCGGAAGGCGGCCATGGGCGGGGATCCTACGGCGTTAACCTGTTGCGGTGACGAGCCGCCCCGAGACTGCCTCCTGGAGCGCCGCGTCCTGGCGGAAGTTCCCCGCCACACAGCAACCCGACTGGCCCGACGCCGACGCGCTGAAGAAGGCCGAGGCGCGGCTGTCCGCGCTGCCGCCGCTCGTGTTCGCCGGCGAGGCGCGCCACCTCACCCGCGACCTCGCCGAGGTGGCGAACGGGCAGGCGTTCCTGCTGCAGGCCGGTGACTGCGCCGAGTCGTTCGACGACTTCTCCGCCGACTCCATCCGGGACAAGCTCAAGATCATCCTGCAGATGGCGGTGGCGCTGACCTACGCCGCCGGCGTGCCGGTGGTGAAGGTGGGCCGTATCGCGGGGCAGTTCGCCAAGCCGCGCTCGGCCGACACCGAGACCGTGGGTGACCTCGAGTTGGCGTCGTTCCGGGGCCACATGGTCAACGACGACGCCTTCGAGGCCGACGCGCGTCGACCCGACCCCGAGCGCCTCGTCGCCGCCTACCAACAGTCCGCGTCCACGCTGAACCTGCTGCGCGCGTTCACCAAGGGCGGCTTCGCCGACCTCTCGCAGGTGCACCTGTGGAACCAACAGTTCGTCGCGTCGTCGAGCGAGGGGCAGCGCTACGAGCGCGTCGCGGCCGAGATCGATCGCGCGCTGCGCTTCATGGCGGCGTGCGGCATCGACCTGTCGGCCGAGGAGGGCCTCCACGAGGTCGACTTCTTCACGAGCCACGAGGCGCTGATCCTCCCGTACGAGGAGTGCTTGACCCGCGTCGACTCCCTCACCGGGGACTGGTACGACTGCTCGGCGCACATGGTGTGGATCGGCGAACGCACCCGCCAGCTCGACGGCGCCCACATGGAGTTCTTCCGGGGCATCTGCAACCCGGTCGGCGTCAAGATCGGCCCGGGCTGCACGCCCGAGGAGCTGCTCGCCCTGTGCGAGCGGCTGAATCCCGACCGTCTCCCCGGGCGGCTGACGCTCATCACCCGGCTGGGCGCCGAGCGGGCCGAGGCCCTGCTCCCGGCGCTGATCCGGGCCGTCGAGGCCGAGGGCCACCCCGTGGTCTGGGCCTGCGACCCGATGCACGGGAACACGTTCACCAGCGGCGGCGGCCGCAAGACCCGCCGCTTCGACGACATCCTGGCCGAGCTGCGGGCGTTCTTCGCCGTCCACCGCGACGAGGGCACGTGGCCGGGCGGCCTCCACATCGAGCTGACCGGCGACGACGTCACCGAGTGCCTCGGCGGGGCCGAGGAGATCCTCGAGGGCGACCTCGGGGCCCGCTACACCACCACGTGCGACCCGCGGCTCAACGCTCGCCAGGCGCTCGATCTCGCCTTCCGGGTGGCGGAGTTCCTGAGAAGTTGATCCGTCGCCTCATTCTCGCCGTCCTGGCGACCGCGCTGCCGGTTCTGGCCGTGGTCGTGTCGGCCGCGCTCCCGTCCGCCGCGCCCGCCCCCGCCGGGGCGAGCACGCCCACGCCGGCCTACTGGCTCGCGGCCAGCGACGGCGGCATCTTCTCGTTCGGCGGTGCAGCCTTCTACGGGTCGACCGGCGGCACGGTCCTCAACAAACCGGTGGTGGGCATGGCCGCCACGCCCGGCGGCACCGGGTACTGGGAGGTCGCGTCGGACGGCGGGATCTTCGCCTACGGCGACGCGCAGTTCCACGGGAGCACCGGGAGCATGGTGCTCAACAAGCCCGTGGTGGGCATGGCCGCGACGCCCGACGGCAACGGATACTGGCTGGTGGCCTCCGACGGCGGCATCTTCTCCTACGGCGACGCGCGCTTCTGGGGCAGCACGGGGAGCCTGGTGCTGAACAAGCCCGTCGTGGGCATGGCGTCGACGCCCGACGGGAACGGGTACTGGCTGGTCGCCTCCGACGGCGGGATCTTCGCGTTCGGCGATGCGCAGTTCTTCGGGAGCACCGGCAGCATGGTCCTCAACAAGCCGATCATCGGGATGCTGCCGGGGCCGAACGGCGCCGGTTACTTCCTCGTCGCCTCCGACGGCGGCATGTTCAGCTACGGCGACACCCAGTTCTACGGCTCGCTCGGTGGCCTGCCGATCAAGCACCCGATCGTGTCGGCCGCAACGACGCCCAGCGACGACGGGTACTGGATGACCGACGCCACGGGACTCGTGTCGAATTTCGGGTCGGCCAACTACTACGGGTCCGCGCCCTCGCCGCTGTTCCGGCCGATCGTCGGGATGGCGGAGGCGCCGGGCAGCGCAGGGTTCTTCGGGGGCACGTTCCCTTCGGGCTCCTACGGCTACGACATCAGCGGGTTCCAGTGCGGCAGCTTCCCGACCGGCGACCACACGATCGGCATCGTGCAGGTCGACGGGTCCTCGTCGGGCAATGCGAATCCGTGCCTGGCCGGCGAGGCGGCCTGGGCGGGCGGCGGACTGAACCTCTACACCTTCTTGAACTACGAGGCGTCGGCGACGAACGAGCCGGGATGCAACGGCGACCAGGCCTGTAACGCGGGCTACCAGGCCGGTATCCACGCGTACCAGGACGCGCTCAACGCCGGCGTCGACGCCGCGGTCCCGTGGTGGCTCGACGTCGAGAACAACACGATCTCCAACTGGTCAACGAGCACGCAGGAAAACGCCAACTTCGTGCAAGGCGCCCTGAACGCGCTCCATGAGACCGAGGGCGTGGCCGACGTCGGCATTTATGCCAGTCCGAAGAACTGGAACGGCATCGTCGGTGACTACACGCCATCGGTCCCGTACTGGATGGCCGACTATCTCCCCTCGCCGAGCGGCCCGGGCACGTGTGCCGACTACGCGAACCAGGTCGCGAGCGGAGAGCAGCTCCCCGGACCACCCGAGATCGTCCAGTACAACAGCGCGCAGTACGACGAGGACTACGCCTGCTGAACGTGCTGCCGCAGCCGGTCGATCACGCTCCCGGCTGACACCAGCGCCCTAAGACGTCACCGAGTACCCCGACGTTGTCGCCCAATGGCGCGACCGCGTCCAGCGTGACGTCGACGTCGTCGAGCGGGTCCCACTCGCTCCGGGCCTGCGCCACGTGGTCCCACTCGAGCTCGTACCACCCGGGAATGCCGCGTTGGCGCCCGTCGATGCGGTCCCGCTGGGTCTCCGCCACGGAGCACTCGGTGAACACGACCAGGCTCGGCACGCCCTCCTCCCGAGCGAGCGCACGGGTCCCCGCGACCTCGGGCGCACGCGCCACGCCGTCGAGCACCACGGGCCGGCCGCGGCGCAGCTCCGAGCGCGCCAGCGCCCACAGGATCGACCAGCCGACGCCGCGATGTCCGCGCCGGCCCATGGTGTCGAGGGTTTCCTGCATCTCGGGGAACGGGCGCAGCCCGCTCATGGCCCAGTCGTGGCCGAGGACCGCTGCGCCGAGCTCGGCCGCCGCGGCGTCGGCCATCGTGGACTTGCCCGTGCCCGGCAGGCCCGTCACGAGGACGAGGCGCGGACCCGGGAGTGTGACGCTCATCGGATGCGGCACCGCTTTCAGTCGGTGGTCTTCTCCCAGACCGAGACGTGCTTTCCGCTCTCTCCCGTGAAGGGCGAGCGGTCCCAGTCCGCCCAGCGTTCCCGCAGGCGCATCCCGGCGAGGCGCGCCATGAGGTCGAGCTCGGCCGGCCAGACGAGTCGCCACGTCGTGGAGAACCTCCGGGGCCCGTCGTCGCGGAACCAGATGTGGTGCGAGACGCCGAGTTGTCGGGCCACGTCGATCTCGTCGAAACCGATCCGCGTTGCCGTGTGGGCGAAGACCTGCGCCGTCTCCCCCGGCGGCAGGCTGCGCAGCCGGGGCACGAGCACCTCGATCACGAAGCAGCCCCCGGGCTCGAGGTGCGCTGCCGCGTTGATGAAGCACTCCACCTGCTCGTCCTGGGTGATCAGGTTCCCGATCGTGTTGAAGACGAGGTAGACGAGCCGGAACCGGCCCTCGACCCTCGTCGAGGTCATGTCGCCGATCGTGACGTCGATCGCCTCCGCCCCGGGCTTCTTCTGCAGCTCCGCCGCCATGTCGGCGGACAGCTCGATCCCCGCCACCGGCACGCCGCGCCGGCTCAACGGCAGTCCGATGCGCCCCGTCCCGATCGCGAACTCCAACGCCCTGCCGTCCCCTGCCAGGGACGCCAGGAAGTCCACCGTGGGCTCGACGACGGCCGGGTGGAACACGCCCGCCGAGTCGGCGTCGTAGTGCGACGCGATCTCACCGACGAAGGCGTTCTCGCGCGCCGGCACCACGGCTGCAGAACCCCGTCGCGGCCTAGTCGGTCTTGACGACGAGCACGGCGCAGTGCGCGCCGTGGGCGACGGAGTTCGGCACGCTGCCGAGATAGCGCCGGGCGCCGCGCATCCCCTTGCTCCCGACGACGATCAGGTCGGCCCCCACCTCTTCCGCCGTGGCCAAGATGATGTCGTCCGCGTTGCCCTGCGCGGCGTGCGCCTCCGCCGCCAGTCCGTCGCCGTACCGCCGCAACGCCTCCTCCCCCACGTTGCGGGCCGTCTCGTCGAGGAGCGCGTCCCCCGCCCCCGAGTCGACCAAGGGTGCGCCGGTCGCAGAGGCCGATGCCGCGGTCGAGCGTGGCGCACGCACCGCCGTGACGATGTGCAGCTCCGACCCCCAGGAGCGTGCGATCTCGGCCGCCGCCGCCACCGCGCGGTCAGCGGTGTCGGAGCCGTCGGTGCCGACCACGAGCACTTTGTACATGGGAGATCCCCTTTGTGTGCCGGAAGGTTCAGCGTAGCGGTGCGTCCGTCGCGACGCCGGGGGACCCGCCTCAGTCGGCCAGGGCCCAGTAGGCCCCCGACCAGAAGTCGACGAAGTGCGGTGGCGGCACGGGCGAGCTCATGGCGCGCGACGTGAACATGATGCCGGTGAGCCCGCGTGCAGGGTCGCTCCGCCAGACCGTGCCGCTGCCGCCGTTCCAGCCGAAGCCCGATGGCACCGGCGGCGGGCTGACGCCGTCGAGCGGCGCCGCCATGCAGTAGCCCCACCCGTCGCCCGCCTCGAGGATCGGGAGCGCGGCGGCACGTTGGTCGGCGCTCACGTGGTTGCGGGTCATGGCCCGCACGGAGTCGGGCGACAGCAGGGCCTGCCCTTCGTGGCGGCCGTCGGCCAGCAGCATCGAGACGAAGGCCCAGTAGTCGTCGAGCGTGGCGACGAGCATGCCGGCCATGTTGCCCATCGGCGGCGGAACGCTCCACGATCCCGTGCCCGGCTCGTCGAGCAGGTCGAGCCCCCCGGTCTTGAGGTTGGGGATGTACGCCGTCGTGAAGCGGTCCTGCTTCTCCGGCGGCACGCTGAACGAGGTGTCGGCCATGCCGAGCGGCTCGAATAATCGCGCCCGCAGGAACTCTTCGAGCGGTTGGCCGCTGGCGCGCTCGAGCACGATCCCGAGGACCTGCGCCCCCGTGTTGTAGCGCCACAGCGTGCCGGGCTGCTCCATGAGCGGCAGTGTGGCGAACCGGGCGATCCACTCGTCCGGGCCGAACGGCGGATTCGGCCACGGCGGCCCAAGCGTCTGGAGACCGAGCTCGGCCTCGGCGGCCATGATCGGGTAGTCGCCCGGCACCATGATGTTGCCGAACCCCATCCGGAACGTCAGCAGGTCCTCGATCGTGATCGGCCGCTCCGCCCGCACAGTGTCGTCGAGCGCCGAGCCGAGGGTGCGCAGGACGCGCCGGCCCGCCAACTCCGGCAGGAACTTCTCGACCGGGTCCCCCAGCGACAGGACGCCGTCGTCCACCAGCACCATCGCCCCCGCCGCGCCGATCGGCTTGCTCAACGACGCGATGCGGAAGATGGCGTCGCGCGGCAGCGGCGCCGGGTCGCCGACCGCCAGGGTGCCGAGCACCTCCACGTGCACGTCGTCGCCGCACGCGACGAGCGCCGTCAAGCCCGGGACAGCGCCGGAGTCGGCGTGCGCGGCGAGCCGGTCGTGCAGCCTGCGCAGACCGCCGGCGTCGAGGCCGTGGGCGACCGTCACGAGCGCAGCAGCCGGGCAGCGGACATGGTGCGGACGCTAGCGGTAGGTTCGGGCCGGTGGTCACCCTCGACGACGCGGCCGGCTTGCTCACCGCCCTGCCCGAGGTGACCGAGGGCGAACGCCACGGCAACCTCACCTGGTTCGTCGGGGGCAAGGCCTTCGCGTGGGAACGCCCGTTCTCCAAGGCGGACCTCAAGCGCTTCGGCGATACCACGCCACCGGCCGGGCCCATCCTGGCGCTCCGCACCGCCGATCTGGCCGACAAGGAGGCTGTGCTCGCCACGGGCGCCCGCGGCTTCTTCACCATCCCGCACTTCGACGGCTTCGCCGCCGTCCTCGTGCAGCTCACGGCCGCCACCAAGAAGCCGCTCCGCGAGGCGATCGAGGACGCCTGGCTCTGCTGCGCCCCCGCCCCCTTGAGCGAGGCCTATTTGTCCGGCGGCCGTACCTAGCTCCCCCGGACCGAGCCCGGCGGCCGGACCGGGGCGGCCTCAGCCGCTGTGGCCAAAAAGTAGCGGCCGGAATTTTCCATTCGTATAGGCGCGGACGCCCTCGGCGAATTCGCGCGGTATAGGGGCTGCGCCTTATGTGTATGCGTTCGTTGCTCTATCTGGCGCCGAACTATTAGGAGCGAGGCGTAGTCAGGCGAGGGGAATGTCGCAGGCGTCGTTGAAGCGCAGGAGGATCCAGCGGTCCTCGGACGGCACCCACGCCCACTCGGTCATGGAGGCGTGGACGATGTGGAGCCAGCCGCGGCGGTAGACCTCGGGGCGGATGCCGAGGAACGAGATCATCGTGGCCTCGATCACGCCGGCGTGGACGGCGGCGACCACCCGCTCGCCGGGGTGGCGGCGGGCCAGCGCCCGCACCGCGTCCGAGGCGCGGACGATGAAGCTCGCCCAGCTCTCGCCGCCGGGAGCGATCGGCGTCGTCGGGTCCCGGTCCCAGTCGGGGACGCCGAACCGCTCGACCACGTCGTCCCACGACAGGCCGTCGCTCTCGCCGGGGTGCAGCTCGCAGAGGTCGCAGTCCTGGACGACTTCGCCGAGCGCGGCCGGGCCGGGGCCGACGACGGGGCGCAGACGCTCGGCCGTCTCGACCGCCCGGGGCAGGACGGAGGCGTAGAGCGCAGTCGCATCTCGCAGCTCGCCCGACTCGAAGAGCCGGTCGGCCAGCGCGGCGACCTGGCGGCGCCCCAGCACGGACAGCCCGGTGCAGCCCGTGAACCCGCCGACGACGCGGTTGATGTTGCACTCGGCCTCGCCGTGGCGCACCAACACGATGCGGGCGGCGTCGGGCGCGGGGGCGAAGACCCGCAGGACGCCTGTGGCGGCTTCGGGGGCGGCGGTATCGATGCGGTCGTTGGTGGGCGGCGCACCCGTTGCTTCGCGCAGGGGGTCGCCGCGCATCCAGGCGCGGAGCTTCACGTCACGTCACGCCAGGTTCACGCGAGGTTGCCGACGAACTTCTCGAGCTGGCGCAGGGTGCGGCACTCGACGACCTCGTCGCAGTGGGCGCCGTACTCGCCGACGATGGAGTCGCCCGAGCCCCAGTAGTCGCGGGGCTCGGGGTTCAGCCAGAACACGTGGCGTGCGCGCGCCTGGAGGTCCTCGACGACCCACGACTGGGAGGCGTGGTAGTTGTTGCGCGCGTCGCCGAGGATGATGACCGACGAGCGCGAGGTCACCTGGTCGCCCCAGCGCCGCTCGAACTCGGTGAGCGCGTGCCCGTAGTCGGAGTGGCCGTCGACCCAGATCACGTCCGCCTCGGTGTTGATGCGCGATACGGCCTCGGCCGGGTCGACCACGCCCTCGAAGAAGCGCGTGACCTCGTCGATCCCGTCGACGAAGACGAACGAGCGCACCTTGGAGAACTGCGACGAGATGGCGTAGACGAGGTGGAGGGTGAAGCGGGC
>DATDIE010000122.1:0-5046 GCA_036521235.1 Acidimicrobiales bacterium | reverse complement strand
GGGCGGACGTGGGTGGTCGTGGTCGAGTCCCCCGGCTTCACCGGTGCCCTCCTGCTCCGCCACGCCGGGCCCGACTCCTTCGACGCCCGCTACGAGCTCCTCTCTCGTACCCGCCGCGCCCGGCCCGGTGCAGCCGTCTCCACCACGGACGGGGCCGTTGAGGGTGCCGACTACGAGTGGCGCCTCGACGTGCGCTGCGTCGAGGAAAGCCCCGGTGACCTCGGCCTGGCCTTGCGCCAGGAGTTGTCCGACCGACGCCCACGGCACCAGCGGCGGCTGGCCGGGCGGCAATCCGCGCGTCACTGCCGCGCCAGCTGGTTCTCCTCCTTCTCGGGCCGTCCCCTCTCGTTCTGAGCCCGAGCCCCCGGGCGCCTACCCCAGCGCCCGCGTGATCAGTGCAGCCCGGCGGGGGCTGCGCCTTTCACGCTCGTCCGGTACATCTCGCGGCGCACGCCGGAGTAGTCGTTCAACGCGTTGTGCATCGTGCAGCGGTTGTCCCAGATGGCGAGTGTCCCGACCGACCAGCGCAGGCGGCAGGTGAAGTTCTCGTTGATGCTGTGCCGGTGCACGTGCGCGAGGAGCGCGTGCGACTCCTCCTTCGTCCAACCCTCGAACCGCGTGGTGTAGACGGGGTTCACGTAGAGCGCGCGTCGGCCGGTCACGGGGTGGACGGTGACCGCCGGGTGGACATGTTCGGCGAACGCGTCGTTGGAGGGCGCGATGGACATCGACGAGAAGTCCTTGAACTGATCGAGGAGTCCTCCGGTGCCGTAGGCCATGCCGGCCGAATGCACGGCGCGCAGCCCTTCGAGCGTCCCTCGCAGGCCCCCCGACAACGTCTCGAACGCCAGGTACTGGTTCGACCACACGGTGTCGCCGCCGTGGTCCGGGACGTCCCACGCGTGCAGCAGCGTGTAGGCGGGGGGCTCGGGCAGGTAGCTGAGGTCGCTGTGCCACGCGTTGGCGAAGTTCAGGACGTCGGTGGGCTCCTTGATCACCCGGATCACGTACGGCCGGTCCTCGAGAGGATCGACGAACGGCGTCACGTCGCGGCCGCCCAGCAGGTCGGTCACCCGCTCGAGATCGTCGAGGCTGAGTTCCTGCTCCGGCAGGAACACCACCAGATGATCGGCCAGCGCCTGGCGCAGCCCGTCGAGCTCGCCCGGCTCCCGGACGGCGGTGAGATCGATCCCCCGCACCGTGGCGCCGAGCGCGCCGGAGACCGGTTCGATATTGAGCGTGGTTCTCGTTGTCGTCATTGCCGCCTCCGCTCAGGCCAAGCCGAGCAGCTCCGCCCCGTTGCGCCAGAAGAACCGCTCACGCGTCGGCTCGTCGAAGCCGTCGACGGCCGCACCGAAGGCCTCGAAGGGACGCCGGCCGCCCTCGGGGTGCGGGTAGTCGGTCGAGAACATGAACAGCTCCGGCCCGCACTGCTCGATCAGCCAGGCCGTGTCCTCGAAGGGGAACGGCGTGAAGCGCACCTGGCGCCGCAGATACTCCGAGGGCAGCAGGCTGAGCTCTTGCAGCGCCGGCTCGAACTTGGAGAAGGACCGGAACGCATGGTCCACGTTGCGCAGCAGGCCCGGCACCCATGTCGCGCCGAGCTCGATGGCTGCGCCGCGGAGCTCCGGGTGGCGCTCGAAGACGCCATCGAGCGCCATGCAGGCGAGAAATTGCTCCGGCGAGTGGTGCAGTACCGGGAAGTCCTTGGAGCGCAGGTTCTCTCCGCCACCGAGCCAATCCTTGGGCCGGGGCTGGCCGTTGCGATGGAACGCCTTGGGGAGCAGCTTCCCGCCCCCTACGTGCAGCACGAACGGCACGCCCGCTTCGGCGAGGCGGGCCCAGACCGGATCGAGGTCGACGTGCGTGGGCGAGAAGTCGCCGGGTGCGTCGGACGGGACCCACACCGCGGCCACGCCGTCATCGAGTGCGCGCTCGAGGGTCGCCAGCGCTCGGGTCGGGTCGTTGAGGGGGAGGAACCCGACCGGCTTCAGCCTGGGATCGGGTCCGCAGAAGGCGACCATGGCCCGGTTGAGCGCCTCGGTCCCTCCGTACAGGAGGTCCGTGTCGCGTCCCGGCCAGAAGTGGCCGAGCGCGAACGTCGGGAAGACGAGCTGCGCATCGATGCCGAGCGCATCGAGGACGCGGGAGCGCACCTCCGTGTCGAGCGCCCCGGGGGCCATCCAGCCCTTGGGACCCTTCAGGACCTCGGGCCCGATCTCCTGGGCACGGTGCGAGTCCCACACGTCCGGGAGCTTCGCCATCAGTTCCGCCGCCCCGGCACCGGCTCCGAGCAGCCCCAGCGGCTCGAGGCGGCTCCGCACCGACTCGTCGGCGAATTCGCCGAGCCAGTCGGGCGTCTCCATCAGGTGGCTGTCGGCGTCGAAAATCGCGGTATTCACTGGGCCCCCCGGCGGTGTCAGCTCGTCCTACCAGCGTAGACCTGCCTACCGGGGCGGATCGCTCTGGCGAGAGGGTCCTCGGGTTCCCGGAGTTCAGCCTGGGTCGGGAGCGCCACGCGTGGGTAATGAGTCGCTCGGCAGGACAGAATCAGAACGTCACGATCCGCACAGACAACATTTATCCCCCTCATAAGTTTCTGTGAGTTGGCGTACAGCTGGGTCCCTTTGAATGGACGTCGTGACCAGCCTGCGAGTGCGCAGGCAGACGGAGGACCCCAAATGACCGAGGACCAGAACGAGCAGCCGACCGGGCAGGAGCCCGTGAGCGACCCCTCGCCTACTGCGGCCACGCCCGCGGCCGAGGGAACCGACACCGCCATCCCCATGCCGGCCGCCTCGACCACCGAGCCGGGCGCGCCCGCCACTCCGGCGGCCGAAGGAACCGACACCGCCGTCCCGGCGCCGGCCGAGCCGACCCCGCAACCGGCCGAGGCCACGACGCCCCCGCCAGCCGACACGGCGCCGACTTCGCCCGGCACGCCCTTTCACTACGACGTCACTACTCCACCCCAGCAGCCAGCCACGCCGCCCCAAGGCGTGCCGCAGGGCGCGCCGGCCGGCTACGCCATGGGCGCGCTGGCGGGTAACCCGATGGTCGGCACGACGCCGCCGCAGTACTACGGCGGTCCGCCGACCGACCCCAACGCTCCGTACTGGCACGCACCAGCTGCCGGCGCCGCGTCCGGTGGCGGCCGCGACAACAAGGTCCGCAACGGTCTGATCGCCGGGGGCGTCGCCCTCGTCGTGCTGGCCGCCGGCATCGGCATCGGCCACGCCGCCTGGAGCACCGGGAACCAAAACCCCTCGGCCGCCTCGTCCGGCAACAACTTCTCGGGCGGGGGCAACAACGGATTCCAGTTCCCCGGCCGGACGCTCCCTGGGGGCTCGGGCAACTCAGGCGGTTCCAGCAGCTCGGGCAACTCCGGGAGCTCGGGCTCGTCGTCCGGCCCCAGCGATGTCAACGCGATCGCGGACAAGGTCGACCCCGGACTGGTCGACATCAACACCACACTCGGCTACGCGCAGGAGCAGGCGGCGGGTACCGGCATCGTCCTCAGCTCGAACGGCGTGATCCTGACCAACAACCACGTGATCGACGGCGCCACGAGCATCAGCGTGACTGACGTCGGCAACCACCAGACCTACACCGCGAGCGTCGTGGGTTACGACCGGACCGGCGACGTCGCGGTCTTGCAGCTGAAGAACGCGTCCGGCCTGCAGACCGCGAACCTCGGCAACTCGTCGGGCGTCTCGGTCGGCCAAGACATCGTGGGCGTCGGCAACGCCGGCGGTACGGGCGGCACGCCCAGCGCAGCCGGTGGCACCGTCACGGCCACCAACCAGTCGATCACCGCGCAGGACTCCGGCGACGGCACGAGCGAGCAGCTCAGCGGGCTCATCGAGACGAACGCCGACATCCAGCCCGGTGACTCCGGCGGTGCGCTGGTCAACACCTCAGGCCAGGTGCTCGGCATGGACACGGCCGCCTCGGGCGGGACCACGTTCCAGTACAACGGGCAGTCGCAGGGGAACCAGGGCTTCGCCATCCCGATCAACACGGCGACGTCGATCGCACACCAGATCGAGGCGGGCAACGGATCCTCCACCGTCCACATCGGCACCACAGCGTTCCTCGGCGTCGAGATCAGCCCGAACGGCTCGAGCTCGAACTCGGGTAACAGCGGCAGCGGTGGGAGCTTGAACCCGTTCGGCGGCGGTGGCTTCTTCGGCAACAGTGGCAGCACCGGCAACACGGGCAACTCCGGCAACTCGGGTTCGTCCACCTCGGGTGCCGACATCGCCGGCGTCGTCACCAACGGCCCGGCTCAAGAAGCCGGACTGGCCCAGGGCGACGTGATCACGTCGCTCGGCGGCAAGCACATCGACTCGGCCAACGCCCTGACCAACGCCATCAGCATCTACCACCCGGGCGACAAGGTCCAGGTCGGCTGGACCGACTCGAGTGGCCAGTCGCACACGGCGACGGTGCAGCTGAGCTCGGGGCCGCCGCAGTAGGGCCGATCGCTCAGCAACGAACGTCGACAAACCGCCTGTCGCCCCTACGGGACAGGCGGTTTGTCGCGTCTACGCGTTCTGGACGAGTCGAGCGAAGGAGACAGCGCCGGCGAGAAGGCCGCCGACGCCCAGCAGAATCAGGCCGACACCCACGGTGGCGTTCCCGTGGCCGTTCGCGTCAGAGACCTTCTGTACGACTCGGACGACGAAATAGACGGCGAAGCCGAGGGAAGTCAGGCCGGCGAGGAGCGTCAGTCTCCGCAGCGACGAATCGTCGGCCGCCATCGACGCGCCGGCCAAGGCGATGATGACGACACCGCAGACGATCGTGGCGTACCCGTTGATCCCGAAGAGGGTTGAGATCGCGGAGTCGAGGCCATTCACGGAGACGCTCAGGTGGAAGAAGTTCCCAAACGAAGTGCTCGCGTGAATCCACGTGGTCGCCGACCCGACCATCAGCAATACGCCGCTCGCAAGCAGAAGCACCAGACCCAACGACGTCGCCGAGTCGGAAGAAGTTGATCGAAACGGTGTGCGCGTGGTCGTGGTTCTTGCGGGACTGGGTTGC
>DATDIE010000121.1:0-4519 GCA_036521235.1 Acidimicrobiales bacterium | reverse complement strand
GGTGTTCTCACGCTCCTCGAGCGTCGGCGCCCCTTGGACAGCCGTCTGATCTCCCGGTGCGTCATGGCGGTATCGGTGACCTTCTGCGCAGTCACCGCAGGCTTGTGGGTGTGCGCCAGCTTGCTCATGTTCCAGGCCGATCCTCCGACGGTGACGGTGGCCGCCATCCAGCCCGGCTTGCCCGGGCCCGGCAGTGTGCACGCCGGTCGAAACCTTGCGGAGGACTTGAGTCGGGACATCACCCAGACCAAGACAGCCGCCGAGGAGGGAGCGAAGCTCGTGGTCTGGCAGGAGGGGACTTTGAATGCTCCTCCGCAGCACGACCGGGTCGGCGCTGAGTTGTCGGCGCTTGCCCGAAAAACCCACGTATACCTCGTCGTGGGGTACCGCTACGCGACCGCCGGGGGTCAACACAACGACGCCACGGTGATCTCGCCCACGGGGCGGTATCTCGGCGTCTATGGCAAGCAGCACCCGGCGCTGATGTTCGCCGCAGATCAGCAAAGTGTCGATGCAGGGACGACGCCGGTCTACCAAACCCCCTTTGGCCGGCTGGCCACGATGATCTGCTTCGATGCCGACTACACCGACACGGCCCGCGGTGCGGCTCGCCATGGTGCCCAGATTCTCACCGTGCCGACGCAAGACCCGCAGGGCGACGCCACCAAGCACTATGGACTGCTCGTCTTCCGGGCGATTGAGAACCGCCTCACAATCGTCGAGGGCGAGTTCGCCTACGGCTCCGCGATCATCGATCCGTACGGGCGCATCGTGGCGAGCGCCATAACTCCGCAAGGCGCACGGGCCACGGTGCTGGTCAAAGTCCCAATCGGCACTGGCCACAGTCCGCTGGTCGAGCTCGGCAACTTTTGGGGATGGCTCATCATCGCTGGTGCGCTTGTGGCCGTTGCCCTTGGTGTCCGCACGCTCCGTCGAGGAGCCACGGACGACGACGCGCTGGAGAGCGCGGGCGGCGGTGGGGAGACTTGACGGGAAAGAGCAGTGGCCGTTCCCGGTACGAAAATTCGCGACCACTTACACGGACAGCAACGCTGGGACTCTTGGCCACCACCCACACCTTGTGCCAGCGCCATTACCGCGCGAGCCCTCTTCCGCGTTTACGAGGGCGAGTTGTCTCCAGGTCCGATCCCTCTGACACCCGAAGCTTGATGCAGCGGGGTTCAGGCGCCGCGGCTGCGGCGGGTGCCGCGGGCCCGCACCCAGGCCAGGAGGTCACCGCCGGCGCCGCGGCGGACCGTCCCAGTGAAGATGTCCTCGCGGTCGGTCGAGGCCTCGCGGGTGACCTCCGCGAAGAGCTCGTCGCCGATGGCGGCCGGTTGCAGATACTCGACCAGGACCGAAGAAATGATCCCCGAGTGCGTGTCGTCGTTCGCGGCAGCGGCCACCGCTGCGCCGCACACCGCGTAGAAGACGGCGCCGTGGACCGTGCCGTGCGGGTTGGCGTGGCGCTGGTCGGTGGTCAGGGTGGCCACCGTGTGACCAGGCTCGCGCCGAGCCACCTCGATCCCCAACAGCGCGGCGAACGAGTCGGACAACGGAGCGGACATCGGCGCGGCGCTACGACCCGGGTGTGGCCGCCGGCAGCCGGCCCGGCATGGGGACAGCGGTGGCTGGCCAGCGCTTCCGGCTGACCCGGCTCAGCCGGTGCAACAACTTCACGGCGCCCGGGTCGTCCTCGATCGGCCGGGTCTCGATGATGCCGGCCGCCTCCATGTCGTTGAACAGCTCCTCGCCCTTCTCGGTGCGCAGCAGCGTGAGGGTCCAGTCGCCGAACGCCCCGATGCCCCCCGTCGAGATGTCGGCGTGCTCGGCCGCGAAGTCCGGGCACGACGTGCAACCCTCGCGGGTCCACTCGTGGGCCTCCTTGAGCGGGATCTCGTGGTAGCTGCCGTCACGCATCCAGACCTGGAACACGCCCTTGATGTTCATCTTGACGATGTCGGCACGGGCCAGCCCGTACCGGGCCTCGAAGAGCTCGGGGAAGATCGCGTCGTCGAACGTCTTGGAGCACAGCAACCCGATGGTGAGGACGAAGCGCCGGGCGATCTTGCCGGCCTTGCGGGCTTGCATGACCGGAGGCGCCGAGGCCTGGCACCCCATACCGACGAGCGCGATGCGCTCGGCGCCGCCCGCGATGGCCTCGGGGTACGCCAGCGGGTTGGCCGAGTACGTGTACCTGGACCCGGCGGTCGCCAGCACGTCCTCCTTGGAGCGGGCCACGCGGGGCACCGCCTTCCAGGTGGAGCCGTCGCCCTCGAGGCCCGACACCAGGGCGGCGTCGATGACGTCGTGCTCGAAGGCCCAGATCAACAGCGCGGAGACGAGACCGCCGTCCTGTCCCGTCCCCTGGACCGTGGGATCGGACGCCCGCGCCAACACCGTCCGGCGGGCGATGCCCGACACCTCCTCGTCGGTGCGCGGCCGGCCGAAGAGGTGGTTCTCGATCTCGGGCTCCCAGGTGCGAAAGCGCGGGCAGGCCCGCGTGCAGAGGGTGCAGCCCTTCAGGCCGTGGGTGCAGTTGTCGGGCCCGCCGTCGGCGTCGACGTGGAAGGGCCTGTAGACGCCCTCGGTGTCGTCGTAGCCGAGGACGTCGTATGGGCACGCGATGACGCAGGCCGAACAGCCGGTGCAGAGCCCGGACGTCACGACCTCGGTGAACAGCTCGGCCCATTGCGGCTTCTCTGGTGGCACGGGCCCACCATATTCGGCCCACCCCGGGGGGTCGGATACCGTGCGCCGGTGCCCGAGATCCTCGAAGTCGAGCGGTACCGGACGCTGGCCGAGAAGGCGTTGCACCGCCCGATCGAGCGGGTCTGGATGGTCGACTCCCGCTACGGGCGTGGTGGGACGACGCCGGGGCGCCTCCGCAGCGCGCTGAAGGGCCGGACGTTCAGCGAGGCGCGGCGCCGGGGCAAGCTGATGCTGCTCGACACCGACGAGGGGGCCGGCCCGACGCTGGGCGTCCGCTTCGGCATGACGGGCGGGCTGGTCGTCGACGGCCAGCAGGCGCTGGACCGCCTGCGCTACGGCCCGGGAGTCTTCGACGACAAGTGGGTGCGGGCGCGTATCGAGTTCGGGGACGGGGGCACGCTCAAGCTGCACGACCCGCGCCGCTTCGGCTCGCTCGAGCTGGCGCCCGACGAGGACCGGCTCGGCCCCGACGCGCTCACCGCGTCGCTGGCCGACGTCCGCGCCGCCGTGGCGGTGTCGCCCCGGGCCGGGGTGGCGGGCACGGCCGCACCGCTCAAGGCGCGGCTCATGGACCAGGAACGCCTGGCCGGCGTCGGCAACCTGCTGGCCGACGAGATCTTGTGGCGGGCTGGGCTCGACCCCGGCCGGCGCACCCCGCTCGACGACGACGAGCTGCGCACGCTGCACAAGTCCCTGCGCGCGGTCCTGCGCCAGCTCGACCGCCGTGGCGGCTCGCACATGGGCAACCTGATGGAAGCGCGCGTGCCCGGCGGCCGCTGCCCGCGCGACGGCGCCGAGTTGCTGGTCGAGCAGGTGGGCGGGCGGACGACGTACTGGTGCCCCGAGCACCAGCGCTGAGCGCTCCGCGAGCGAGCACGCAGCGGGTCGCCTCAGGTCAGGGGCGGCAGCCCCTTGGCGATCAGGTCGACGCCGAACACGAGGAACAGCACCGTCATGACGGCGGCGTTGTGCACCCCCAGCCACGCCTTGGCCGAGTCGAGCGCCGCCCGCGCCCGCGCCCCGCCGACGAGCGCGTAGACCACGGGCGCGGCGATCGTCACGCTGGCGAGTGCCACGAACACCGCGGTGGCAACGATGGCATCGCTCGTCGACAGCCCGAGCTGGGCGAGCCCGGCGGCCGACCCCATCGTGAGGATGAGGTTCTTGGGGTTCACGGCGACCAGCGCGACGCCGAGCCCGGCGGCCTTGAGCGGCGAGAGCGTGTCGATGTGGCCCATCCACTTGGGCATCTCTGCTTCCGCACCGGGCACTGGACGGCTGCGCCACTGGCGCCTCGCCAGCAGCAGGAAGCCGGCGCCCAGCGCGATCTTCCCCCACGAGACCGAGTCCGACGCCGTCGAGCTGGTGGCGACGTCGCCGTCGTGCGCGAGCACGTACACCACCGTGCTCACGGCGGCGAGCGCGACGACCCATCCCAGCAGGAACGCCGGGCCGTTCACCTTGGCCCGCGCCGAGAACAGCATGAGGATGACCGCGATGATCGGGATCGGGCTGATCGCCACTGCGATGGCGAACGTGAGGACCTCGCTGATGCCTTGACCCATGTGACCCCCCGGTCTCCTTCGTGCTCGACGTTCCAGATCCTCGGACCCGCAGGCCCTCAAGCAATCAAGCGCTCAAGCGCTCAGCCCGCGTCGACCTCTTCGAGCACCTTGGCGGCGTGGCCGTCGGCGCGCACGTGGTGCCAGGCCCGCTGCACCTTGCCGTTGGGCCCGATGAGGAACGTGGAGCGGATGACCCCGACGGTCTTCTTGCCGTACATCGTCTTCTCGCCCCAGGCGCCGTA
>DATDIE010000120.1:0-4025 GCA_036521235.1 Acidimicrobiales bacterium | reverse complement strand
CGGTAGTTCGCCGCCTGCAGATCGGGCAGGGGCCGTATCCGGCCGAACATCGTGCGCGTGTAGCCGCGGATCTTCGCCTCGGTCACGGTGTCGTCCATGTACTGCCGCACGAGCGGGAAGGCGCCGAAGTAGCTCTCCATGATGGCGGCCGCCTCCTCGACGGGGACTCCGAGACGCTGGCTGAGCCCGTAGGCCTCCATGCCGTAGGCGAGGCCGTAGGAGACCATCTTGCAGAACTCGCGCTGGGTGTGGGTCACCTCTTCGGGCGGGATCCCGTAGACGGCCGCCGCCACCGTCCGGTGCACGTCCGACCCGCTCGTCATGGCGTCG
Source organism: Acidimicrobiales bacterium (assembly GCA_036521235.1). Classification (GTDB taxonomy): domain Bacteria; phylum Actinomycetota; class Acidimicrobiia; order Acidimicrobiales; family RAAP-2; genus Bog-473. Next base: position 3,695 of record DATDIE010000120.1, on the reverse strand, counting down.
ATCAGGCCGGGGTCCTCCGACAGGTGCGCAATGCAGCGCAGCTCGACCTGGTCGTAGTCGGCCACCAGGAAGCTGCTGCCCGGCGCCGGCACGAAGGCGCGCCGGAACTGCTTGCCGAGCTCGGTGCGCACGGGGATGTTGTGCAGGTTGGGCCGGTCCGACGAGATGCGGCCGGTGCGGGCGACCGTCTGGCCGAACGACGCGTGGATGCGGCCGTCCGCCTGCACCTCGGCCAACAGGCTCTCGCCGTACGTCGAGCGCAGCTTCTCGACCTCGCGGTAGTTGAGCAGCGTCTCGATGATCGGGTGCTCGTCGCGCATCTTCTCCAGCGTCTGCGCGTCGGTGGAGTAGCCCGTCTTCGTCTTCTTGCCCGGGGTGAGGCCGAGCTCCTCGAAGAGCACGGTGCGCAGCTGCGGGGTCGAGTTCACGTTGAACTCGTGGCCTGCGATCTCCTGTACCTCGTCCTGGAGTTTGGCGGCCGACTCCTTCAGGTCGTCGGTGATCGTCTGCAGCTCGGTGCGGTCGACCGCGATGCCGGCGACCTCCATCTTGGCGAGGACCCGGACGAGGGGGCGCTCGATGTTGTCGTGCAGGTCGACCATGTCGTCGGCCGTCAGCCGGGTGCGGAACGAGTGGGCCATGCCCAGCACGTCGGACGCCTCGCCGGCGGCCTCCTTGGCCACGTCGGCCGACGTCTCGCCGGGCTCGAGGATGTCGAGCGAGAGCTGGCCCGTCTGCTCCCTCAGCTGTTCGAGCTTGTACTCGCCGGTCGAGGCGTCGAGGAGGTACGCCGCGACGGCGGTGTCCATCTCCAGGCCGGTGACGTCGATGCCGAGCGGCAGCAACGACCGCATGAGCTCCTTGACGTTGTGGCCGAGCACGGGCTGGGCGAGGAGCGTGTTGAGCCTCTTGGCGACCGACGCCGCGGTGAGCAGGTCGGCGGGCACGAGCACGCCGAGGCCGGCCTCGTCGCCGTCGGTGGCCAGGACGAGCAGCGCGACCAGGTCGCTGCGCCCGGGGAGGCCGTTCCAACGGCCGGCCACGGCCAGCCGGGCCTGACCGAGCTCGCCGAGCTGCTTGGCCGCCTCGGTCGCGTTCGTGGGGAGCGCGACGTCGCGCACCTCGAGCGGTGCCGGCGCGGGCTCTTCGTCGGCGGCGGCCGCGTTGGCCGTACGGGTGGCGGTGCCGGCGGCCGGCGCGCCCAGGGCGCAGGCGTCGATGAGCTCGGCCAGGCGCTGCCAGACCGTCTTCATCTCGTATTCCTCGAACGTGGCCTCCGCCCGCTCGGCGTCCCAGCCGCCGAGGGCGAGCTGGTCCACATCGACGTCGAGCGGGACGTCGCGCACGAGCGGGATCAGCCGCGCGTTGCTGCGGGCGAGGTGCTCGTTGGCCTCGAGGTTCTCGCGCAGCTTCGGCGTCTGCTCCTCGAGGTGGGTGAAAACGCCGTCGAGGTCGCCGTACTTGTTGATCAGCTTGGCGGCCGTCTTCTCCCCCACCCCAGGGATGCCCGGCAGGTTGTCGGACGGGTCGCCGCGCAGGGACGCCAAGAGGACGTACTTCTCCGGCGTCACCCCGGTGCGCTCGACGATGCCGGCCTCGTCGTAGAGCGTGTAGTCGCTCACGCCGCGCTTGTTGTAGAGGACCCGGATGTAGGGGTCTTGGACGAGTTGGTAGCTGTCGCGGTCGCCGGTGACGATGACCACCTCGCTGCCCCGCTCGGCCGCCTGTGTGGCCAGCGTGGCGATGACGTCGTCCGCCTCGAACCCGGGCGCCTCGATGACGGGGATGGCGAGGGCGTCCATGATCTCGCGGATGATGTCGAACTGAGGTGGCAGGAGCCAGGGCGTGGCGGCGCGGCCGGCCTTGTAGTCCTCGAGCATGTCGTCGCGGAACGTGTCACCGGGTGCGTCGAACGCGACCGCGAGCGCCGAAGGCTTTTGCTCGCGGATCAGATACACGAGCATGGAGGTGAACCCATGGGCGGCGTTCGTGACGACGCCCGACGACGTGGCCAGCGTGTCGGGCAGTGCGTAGTACGCCCGAAAGGCGAGGGACATGCCGTCCAGGAGGAGCAGCGGTCCCGTGCGCTCCTGCCCGTCAGCCATGCCCCGAGACTACGGGGTCAGTGTGCCGTCGACGATCTGCTGGGCGACGTCGCGCATGCGGGCCCGCGTCTTCATCGCCGTGCGCTGGATAAAGGAGAACGCCTCCGTCTCGGGGAGGTCGTCGCGCTCCATGAGGATCGCCTTGGCCTCGTCGACGACCCGCCGCGTGGCGATCTTGTCCTCGGCGCCGTCGGCGGAATGCTCCGCCTCGATGGCCCAGTCCTGGCGGGCCCGGGCGAGCACGTCCGCCACCGCCGGCAGCAGCTCCCGGGGTTGGAACGGCTTCACCAGGTAGGCCGAGACGCCGGACTCGCGCGCCTCTTCGATCAGGTCCCGTTGGCTGAACGCGGTCAACAGGAGGACGGCGACCTGGTGCCGCGACGTGATCTCGCGGGCGGCGCGGAGGCCGTCCATCCCGGGCATCTTGATGTCGAGGATGGCCAGGTCGGGCTGGTGCTGCTCGACCAGCTTCACCGCCTCGTCGCCCCGGCCGCACTCGCCCACCACCTCGTAGCCGGCGGTAACCAGGATCTCCTTCAGGTCGAGGCGCACGATGGCCTCGTCCTCGGCGATGACCACCCGCGCGGGGGTGGTGTCCTCTGCTTTCTTCGGGCTCATTGCGTGCCGGAGGAGACGTGCCCCAGGAGCTCGTCCTGGCGGTCCTCGAGGTCCGCGATCGTCTTGCGCAGCGCCTCTCGGGCCCGCACCATCGCGTCGGCGTGCCGCGACGCCTCGTCGTGCTCGCGCGATGCCAGCGGCGTCTCGGAGACCAGCGCCCGCACGCGCGCCTCGTCAGCGGAGTCCTGCACGACCGTCATTTGCTCGTTGAGGACGGCCAATTCTTCCCGCGCGCGGACAAGCCGGGTGTGGACGTCTCTGATCCGCCGCTCCAGCAGGACGCGATGCATGGGGGGTCAAGTGTACGTGGCCGGGAACCAACGCCGCGGCGCCTCCAAGCGCTCCAGCACGCCTGCATCGGGGGCGGGCCCGACCCCGGGTTGCGCGGGCACCCGGACCCAGCCGTCCACCACCGGCGGGTAGCCGCACGGGTCCACCGACAGATAGCCGGCGGGGTCGCCCAGATCGCTGACCAGGCCGGTCGCGTCCTGACTCAACCGCGCCGCCAGTGCGAGGTTGGACGAGCGCCCGAGCCCGGTCTCGAAGAAGCCGCCGACGAACGCGGGCACGCCGGCCTCGGCGCACGCGGCGTGCGCGCGCCGCGTCGCCCGCATGCCCCCGAGGCGGCCGGGCTTCAGGCAGGCCATCGCGCAGGCCCCGTTGCGCAAGGCGTCGACGACGCGGCGCGGGGTGGTCAAGGACTCGTCGAGGCAGATCGGGAGCGGAAGCTTCTCGGCCAGCTGTGCGAGGGCGACGAGGTCGGCGGGCGGCAGCGGCTGCTCGACGCAGAGCACGCCGAAGGCGGCGAGGCGGGCAAGGGCGGCGACGTCGTCGTCGGTGGCGCGGTACGAGCCGTTGGCGTCGACCTGGATGACGAGGTCGGGGTGCGCGGCGCGCACGGCGCGCACCGGCTCGTGGTCCCATCCCGGCTCGATCTTCAGGCGCAAGCGGGTGGCGCCGTCGTCAAGGGCG
>DATDIE010000119.1:0-10767 GCA_036521235.1 Acidimicrobiales bacterium | reverse complement strand
CTGCGACCCGGGCAGTTTCGAGGAGTACGGCCGCTTCGTCATCGCGGCGCAGCGCGCACGCCGCAGCACCGAGGACCTGATCGCCAACACGCCGGCCGATGGGCTCATCGCCGGCCTCGGCCGCGTCAACGGGGACCTGTTCCCTCCCGAGCACGCTCGTTGCGCCGTCCTGTCCTACGACTACAGCGTGCTGGCCGGCACCCAGGGTCAGATGAACCACAAGAAGAAGGATCGCCTGTTCGAGCTGATCGAGCGTCTCGGGCTTCCCGTCGTGCTCTTCGCCGAGGGCGGCGGAGGCCGCCCGGGCGACACCGACACCGCCACCGTCACCGGCCTCGACACCGCTGCGTTCGCGTTGTTCGGCGCCCTCAGCGGCCGGGTACCCCTCGTGGGCGTCGTCTCGGGCCGCTGCTTCGCCGGCAACGCCGCGCTGTTGGGGTGCTGTCACGTCATCATCGCCACGCCCGACGCGAACATCGGGATGGGCGGCCCGGCCATGATCGAGGGCGGCGGGCTCGGCGTGTTCACCCCCGACGACGTGGGACCCTCATCCGTCCAGGCCTCCAACGGCGTCATCGACGTCTTGGCGGCGGACGAAAAGAAGGCGGTCGACGTCGCGCGCTGCTACTTGTCGTACTTCCAGGGCGACTTGGCGGAGTGGGCCGCTCCGGACCAGACGCAGCTGCGGGAGGTCGTGCCGCCCGACCGGCGGCGTGTGTACGACGTGCACCGAGCGCTCGATCTGTTGGCGGACGAAGGGTCCGTCCTGGAGCTCCGACCGTCGTTCGCCCCCGGAATGGTCACCGCCTTGGCTCGGATCGAAGGCCGCGCCGTGGGGGTCATCGCCAACAACCCGCTCCACCTGGCCGGTGCGATCGACGGGCCGTGTGCCGACAAGGCGGCACGCTTTCTGCAGCTCTGCGAGGCCTTCGGACTGCCCGTCCTGTCGCTGTGCGACACCCCGGGCTTCATGGTCGGCCCCGAGGCGGAGGAGACCGCCCTCGTCCGCCACGTGAGCCGCATGTTCGTGGTCGGCGCGTCGCTCACGGTGCCGTACTGCTGCGTGATCCTGCGCAAGGGCTACGGCCTGGGGGCGCAGGCCATGGCGGGAGGGTCGTTCCATCGCCCCGTCTTCACGGTGGCCTGGCCCACCGGGGAACTGGGTGGCATGGGCCTCGAGGGCGCGGTCCGTCTCGGCTTCCGCCGTGAGCTCGACGCCATCGAGAACGACACCGAACGCCAGGCCGCCTTCGACGCCATGGTGGAGCGGGCGTACCAACATGGAAAGGCCCTACACGTGGCCGAGTTCTTCGAGATCGATGACGTCATCGACCCGGCTGACACCCGCACACGCGTCGTCCACGCGCTGGAGTCGGCGGGGGCGCGAGAACGTGGGGGCGGACGGCGTCCGTTCGTGGACACGTGGTAGACGCCGCCGTGCCCGAGACCGTGGACCGCAAGCTCGCGGAGATGACCCTGGACGAGAAGTGCTCGCTCACCGCGGGTGCCAGCCTCTGGTACTTGCCGCCGGTCGAACGGGTCGGGCTGCCCGCGCTCAAGGTGTCCGACGGCCCGTCGGGTGTGCGCGGCGACAGTTTTGGCGGCCGGCAATCGCTCTCTCTTCCCTGCGGCACGTCCGTAGGCTCGACGTGGGATCCTCAACTGGTCGAGCAGCTCGGAGAGGCGCTGGCCGCGGAGGCTCGGTCGAAGGGTGTCCGGGTCCTCTTGGGCCCGACGGTGTGCATCGTGCGCACCCCGCTGGCCGGCCGCACCTTCGAGTCCTTCTCCGAAGATCCGCTCCTCACCGCGCGCCTGACTGTCGGGTACGTGCGGGGCGTGCAGTCCCAGGGGGTGGCCTGTTGCATCAAGCACTACGCCTGCAACGACCAAGAGCACGAGCGCATGAGCATCAGCGCCGAGGTGGACGAGCGCACGCTGCGCGAGATCCACCTGGTCGCGTTCGAGGCCGCCGTCCGCGAGGCGGGCGTCTGGGCCCTGATGACGGCCTACAACAAGGTGGACGGCACCTACTGCGGTGAACAGCCCGAGCTCCTCAACGGGATCTTGCGCGGTGAGTGGGGCTTCGACGGGGTGACCGTGTCGGACTGGTACGGCACCCATTCCACGGCGCCGGCCGCGCTAGCGGGCCTGGACCTCGAGATGCCCGGGCCGCCCGCGTGGCTCGGGCCCAACCTGGCTACCGCCGTCCGTAACGGCGACGTGGGCGAGGACGTCGTGGACCGCCAGGTGGGCCACGTGCTCGGCCTGATGGAGCGCGTCGGGTTGCTCGGCGGGCAGGACCCCGAGCCGGTCGCGGAGGCGGAGGAGGACGACCCCGGACGCAGAGCGCTCGCCCGGCAGGTGTCCGCGGCAGGCACCGTCATGCTGGTGAACCACGACCTGCTCCCCCTCGACCCCGCATCCATCCACCGGGTCGCCGTCATCGGCCCGAACGCACGGCAGATGGCGATGGGTGGCGGCAGCTCGGAGGTCACCCCGCACCAGCGGCGAAGCGTGGTCGACACGCTGGCCGAGCGGGTCCCGGCGGCGACGGTGACCTACGAGGCCGGCTGCCGCATCGACCGGGGCATCCCTCCGATCGATCTGCGCCTCGTTGCGCCCACGGGCGGCGGCACGGAGGGCTTCACGATCGAGTACTACGACGAGCCCGAGGTGCCCGAGGCCGGGGCGCGCCAGCCCGTGGACACCGGTGTCACCCACTCGGCGCGTGCGGTGTGGATCGGCCCCCCGCCCGGGCTCGAGACGGGTCGGTGGTCGGCGCACCTGTCGGCCACGTTCACGCCCGACACCTCGGGAATCTGGCAGCTGGGCCTCGAGTCCGCGGGCCGCTCCGTCCTGCGTCTCGACGGTGAGGTCGTCCTGGACAACAGCGACCCGCAGCGGGGCTCGGGGTTCTACGGCGCCGGCAGTGAGCCAATTGACGTGCACCGGGACCTCGAGGCGGGCCGGGCCTACGTGCTCACGATGGACCTTTGGCCGCGCTCGAGGTCGAACCCGATCATGGGTGCGCTGCTCCGGGCGGGGCGACCGGAGCCGGACGACGAGTTCGGACGTGCGGTCGAGGCGGCGGGGGCGGCCGACGTCGCCGTGGTGGTCGTCGGCCTCAACGGCCAGTGGGAGTCCGAGGGCTACGACCGACCCGACCTGAGGTTGCCCGGGGTCCAGCGCGAGCTCATCGAGGCGGTGCTCGACGTCAACCCGCGCACGGTCGTCGTGGTGAACGCGGGGTCGCCGGTGGAGATGCCGTGGGCGGAGCGCGCCGGTGCGGTCCTGGTGCCCTGGTACGCCGGCGAGGAGGGAGCGGACGCCGTCGCCGACGTCATCGTCGGGCTGACCGACCCGGGCGGGCGCCTGCCCGTCACGGTGCCGACGAGCCTGGAGGACACGCCGACGGCCGGCGCCGCCGAGTGGTACCCGGGGGTCGACGGCAAGGTCGTCTACGAGGAGGGCACCCTGGTCGGGTACCGCCACTACGACACGAACGAGGTCGAGCCGCTGTTCCCGTTCGGGTTCGGCCTTGGCTACGGCGACGTCGTCTGGGAACAGGTGGACATCACGGCGGCGCGGGTCACCGTCCAGCTGTGGAACCGCGGGCCCCGACGAGGGACCGAGGTGGTGCAGGTCTACCGGGGGAACCTCGGATCCCGCGTGCCGCGGCCGGCACAGGAGCTGGTGGGGTTCTTGAAAGTCGGGTTGGAGGCCGGCGAGCGGCGACAGGTGGAAGTCGAGTTGGACGCCGCCGCCTATCGGTATTGGGACGTGGAGGCGCACGCATGGCGGTCGGATCCGGGGAACTACGAGCTGCTCGTCGGTGCATCGTCGCGTGACATCCGGTCATCCGACGTCGTCGAGTGGGACGGGCGGTGACGTCGGAGGCACCGCGACCGTGGACATGGACGTGGGACCGGCTGCTAGTCGAGCCGCGGCGTCCGCAGATCATCCGGGACCAACCGAACGCGCCGTGGTTCGCCGTCGCCGCGGTGTGCGTCGGCGCCTTCATGGGGCAGCTCGACGCCTCCATCGTGACGGTGGCGCTGCCCACGCTGTCCAAGACGTTCGACGCGTCGGTGGGCGCCGTGACGTGGGTCGGACTGTCATACCTGCTGGTGCTCGTGGCAACGGTGACCGCGGTGGGCCGGTTCGCGGACATGTGGGGGCGCAAGCTGCTGTACGTCTACGGCTTCTTGATCTTCACGGGGGCGTCGGTGCTGTGCGGGCTGGCGCCGGGGCTCGGGTGGTTGTGCGGGTTCCGGGCGCTGCAGGCGATCGGGGCGGCGATGCTGCAGGCGAACTCGCTGGCCATCATCGTGCTGGTGGTGCCGGCGGCGTCGCTCGGGCGCGCCATCGGCTTCCAAGGGGCGGCCCAGGCCCTGGGGCTGGCGTTGGGCCCCACCATCGGCGGGTTGCTGCTGGCGGCTGGTGGGTGGCGCCTCATCTTCTTCGTGAACGTGCCGTTCGGGCTGTTCGGCGCCGTCGCCGCGGTGCTGCTCGTGCCGCGGTCGCGCAACCTGTTGGCGCGCGTGCGCTTCGACTGGACCGGCCTGGCGGTGTTCTTCCCCGCCATGGTGGCGCTGCTATGTGCGATCTCCTTCGGCGCGACGGCGGGATGGGGGTCCGCCCTGATCGTGTCGTGCTTCGTGGTGGCGGGCGTGTTGTTCGTCGTGTTCTTCCTGCACGAACGGCGCGACAGTGACCCGATGCTCGACCTCGGGCTGTTCCGCAGCGCGCGGTTCTCGACGGGGATCGCGTCGGGGATGGGCTCGTATCTGGTGATGTTCGGCGTCCTGCTGCTGGTGCCGTTCTATCTGGAGCGGTCGGTCGGGCTGGGGACGGCACGTTCGGGCCTCGAGCTCATGGCCTTCCCGCTCGCCTTCGGCATCGTGGCCCCGTTCGCCGGGCGGGTGGCCGACCGGGTGGGGGCGCGGCCGCTGTGCGTGGGCGGCATGGCGCTGGTGACGGCCTCGTTACTGGTGCTCGGGGCGGTGCGGCCGGGAACGGCCGGGTTCCTGCTGCTGCTGGCGGGCATCGGGGTGGGGATGGGGCTGTTCACGTCGCCCAACAACGCGTCGATCATGGGCGCCGCGCCGGCGCGGCACGCCGGGCAGGCCTCGGGCGTGCTGAACATGACGCGCGGACTGGGGACGGCGCTGGGCCTCGCGGTGACGGGGACGGTGTTCACGGTGGCGGGCGGCGACCTCGGCCACGCCTCGGTGGCGATGGCCGACGCGGCGCACGCCTTCACGGTGGCGGCCTACGTGCTCGCCGGGGTGGCGGCGGCCGCCGGGTTGGTGGCTGCGTCGCGTGCGGGTGGGACGCTCGCCAGCGCGACCCTGTCGGCGGTGGAGTAGGCGGACTTCGTCAGGCGCGCCGGCGCTGCAGCGCGCCGCGCAGGCGGCTCCGGCTTACCCCGATCGGGTTGTTCCGGTGACGAGCGATCGTCACCTCGTAGATGCGGTCGCGTTCCGCCTCGCCCCCACCGGCCTCGACGAAGCCGACGCGCTCGGCCAGGGCATCCCACACGAGCGCGTCGATCCGGGACCGCTCCTCGATCAGGACCGTCGAAGCCTCGGCCTCGACCGCCACGTCACAACGGAGCCTCTTGGGCAACGCCGGCGAGGAATTCGAGTTGGGCAGGACGAGCTCTCGTCCTAGCCACGTGGCCAGGTCGCCTTTCATCTTGGGGTCCTCGATGACGCTGATGAAGTCGAACGCATCGAACTCCGCGATGGCGAGGGCGGCCAGCTCCTGGTCGTGCCGGCTGTCGATGAAGGCGTCGACCGGCGTCAGCGGGTGGGGCCAGGCCAAGAAGCGGGTCATCAGGTTGTCCGTATAGAACGCCACTTCGCGATTGGCGAGGAAGTCCCTCAGCGGCTGGCGCGCCACCTTGACGTACTCACCCCACGCACCGAAGGAGCGCAGTTGGAAGTTGGTGTGGGCGCGGCAGAACAGCCAGTGCGAAAGGAGCCGTGAGCGAGGCTCGCGCAACACGGTGAGCCGGTTCGCCACTGGAAAGCGGGTCATCGTGGTCGCGGTACCGATGTGCCCGAAGACCGCGTCGGCATCGGCCGGGATGTCGTCGGGGGTCATGATGATCCGCCGGCGCACCCGCCGCGAGAGCCGGTCGACGTCTTCGAACGGGCCGAGCGCGGATCGGTCGATCCCGTGGAACGGCGCTGTGGGCTGGACCGCGTTGATCAGGCCCTCGGTCAGCGACGTCCCGGCCGTCTTCGGGATGTGGTTCAGGACGAGGGGTCGCCCCTGTGCGATCACCGCCCGCGTCAAGCCGCCTCGTCTTCATTCCGGCACTCCGCCCCTGCCTTCATGGCGTCGCCAAGATACCCACCGGGACGGAATCTAAACCTGACGTCAGTGTCAGGGGACCGGTTATGGTGCCCCTGGCCCCGGCGGAAATTGGGGTCGTCTGGGAAGCGTCTGTGAATGTCGGTCGGTCGGGCCCGCAAGGCCCGTCGGCACGCCCGAGTTATCTAGGTGGGTGCCTGAGTGCGGGGGGCAGATGTGAGAAAGAGAACGGCGGGGCTGGTGGGGGTCCTCGTGCTGTCCGTCGTTGCGACGTCGTGCGGCGCCCGGGTCAGCCCGTACCTCGGGGCCAGCGGTGGGGGCACCGACGTGGGGCAGGGTGCGGCGCAAGCCTCCGGCACGACGACCACCATCGCCAGCGGGTCGAGCTCGAGCGCCTTGGGCGGCTCTGCTTCCGGCCGGCCAGTTGGTGGGTCGACTGCCGCTGGCCACGCCGTGGGCGCAACCGCAGCGGCGGCGACGGGTGGCGCGACGGCTCCCCCCGCCTCGTCGGCCACCGCGACGTCAGCCGGCTTCAACTTCTCGCCGTCCGCTGAGGCCGCCCTCTGCACCGGCACGAGCGGCAACACGGCGTCCGACGTCGGCGTGACCCCGACGTCGATCACATTCGGGAACGTGAGCGGCCTGACCGGGCCGTTGACCGGGTCGTTCCCGCAAGGGCCCCAGGGCGTGCAGGCCCTCTTCGCGGCCGTAAACGCGGCCGGGGGCGTCTGCGGGCGGAAGCTCTCGCTCGACGTGGAGGACGACGGGCAGAACTCGTCGACCAACGCGGCCGACGTCGCGGACCTCATTCCCAAGGCGCTGGCGTTCGTGGGCTCCACGTCGGACGGCGACAACGGCGGGGTCCCGGCCATGACGTCGGCGAACGTCCCCGACGTCGGGTTCGCCATCAACTGCAACCGGTCCGAAGCGCCGGTCTACTGGTCCCCGGCGGGTGGCAGCTGCAACCAGACGCCGCCGGGTGGCACCTACTACATCTCCGACGGCGTCTACCGCCTGGCGAAGCAGTCGGGCTACCTGCCCTCCAAGATGGCGTTCCTCTCCTATTCCATCGCCATCAGCGCGCAGGCGGCGGAGCAATTCGAGGCCGTCTACAAGTCGGAAGGCGGGACGGTCTGCTACACCGACTTCTCGGTGTCGCCCGCTTCCGCGTCGCTGGAGAGCGACGTGGCGGCCATGCAGCAGGCCGGTTGCAACGGCGTGCTCGACACGATGGACGTGACCGGCAACGCCAAGATGCTGCAGGCGATGCAGCAACAGCAGTACAACCCGGGGTACGTGGCGGCGACGTTCGACGCCTACACGCCCGACATGATCTCGGTTGCGGGCGAGTCGGCAGCCCAGGGGCTGATCGTCGGGCTCCCGTTCGTCCCGCTCAACGAGAACCAGACCATGACGCAGATGTACCAGCAGCAGCTCGCCACGTACGAGCCGGGCGACTCCCCCAGCGGGTTCGGGTTCCTGGCGTGGGAGGCGGCGCAGATGCTGATCTACGCCCTGATCGAGAGCGGCCACAACCCGACGCGGGCGAGCGTCGTGAAGGAGTTCGACTCGCTGCAGAACTGGAACGGCGGGGGCGCCCTCGGCGGCTACACGCCGAGCTCCCACGGGGTCTATTCGTGTGACGTCGACGTCCAGATCAAGGGGAACGGCTTCGTCCGCAAGGCGCCGGCGTCGGGCCTCTTCTGCGGCGGTCAGGCCACCGCGGCCTCGTAGATGAGCGACCAATGAGCGCCATCTGGCCGTTCATCGTCATCGGCATCTTCACCGGCGGCCTCTACGGGCTGGCCGCCATGGGCATGGTGCTGACGTACAAGACGGTGGGCGTCTTCAACTTCGCCTACGGGGCGATGGCGATGTTCTGCGCCTTCACCTACTGGCAGCTGCACGACCAATGGGGCCTCACCGCCTGGATCGCCATGCCCATTCTCTTCCTGGTCGTGGCGCCCCTGATGGGCGTGCTGCTCGAGGCGTTGTTCCGGCCCCTGAGCGGTGCGCCGATCGAGGTGGTGATCGTCGTCTCGCTCGGCGTGCTGGCCCTGCTGACCGCCGGGGCCGGGCTGCTGTGGCCCCAGGACGAGCACCTCCAACCGATCTTTCCGACCTCGACGTTCGTCGTCGGCAGCCACCTACACGTCGGGTACGACCAGCTCGGCACGCTGCTGATCTCGCTGTCGATGGCGGCGCTGCTCTGGGCGCTGCTGCGGCACACGCGCTTCGGCACCCAGACGCGCGCCGTCGTCGACAACCCCGACCTCTCCGACATGATCGGCGTCCACGGCGACAACGTGCGCCGCATCGCCTGGATCCTGTCTTCGGTGTTCGCCGCCCTGGTCGGCATCCTGATCAGCCCGACGCAGGGGCTCGATGTCAACGAGCTCGTGCTCGTCGTGATCTACGCGTTCGCGCCGGCCGTGCTGGGCATCCTCTTCGGGCTGCCGTGGGCGTACCTGGGTGGGCTCGGCCTGGGGATCGCCGTCAGCGTCATGTCGAAGTGGTCGAACTCGGGCACCGTATCGAACCTGGAGGCGGCGCTCCCCTACATCGCGCTGTTCGTCCTGTTGATCGTGTTCGCCACGCGGCTCAAGGCGTCGGGCTCGGGGGCGGTGGCCCAGCGGCTGTCCGCGTTGCGCTCATCCGAGACGGTGTCGCGCGTGCGGTGGCGCATCGGGTCGCTGCGGATCGAGCGGGGCCTGGGGCTGGGCCTGGGTGGGCTCGTGGTGGCGCTGCTGGTGCCGCTCGCCTTCTCCGGTCCCAACCTCAACTTCCTCACCCAGGGCTTCGTCTATGCGCTGATCGCCCTCACCCTCGTGGTGCTGACGGGCTGGGCCGGCCAGATCTCCCTCGCCCAGTTCTCCTTCGTCGGTGTCGGCGCGTTCACCGCGGGGCACCTCTCCGGCGCGCACGGCCAGCACTTCCTCTTCGCCGTGCTCATGGGGATGCTCTTCGCGGCGCCGCTGGGGATCATCGTCGGGCTCGTGTCGTTGCGCCTCTCGGGGCTCTATCTGGCGCTGGCCACGCTTGCCTTCGCTCTCGTCATGGACAACGTCGTGTTCAACCGCAACGACGTGACCGGCGGCCTCACCGGCATCACCGTGCCGCGGCCCCACTTCCTCGGCCTCTCCTTCAGCGGGCGCACCTCGATGTACGAGCTGGCGGTCGTCGTCTTCGGGCTCCTGGCCATCGTGGCCTACGCGCTGCGCCAGGGACCGATCGGCCGGCGCCTCCACATCGTGCGGGACTCGCCGCTCGCCGCGTCGACGCTCGGGGTCAACCTCACGGTGACGAAGGTCGTCGTCTTCGTCGTGGGGGCCATGGTGGCGGCGCTGGCGGGCTCGCTCTACGGCGCTGAGGTCCAGGCCATCACGCCGCAGGACTTCATGTGGTCGGCCTCGCTCGAGCTGCTGCTCCTCGTGGTGTTCGGCGGCCGCGCCCTGATCTTCGGCGCGGTGATCGCCGGCGCCGTCGACGTCCTGCCCTCGCTCCCGCAGATCCCCACGAAGGTCGACGAGCTCATCCCGCTGCTGGTGGCGATCGGCGTGATCGGGCTGGCCCAGGAGCCCGAGGGCACTGTGGCGCTGGCCCGCCGCCAGACCAGCCACGTGCTGGGCGTGCTCCGGCCGTTGCCGCGCCGGCCGGCGGCACCGGGGCTCGGCGGCAGCGCGCCGGCGGGCGCGCCCAAGGTGGTGACGAGCCATGTCCGATGACACCGCAGAGGTCCCGGTGGTGGCGAGCGAAGCGACGTTCGCAGCGCCGGCTCCGGCCGCACGCCGGGGCGACGTGGTGTTGGCGGCCGAACGGATCTCGGTCCGTTTCGGAGGCCTCAGCGCGCTCGACCAGGTCTCGCTCGAGGTGCCGCGGGGTCGGATCGTCGGCCTCATCGGCCCCAACGGTGCCGGCAAGACGACCATGTTCAACGTCCTCATGGGCCTCCAGGACGCCACGACCGGGCGCGTGCTCTTCGAGGGGGCCGACGTCTCGCGGTGGCCGGCCCACCGCAGGGGCCGCGCCGGGATGGCCCGGACGTTTCAGCGCCTCGCCCTGTTCACGCGCATGACGGTGCACGACAACCTCGTTGCGTCGTGGGAGTCGTCGCATCGCGGCGGGGTCCTCGGCCGGGGCCGGCGCGAGCGCCAGCGGCGCGTGGACGACGTCATGGGCCTGCTGGACCTCTGGCCGCTGGCGGACCGGACGGCGGGTGAGCTGTCCACCGGCCAGGGCCGGATGGTCGAGCTCGGCCGGGCCCTCTGCACCGACCCCAGCCTGCTGCTGCTCGACGAGCCAGGCTCGGGCCTCGATGCGCAGGAGACCGCGACGTTCAGCGAGATCCTCCGGACGGTGACCTCGGGCGACAACCCGCCGGCCGTCCTGCTCGTGGAGCACGACATGGCGCTGGTGATGGACGTCTGCGCGGAGTTGACGGTGCTC
>DATDIE010000118.1:0-4643 GCA_036521235.1 Acidimicrobiales bacterium | reverse complement strand
CGGCACGTGGTCGACGTCGACGACCTCCCACCGCTCGCGACCGTCCTCTACCAGGCCGACTACGGAGTTGACGGTGAGATGATGCGGGTGGTGATCGACCCGGCGTTCGCCAGCGGCGCGGTCGACCTCTGGTACAGCGAGATTCCCGAGCCCGAGGCCGATCCGCCGGCCACCAACCTTCTGGCCTTCGCCACGGGCGAGTGGGCGGACGGCACGATCGTCGGCCCAGAGGAGCGCGAGGAGGCCGACACGGACCCGCGCGCGCAGGTCGCCGCTCTCCGGTGGTGGACCGGCACCGGCCAGGTGCACCAGATCTACGTGATCCCCCACATGCGCCGGCGCGGTATCGGTTCGAAGTTGGTGCTCGCGGGCGCCGCCCTCACGGTGGGCAGGCGCTGGCCGTCACTCTGGTCGAATGGCGACCTGACGGACCTGGGCAACAGCTGGATCTCGGCGTCCGTCTGGGCGCCACGCGTTGCACCCCGCTCGAGCGTCGTGCCGCCGATGACACCGGGTGGTGACCCGGCACCTCCGACCTCTGACCCCTGACCCGTCGCTGACCGGCCGAGCGAGGCCGGTTGACCCCGCCGCCCGCTCGGATCAGTTCGACCCGCCCCCGAAGATCCGCAGGAAGAACAAGAACACGTTCAAGATGTCGAGGAAGATCGACGCCGCCATCAACGGGGCCGACGCGATGTCCTTCGAGCGCCGGAGGCGCTGGAAGTCGAACATGGTGAAGACAGCGAAGATGGCGAGGCCAAGGATGGCGTAGATCAAGGACCCGTGGGGGATGTGCACGAAGATCAGCACGATCCCGAAGACGATGAGGGCCAGGAGCGCGAAGAACGCGACCCTGGCGAGAGCGCTCAGGTCGCTCCGGATGAGGTAGCCCGCCGTCCCGAAGCCCAGGATGAACAGCGCGGTGGCGCCGCCCGCCTGCCAGAGGATCGCCGGGTCGGTGACGGCGTAGTACACGAGCAGGGGCGACATCGCCAGGCCGATCAGCACCCCGAACGCGCCGAGCAGCGCCACCGTGGCGCCCATCGAACGCCGGGCCGTGAAGTTCATGGCGATGAGACAGACGAACGCCGCGATGAAGAAGACCCATGTGAGGGACTCCGAGAGGTGGCGGCCGGCGTAGGCCCCGAGCGCGAATAACCCGGCCGTGGCGGCCACGTACGCCATCGTCTGGCCGAAGAGGCCGAGGGTGCGGTCCCGGGTCATCGCCCCGGCGCCCGTACCTCCAAGGCTCATTGCCTCGCTCATGAGTCACGCCCTCCCGCTCTTCGAGATTTCTCCCGCATCGTACGGCACCGGATTGGCACGGCGAAGCTCGCCGTGCGTGACATCGTTCGGCGCGCATCGGCCTCCGCCGGCGCCTCGTGGGGCGGCGGCGCCCGGGTCAGCTCTCGGCGCCCTCGGTCTTGCGCTTCTCAGCATTGGCCATCATGCGTTGCCAGTCCGCGTCGACCAACGGTCCCTCTGCGCTGTGCGCGCCATGGGCGTTCCCTGACACGATGTCGACCATCCGCCCGAAGTCCACGAGGACGAAAATTCCTTCCGCCTCGGCCGTGAGCTCGCCCTCGTGGTAGAGCCCGCCCCAGGCGAAGACCTTGCGCCCCTCACGCCCGGTGTGGCGCGCCGCGAGCTCGAGCGGCGCCAACAACGGTGTCGGACGTCGGTAGCGGATCGTGAGCGTCCCGGTCATCGCGCCGACACCGGCGAGGATGTTGGAGAGCCCGAGCAGCTCGTCGAAGAGCTCGGCGATCACTCCCCCGTGCACACAGGTGGGCGGTCCCTCGTACTGGTAGTCAAACGTCACGCGGCCCCGCAGCTCGCGCACACCGTCCTCGCCGGGCACGGGCACGGCCCACACCTCGACCGGCGGGGCGATCGGGTTGGCGAAGCCGATCATGGGGCTGGTCGGGAAGTGGTCTTGGGGGTGCATGCCTTCGAAGCCCTTCGGCCCGGGTGTCCGGCGGTTCCGCTTCGACGCGGCGGCCGCTTCCTCGAGCCGGTCCGCCACCTCGGCCAGGGAGGCCGCCGCCGAGCCAAGGTCGTCGTCCTCGAGCGGCTGGCCGATCGTGACCGCGCTGATCCGGCGCAGCGCCGACGCGACCTGGTTGATCGGGAGTCCGGGCGACGCGGACGGCGCCGTGCCGTCGAGGCCGGGGAAGCCCCCGCCCGGTCCGGGGTCGAGGTTCTCGCCCCCCGAGAACCCGCGGCGGCCGGTGCCCGGCGTCGGGTTCGACTCGTTCACGTGCGGGTGTAGTTCGGCGGCCGCTTCTCGGCGAAGGCCTTCTGGCCTTCCGTCGCGTCGTTGGACGAGAACACGGGCCAGCCGATCTCGAGCTCACGCGCCAAGCCGTCGACCTCGGACATGCCCTCGGTCTCACGCACGCTCCGGAGGATCGCCTCGACGGCGAGCGGTCCGTTCGCGTTGATGACCGCCGCGATCTCCTTGGCCCGCTGCAACGCCTGACCGGTCGGGACGACGTGGCCGATGAGCCCGATGCGCAGCGCCTCGTCCGCAGGCACCTCACGCGCCGTCAACAACAGCTCCATGGCGAGCGTGTAGGGGATCTGGCGCCGCAGGCGTACCGTCGAACCGCCCAGGGGGAAGAGCCCGCGCTTGGCCTCGAAGACTCCGAACACCGCGCCCTCGCCCGCCACCCGGATGTGGGTCGCCTGCAAGATCTCGGTCCCGCCCGCCACGGCCCACCCCTCGACCGCCGCGATCAGCGGCTTCTTCACGTCGTAGTGCCGCAGGAGCGCCTTCCAGTGCAGGTCAGGGTCCTCCTGCTGGCGGTGCTGGTACTTCGCGGCGTCGCTGCCCCCCATCGCCTTGAGGTCCATGCCGGCGCAGAAGGTGCCGCCGGCACCCGTGAGGATGGCGGAGCGGATGTCGTCGTTGGAGTCGATCTCCCCCCACGCGTCCTTCATGCCCACGAGCATGGGCAGGCTGAGCGCGTTCTTCGCCTCGGGCCGGTTCATGGTGACGATCGCGGTCGCGCCGTCGCGCTCGAACGTCAGGTGCTCGGTCGAAATGTCTGCCACGGTCCCCTCCAGAGGTAGGCGCCGATGTGGTCGTGATGGATGGTCGGGGTGCGGGCCGCCAAGGCCCGCCCCGCCTGCGTTACAGCCGCTCGATGATCGTGCCCGTCGCCACGGCACCGCCGCAGCACATCGACACGAGCCCGTACGTCGAGTCGGTGCGCTCGAGCTCGTGCAAGATCGTCGTGATCAGACGGGCCCCCGTGGCGCCGACCGGGTGGCCCAACGCGATCGCCCCGCCGTTCACGTTCAGCTTGTCCATGTCGGCGCCGTGCACCTTGGCCCAACTGAGAACGATCGACGCGAAGGCCTCGTTCACCTCGTACAGGTCGATGTCGTTCATCGTCATGCCGGCCTTGGCCAGCACCCGCTCCGTCGCCACGATGGGACCGTCGAGGTGGTAGTAGGGGTCGGACCCGGCCAGCACCTGCGCCACGATCCGCGCCCTGGGCTTGAAGCCCTCGGCCTTGGCCCGCTCGTCGGACATCCACAGGACGGCCGCCGCCCCGTCGGAGATCTGCGACGAAGTCCCTGCCGTGTGGATCCCCTCGGGCAGCACCGGCTTCAGCTTGGCCAGACCCTCGGCCGTCGTGTCACGCGGCCCCTGGTCCTTGCTCACGACCATCTTCTCGCCACCGTGCTCGCCCCGCGGCCCCTCCTCGCCCACGATCGGCGCCTCGATGGCGAAGATCTCACGGGCGAAGCGGTCCTCGGCGACGGCACGAGCCGCCTTCTCCTGTGACGCCAGCCCGAACGCGTCCACGTCCTCACGGCTGATGCCGTGCTTTTGGGCGATCCGCTCCGCCGCTTCGAATTGGCTCGGCATGTCGTAGGGCAGATCCTCGGGCATGGCCCGTCCGACGCCGGGCGCCGCGGCATTCGCCCCCAGCGGGATACGACTCATGGTCTCCACGCCGCACCCGATCGTCGTGTCGGCCCCACCGGCGGCTATGAGGTTGTTGGCCATGTGGTTGGCCTGCTGCGACGACCCGCACTGGCAGTCCATCGTCGTCGCCGCAACGTCGTAGGGCAGCCCGGCCAACAGCCACGACGTGCGCGTCACGTTGAAGCCCTGCTCGCCCGCCTGCGTCACGCACCCGCCGAACACCTGATCGACGGTCGCCGGGTCGATGCCGGCCCGCTTGACGACCTCGGTCTGCGCCGCACCCAGGATGTCGGCGGCCCGCAGGCCCGAGAGCCACCCGTTGCGCTTCCCGATCGGCGTACGAACCGCCTCGATGATTACCGGCTGCGCCATGACGGACCTTCCTCCTGCTGCGACTTTCCGGCCTGGGCCGGCTGCCCCGCTTGGGCGAAATTTAGAACCGGTTCTAAATTTAGCACCGGCGCCCCGAAGTCTGCCTTGGCCTGGTCGCCGGGCGCCAACCTCGGTTCCGCCCGGGCGGCCTACAGGTCCTTGAGCACCTCGCGGGCGATCACGACGCGCTGGACCTGATTGGTCCCCTCGTAGATCTGCGTGACCTTGGCGTCGCGCATGAAGCGCTCCACCGGGAACTCCTTGACGTAGCCGTAGCCGCCCAACAGCTGCACGGCGTCCACCGTGATCCCCATGGCGGCGTCCGACGCGA
>DATDIE010000117.1:0-6651 GCA_036521235.1 Acidimicrobiales bacterium | reverse complement strand
GCGCCGGCCTTCACAAGTCGCGAGAGCAGATTCACGAGCGGCCCGTAGTAGTCACCCTCACGCGGGGTAGCCGAACCCCAACCGACAGCCCCACGTGCGAGGGGCAGGACGTCGTCCTGGGCGGCGGCGCGAATAGCGTCGATCCCGATGCGGCACGCCGCGTCGGCGGTATTGGCCGAGAAGAAGACCTCGTCGCCGATCATCTTGACGACTCGTCCTCGGTTGAGGACAGCCGACGACCAGGCCGCCGATTCGAAGCGGGAGAGCGCCAACGACTGGTCCCGCAAATTGAGTCTCTCCGCCCACGCGGTCGATCCGACGAGATCGACAAAGCCGAGGGCGACGTGCTCGGTTGTGGCATCGAGCGTAAGGAGTTGGGACGAGGCGGAGTCGGCGATGTCGGAATCACCCTCCTCCTCGAACCCCCAGCCGCGCACAGTGGCGGCCCGGCGCAGGGCGCGTTCGAATTGGTCCATGACCATTTGCGCCAGGACCTCCGGCACCGCAGTGAAGACCAGCGTCGCAGCCTCACCCAGTTTGGCTCGGTGCAGCTCGTCTCCCCCTTCGCGTACGGTCCCGGGACCGAGTTCTGAATAGAAGAGCGCAACGGCGGCCTCGGCGATCTGGATGGCGGCGGCACCAAGAACTCGGGTGAAGGCGAGGATCGCCTCGTCGCCCATGAGTTCTGAGCCTTGCTCGAACGCAGCGAGGAGGTCGATGACCTTTGCGGGCACCTCGGTTTCGGGCTCGACGGGGAGGCCGGAGGCCAAGAGGACACGGAGGACACGCTCGAGCGAGATGCCGGTGCGAGCCGCCACCTCCTTGACCGGCACGACCTCGTTCCCTCCCCGCACGACGAGGTCGCTGGCCACGGCGGGAAGGCTTCCCTGCGCGTGCGCCTCGACCATCTGCTCGATGGTGGCGCCTCGGTCGCTCAGGTACTGGAGGAGTGCGCGTCGTTCGTCCGCTCCGGGCCCATCGGGGTCGTAGAGCCCGGCGCGTTCCCACGCACCCGTGTCCGGACCTTTCTCCATGGGTTCAGTCCGCCCAGTTCAACGACGCCGAGAGCTGCGCCCGACTCATGCCTTTCAGGTGTGTCTCTCGGTGCCCGTCGAAGTTGAACTCGCCGGAGCCCTGCACCAGCTGTTCGGAGAGCGAGGAGACGAGGATCTCTCCGGGCGCAGCTGTGTCGGCCAGACGACTGGCCACGATGACGGTGTATCCGAGGTAGTCGTCCTCCTCCTGCACGGCGTCGCCGGTGTTGATACCGATGTGCACGGCGATCTTCTCGCCGTCGTGAGCGACGAAGTTGCGAATGGCACGTTGGATGTCGATGGCACAGCGCATCGCACGGGCCACGCCACTGAACGCGATCATGAACCCGTCGCCCTGGACCTTGATCTCGCGCCCGCCGTGTCGATCCAGTGCCTCACGAACGATGCGATGGTGCTCGTGCAGAATCCGGTGTGACGCCTGGTCCCCGAGGCGCTCGGTCATGCCGGCGTAGTCGACCATGTCGCAGAACAAGATCGTGACGGTGCCGTCGCTCGGACGATCGACCGGGGCGGGGTCGGCGGTCGGGTTACGACGACCGGCGCGATCCACGTCACGGTATTCCTGCCGTTGCTGGCGGAACTGGTCGCGCAACTCGCGACGGAGGTCCTTCCCGATGGCGGCCAGGTCGGAGAAGTCGCCCGATCGCGTCGCCGCCTCCAAGGCGCCGAGAGCAGACCCGGATACCGAGCTGCCGAGCTGCTTGGCCGAGCGGTTGGGCCGACTCTTCACCTCGACACTGCCCATTACGGCGAAGCCACGGACGACGATGCGTGGCGAACCGCGGACGATCGGCACGTCTTTGAGCCGGAGACTGCGTCCACCCATGAAAGAGAAGCCGCGGAGGTCGACGTCGAAACCCTCGGGCACGATGATGTTGATGCCGCCCCAGAAGGCCAAGGCGGTGATCTCGACCTCGGGGCCCTCGATCTCCGCGCTCCGCAGATCCATGTCACAGCCGCCCATGACGGCGACCGCCTTCGTCTTGCCCCCGATGCGCCAGCGGCCGCGAGTGGAGTGTCCGCTCATGACGGCGATGTGCCAGCGACTCGTCTTGCGCGGGGTGCCCACCGTCGCGGGCAGGGAGGAGGTCGAGCTCGGCGCCGGAAGGTCGGCCATGACGGCGTCGAGGTCCCCGCGGGTCCTGGCCTCGAGCGCCGCGCCCATGCGTTGGGAGAATTCGTCGAGCGTCAGACGGCCCTCGACCACGTGCTCGCGCAACATGGTCACCGTGCGATCGCGGTCGGCGTCCGCGACGCGTTCGCTCAGGCCACCCGCACCGCCGCCGGCGGCGGGGGTGGGTGGGCGCGGGACCTCGGGAAGCGGACGTTCCGCCATCGCACACAGTTTGCCCCCTTTGTCCAGGCCAGGTCGGATCTGACGACCCGTCAGATGGTCCATTGGGCAGCCGTTAGGCTCGTCCGCCGTGCGAGGGATCATCAGTGCGGCGGGCTACGTGCCCTACCGGCGCCTTTCCAGGGGCGACATCGCAACATTCATGGGCAGCGGCGGCGGCAAGGGCACCCGGGCCGTGGCGTCCCACGACGAGGACACGACGACCCTGGGGGTCGAGGCGGCCAGGTTGGCGTTGCGGGGTGCCGCCGGCTCGACGCCCGAATCGCTGTGGTTCGCCACCTCGCAGCCGGCGTACCTGGACAAGACGAACGCCACCGCCATCGCGGCGGCCCTGCGCCTGCCGGGCGACGTCGGTGCGTTCGACTTCGGTGGCGCACTCCGCTCCGGCGTGGGGGCGCTGGTGACGGCGCTTTCCGGGGGCGGGACGACGCTCGTGGTCGCCTCCGACACGCGCGACGGGTTGCCGACGAGCGGCGACGAGGCGGCCGGCGGCGACGCCGGCGCGGCGGTCGTCATCGGCGAGGGATCAGGCGTCATCGCAGAGTTCGTGGCCGCCGCGTCGGCGACCGACGAGTTCACCGACCGCTGGCGCGCCCCGGGCGACCGCACGTCCAAGCTGTGGGAGGAGCGCTTCGGGGAGAACCGCTACATCGCGCTGGGACAAGAGGCGCTGGCGCGGGCGATGAAGGCCGCCGGTGTGGAGTCCGGCGACATCGGGCGGTTGGCCATCACGGGGATGCACGGCCGCGCCGTGGCGGGATTGACGAAGAAGTTGGCGCTCGGCGAGGGGGTGGCGGCGGACGACCTCGGCTCGAGCGTGGGCCAGAGCGGGACGGCACATCCGTTGTTGGTCCTGGCCTCGACACTGGAGGCGCTGGCGGTGGAGGGGGCACCGGCGGGCACGGTCGTGGTGGCCGTGCATCTGGCCGACGGGGCGGACGCCGTCGTGTTGCGGACGACGGATGCGCTCGGTGCGTGGGGCTCGGCGCGCCCGGTGGCGGCGCAGGTGGCCGGCGGCGCGCCGATCACGTATGCCAAGTTCTTGTCGTGGCGTGGCCAGCTGCAGCCCGAGCCGCCACGGCGGCCGGAGCCGGCGCGGGTGTCGAGCACGGCGGCGCACCGGAACGAGGAGTGGAAGTTCGGGTTCGTCGGTTCGAAGGACCGGAGCTCGGGGGCGGTGCACATGCCGCCATCGAGGGTGTCGATGGCCGGCGGTGCGGTCGACGACATGGAGCCCGTGCCGATGTCGGACGCTGTGGGGACGGTCGTCACCTATACGGTGGACCGGCTGGCGTACTCGCCGAGCCCACCCATCGTGTTCGCCATCGTCGACTTCGACGGCGGCGGGCGGTTCCCGGTTGAGCTGACGGACACCGACGCGGACGAGGTGCGCACGGGAAGCCGGGTCGAGATGACGTTCCGGCGACTGTTCAGCGCCGACGGCATCCACGACTACTTCTGGAAGGGGCGCCTGGTGCGCGACGGGGGCGACGGAACGGGAGGCAACTGATGGGTTCGCACGGAGTTCGGGACAAGGTGGCCATCGTCGGGATGGGCTGCACGAAGTTCGCCGAACTGTGGGACAAGGGCCTCGACGACCTGATCGTGGACGCATCGACGGACGCGTTCGCCTCGGCCGGGGTCGACAAGGACGACGTGGACGCGTACTGGTTCGGGACCGCGCAGAGCGGCATGAGCGGTATCACGCTCGCCCGGCCGCTGCAGCTCTCGAACAAGCCGGTGACGCGGGTCGAGAACTACTGCACCACGGGGTCGGAGGCGTTGCGCGGGGCCATCTACGCGGTCGCGTCCGGCGCCTACGACGTGGCGATGGCTGTCGGCGCCGAGAAGGTCAAGGACAGCGGTTACCAGGGGCTGAACGCGATGAACCCGCCCGGTGACGGGACGGCGCGGACGCTGACGGCGGCGGCGATGTTCTCCATGGTCGCGCCTGCGTACGCGCAGAAGTACGGCGTCGACGAGGAGACCATGGGTGAGGTGCTGGCGTCGATCGCGGTGAAGAACCACTACAACGGGGCGCGCAACCCCCGGGCCCAGTTCCGCCGGGAGATCACCAAGGAGCAGGTGCTGGCCTCGCCCCGGCTGGCCGGCAGCCTCGGGGTGTTCGACTGCGCAGGCGTGGCCGACGGGGCGGCGGCGGCCATCGTCGTGCGAGCCGAGGATGCGCACCGCTACACGGACAAGCCGCTCTATATAAAAGGACTGTCGTTCGCGGCGGGGAGCGGGTCGGGCCTGATCGACCCGGAGTACGACTACACGCACTTCCCCGAGTGCGAGGCGGCGGCGGCCGACGCGTACGCCCAGGCGGGGGTCACCGACCCGCGACGGCAGCTCGCGATGGCCGAGGTGCACGACTGCTTCACCCCGACCGAGTTGGTGCTGATGGAGGACCTGGGTTTTGCGCCGCGCGGGACGGCGTGGAAAGAGGTGCTGGCGGGGACCTTCGCACTGAACGGGGAACTGCCCGTCAACCCCGACGGCGGGCTCAAGAGCTTCGGGCACCCGGTCGGGGCGTCGGGCCTGCGCATGTTCTTCGAGTGCTGGCTGCAGATGCGGCGCGAGGCGCCCGAGGATCGCCAGATCGCGACGGCGGACCGGGGGCTGGCGATGACGCACAACCTCGGCGGGTATCCAGGCGAAATGTTGTCCTTCGTCTCGGTGGTCGGGACCGAGCTGGACTGAGGCTCCCCTGCCCCTACCCGGTCGACGTGTTGTTCGTCGTCGGCTGGTAGTTCCGGCACGGCTCGTTGCGCAGGCTCGGGCAGGGCGGGAGCGGCGTCGGCACCTTCACTCCCGGCACGACGGGGAGCACCAGGCTCGAGGGCATCGCGTGCGAGTACGCGATGCTCACGGTGCCCGTGCCGCTCGGCTGGGTCTGACTGAACGACCAAACCGGTTGCGTCCCGTTCGGGGCCGAGATCGTGACGCGGATGCGCGAGCCCGCCCGGTACACGTGGCCTTCGTCGTAGAGCGGGATCACGACCTTGACGTAGCGGTTGGCCGGCATGGACGCAGGGGCCATGAGACTCGGAACCGGGTCGAGCAGCGTGCTCGGCGCATCGAGGAAGTCGGACCCACTCGACGAGAGCGCCCGGTCACTCGCCCGCAGCCAGCCGTTCTGGACGAACGTCTCGTTCCCGTCGGGCCGCACCTCGCTGACGGTCGCCTGGAGGTCCACGTCCTGGGTCGACGACCGCACCCAGAGGTCGACGGCGCCCCCACCGATCACGGTGGTGTCGCTCGGGAGCGGTGAAGTGAGGTAGGAGACGGACGTGCCGGCCGGGTTCTGCTGCCAGTCCCACTGCCAGGCCGATGCGTTGCTCCACAAGCCACCCGAGCCCGTGTTGGTCCCCACGTAGTCGGTGAGCGGGACGGCGTGCGCGTTCGACGTGTACCCGTCGACGCCCGAGCGCGCCGGCGGATCCGTCGCCAAGGCTCCGCCGGCACCCAGATACCACGTGCGCGCCGTGGTGGACGGCACCGGGTACGTGGTGAAGGACGCCTCGAAACCCGGATACGGATCGCCGGGGCTCGACGGCTGTCCCGTCGCCCCACTACCGGCACCGTTGTCGAAGAGCACGCGGACCTCCGGCAACCGGTCGAAGGCGGCCAGCGCGGCCTGGTACGTCGGGACCTGCTGGATCGGATCGGGCGGGAGCTGCACCGAGTCGGTGGACGGGAGCCCCATGGCGGACTGGTAGATGAGCGGCGCCGCCGCGTGGAGGGCGGCCGAACCCGTTGCCGGCGCCCGGTGCGCCACGAAAAGCTCGAGGAAGTCGTACCACCGGTCGAAGGTGTCGGGGTCGAGCGAGTCGATGTGCGCGCCGTTGGTGAAGGTGAACCATTTCCGCGTCGTCCCCGTGAAGTGCCGGACCAGTTCGGGACACTGCCCGCCCGTCTGCTCGTCTTCCCATTGGCAGGCGAGGAAGACCGGCACCGTGATCTTGTGGACGAAGGTGACCGGGTCCAGCGGGTTGGCGGTCGCCGGGACGTAATGCGAGTTGGCGGCGATCTTGGCGTCGAGGTTCGCCGCCTCGCCGTGCAGGGCCTGATTGGCGGCGCACGTCTCGTCGCCACCCTGGATGCGCGCGTAGGCCCAGGACTGACCGCTGCTCGGCCCGGCGGGCTCGGCGTCGGCCTGGCGTTGTTGCGCCCAGCCGGTGGCGAAGCCCGTGTTGAGGATGCCTCCCGGGTAGAGCGTCGAAGCGGTGGCGTCGATCG
>DATDIE010000116.1:0-2469 GCA_036521235.1 Acidimicrobiales bacterium | reverse complement strand
AGGCGCCTCCGACACCGACGCTGCACACGCCGTCGTGGCCGAGCGGGCACACCACCGCGGCGATGTCGCTGGCCTTCGCCTCGGTGCTCGCCGTGCCCGCTCGTCTACGCCCGCCGGCGGCTGCCCTCGGCGCGTTGCTCGGCATAGCGGTGGGTTACTCGGTGATGGCGACCGGAATGCACTACCCGAGCGACGTCGTCGGAGGGTTCCTGGTGGCGACGATCTGGACGCTGCTGACGGTGGCAGCGTTGCTGGCCGCCGAGCAGTGGCGACCGTCCAGCAACGCCGGCTCGGAACCCGCTTCGATCCGGGCCACCCTCGGCGCTCCGGGCGCCGTGCTTTTGGGGGCGGTAATTCTGGCTGTCGTCGTCGTGCTCATCCGGCCGCACGACGTCCTTTCCTATGCCCGGGCCCACGAGGCGTTCGTGATCGGTGCTGCGGGAATCGCGGCGCTCAGCGTCGCGCTGTCGACCGGCGTCGTATTGAGCGTCCGCCGCTAGCGGTACCGGCCGGGCTCCCACAGCGGCTCGTCACCGCCGTTGGCGCCCCGGCTGAGGATGAACAGCAGGTCCGAGAGCCGGTTCAGATAACGCACCACCTCGGCGTTCAACTCCTCGCCGCATGCGATCGCGAGCCGCTCGGCCCGCCGGCACACCGTCCGGCACACGTGCAGGTAGGCGGCGGCGGCCGTGCCGCCGGGGAGGACGAACGACTTGAGCGGCGCGAGCGTGGCGTTGACCTCGTCGCAGCGCTCCTCGAGCCACGTCGTCTGCTCGGGGAGCACCCGCAAGCGCTCTCGGCTCGATTCCTGATCCTCCGGCGCCGCAATGTCGGCACCGACGTCGAACAGGTCGTTCTGGATGTGCGCCAGCCATTCGCCATAGGCCTGGGGCATGCCGTCGATGGTCAGAGCCACGCCGATCTGGGCGTTGAGCTCGTCGATCGTCCCGTAGGCCTCGATGCGCGGGTGGGTCTTGGGCACCCGGCTCATGTCGCCGAGGTGGGTCTCGCCTCCGTCGCCGAGGCGGGTGTAGATACGCGTGAGATTGACGGTCATGGCTGCGCTGTCCCAGTCTACGGTGGGCGCGGTAGGATCAGCCCGTTCGTGGTCGGTGGCCATGGGAAGCCGGTGCAAATCCGGCGCGGACCCGCCACTGTCATCGGGGACGTCAGCGCACGGCAGTGCCACTGGGCGGACTCAAGTCCGTCCGGGAAGGCGTGGCTGATAGGCCCGAGAGCCAGGAGACCAACCTCCGACCGTCAAGCCAAAAGCCCTCGTGGAAAGGGGTGGCCCTCATGACGTACAGACAGTTCTCAGCCCTCGCCGGCGCAGTCGCCGTGCTCGTCCTGGCAATCACCGCTCCGGCGCTCGGCGCCGGGTCAAACGTCACGGTTCGCGTCGAGGGCGTCAAGCGCACGCTGCTGGCCGCGACCGTGGCCCACACCGAGTCGGGCTCGATCACCAAGGGCGGCACCCCCAAGGGCTCCTGCCCGGGCAGCTCCGCCGCGGGGTATTTCGACTCCGCCACCCACCACAACTGGAAGGGCACGTACTCGAGCGGCCTCGGCGTTGAGATCACCAGCGTGCTCGGCGAGACGCACACGTTCAGCGCCAAGGGCTTCTATTGGGGCCTCTGGGTCAACGACAAGTTCGCCTCCGCCGGGCTGTGCGACCTCAAGCTCAAGCCCGGCGACCAGCTGCTGCTGGCGCCCGCGCCCGGCAGCGGCACCACGTACCCGATCGTCCTGACGGCCCCGGCGAAGGCGACAGCCGGACGGTCATTCTCGGTCAAGGCCGCGTACTTCAAGACCAGCAAGGGCAAGGCCAAGGCGCTGACGGGCGTCAAGGTGACCGACGCCGGTGCCGTCACCGCCCACAACGGGAATGCGACCGTCACCGTCACCAAGCCGGGCAAGGTCACGCTCGTGGCGACGCTGAAGGGCTACATCCGCGCTGAGGCGACGGTCAACGTCACCAAGTAGCGCGCTGACGGGCGCCCCGTGAGGTTTCGACTCCCCACCGCAGCCGCCGCGCTGGCCGTCGTGCTGGCGTGCGGCGGCTGCGGGCTGGGCGCGGGCGCCCCGACCAAGGGCGTCAGCCTCACCGTCACGCGCGAGTTCGGCAGCCACCAGATCCAGACGGTGTCCCGGAGCAAGGTGCCGGGCTCGGAGACTGTCATGCGCATGCTCGAGCGCTCGTTCAAGCTCTCGACCCGCTACGGCGGCGGCTTCGTGGAGTCGATCGACGGCCTCGCCCCCAGCGGGGATCACAGCGACTGGTTCTATTACGTCAACGGGGTGCAGGCCTCCAAGGGCGCCGCCACCACAGCGGTGCATGCGGGCGATCACATCTGGTGGGACCTGCACGACTGGAGCGCCACCGAGACCATCCCGGCCGTCGTCGGCTCCTTCCCCGAGCCCTTCACCAACGGCATCGGGGGCAAGCGGTATCCCGTCACGCTCGAGTGC
>DATDIE010000115.1:0-27505 GCA_036521235.1 Acidimicrobiales bacterium | reverse complement strand
CGCCTCACGGTCGACACCATCGCCTACACGGTCAAGCACGCGCCCCGGTGGAACCCGATCAACGTGTGCAGCTACCACCTCCAGGAGGCGGGGGCCACCCCCGTCCAGGAGATCGCGTTCGCGCTCGCCACGGCCATCGGCGTCCTCGACGGCGTGCGCGCCTCGGGCAAGATCGACGACGCCGACCTGCCGGCCGTGGTCGGCCGCATCAGCTTCTTCGTGAACTCGAGCGTCCGCTTCGTCGAGGAGACGTGCAAGATGCGGGCGTTCACGCGCATGTGGGACCACCTCTGCCGCGAGCGCTACGGCGTCGAGGACCCCAAGCTGCGGCGCTTCCGCTACGGCGTCCAGGTCAACTCGCTCGGCCTGACGGAGCAGCAGCCGGAGAACAACGTGCAGCGGATCGTCCTCGAGATGCTCGGCGTCACGCTGTCCAAGGACGCCCGCGCCCGGGCCATGCAGCTCCCGGCGTGGAACGAGGCGCTGGGCCTGCCGCGGCCGTGGGACCAGCAGTGGTCGCTGCGCATCCAGCAGGTGCTGGCCTACGAGTCGGACCTGCTCGAGTACGGCGACATCTTCGAGGGCTCCAAGGTCATGGAGGCCAAGACGGAGGAGCTGATCGAGGCGGCGTCCGCCGAGCTCGACGACGTGCAGGCGCTAGGCGGCGCGTTCGAGGCGATCGACGAACTGAAGCGGCGCCTCGTGCGGAGCCAGGCCGACCGGGTCCGGCGCATCGAGAGCGGCGAGCTCCAGGTGGTCGGGGTGAACTCCTTCACCGAGACGGCGCCGTCACCGCTGCAGGGCGACCTCGACAACTTCCTCAAGATCGACCACCGCGTGGAGGCCGAGCAGATCGCGGAGATCGAGCAGTGGCGGGCCCGGCGCGACGGCGCCCGGGTGCAGGCCGCCCTCGACGACCTGCGGCGGGTGGCCGAGGACGACGGCCCGGACGGCAACATCATGCACGCCACGATCGCCTTCGCCCACGCCGGCGGCACGACGGGCGAGTGGGCCGGCGCGCTGCGCGAGGTGTTCGGCGAGTTCCGCGCCCCCACGGGCGTGAGCGGCGGCGTGGGCCGCCGCGGCGAGGAGCTGGCGCCGATCCGCGTCCGCGTCCAGGAGCTGGCGCACCGCACGGGCGGGCCGCCCCGCTTCCTCGTGGCCAAGCCCGGGCTCGACGGGCACTCCAACGGCGCGGAGCAGATCGCGGTGGCGGCGCGCGACGCCGGCTTCGAGGTGATCTACCAGGGCATCCGGCTCACGCCGGCGCAGATCGTGGCGGCCGCGCTCGAAGAGGACGTCGACCTCGTCGGGCTCTCCATTCTCTCGGGCTCGCACCTCGAGCTGGTGCCCGACATCCTCGACCGCCTGCGCGCGGCCGGGAGCACCGCGGCCGTCGTGCTGGGCGGCATCGTGCCGCCCGAGGACGCCGAGCTGCTGATCGGCAAGGGCGTCGCCGCCGTCTACACGCCCAAGGACTACTCCTTCGACCAGATCATGGAGGATCTGCTGGAGCTGGCGGAGCGCCAGCGCGCCGCCACCCGCGCGTGAGCCGCGCCATCTGGCGCCACGTCACCGGCACCGCACCGAGCGTGATGGCGCGCCGGCGGAGCGTCTCGGGCACGTCGTAGTGGTTCAGCGCCGCCGAGCGGCGGTGCTGCTGGTACCCGCGGCGCGGGATCCCGAGCGCGGCGGCCATGGCGTGCAGCTCCTCGGGGTCGTCGGCCAGCAGGTGGGACCACCGGTCGGTCCGCCCGCGCACAGTGGCGCGCTGGCGCCAGTCGTCGACGTAGACGGTCAGCGGCTCAGCGGCGCGCCCAGGGGCGGTCGCGGCGCAGCGGCACCGGCTTGTTCCACCAGCGTCCGCTGAAGCGCCAGGCCTCGTGCACGGGGTTCTGCCCGTCGGGCTCGGGCGGCCGCGGCCAGGCCAGCTGGACGGCCGACGCGATGGCGGCGAGCACGGCCGGGTCGGGCTCGGGCGGCGGGCGCAGCGTGAGGGCCGCCTCGGAGACGGCGCCGGCGCTCGCGCTCACAGCGGCACGTTGCCGTGCTTACGCCGCGGCAACTCCTCGCGCTTGGAGGCCAGGATGTCGAGGCTGCGGCAGATGACGGCGCGCGTGTCGGCGGGCGAGATCACGTCGTCGATGTACCCGCGCTCGGCGGCGATGTACGGGTTGGCGTAGCGCTCGGTGTACTCGTCGATGAGCTCGGCGCGTCGCTGCGCCGGGTCCGTCGCCTCCGCCAGCTCGCGTCGGTACACGATGTCGACGGCGCCGTTGGGGCCCATGACGGCCAGCTCGGCCGAGGGCCAGGCGAACGCCAGGTCGGCGCCGATCGACTTGGAGTTCATGACGACGTAAGCGCCGCCGTACGCCTTGCGCGTGATGATCTGGATGCGCGGCACCGTCGACTCGCAGTAGGCGTACAGCAGCTTGGCGCCGTGGCGGATGATGCCGCCGTACTCCTGGTCGGTGCCAGGGAGGAAGCCGGGCACGTCGACGAACGTCAGCAGCGGGATGTTGAACGCGTCGCAGGTGCGCACGAAGCGCGACGCCTTCTCCGACGAGTCGATGTCGAGCACGCCGGCCAGCA
This sequence comes from Acidimicrobiales bacterium, assembly GCA_036521235.1. Lineage (GTDB taxonomy): Bacteria > Actinomycetota > Acidimicrobiia > Acidimicrobiales > RAAP-2 > Bog-473. The sequence continues at coordinate 24,913 of DATDIE010000115.1, read as the reverse complement.
CGGCCGGCTGGTTCCCCACGATGCCCACGACGCGGCCGTTCATGCGGGCGTAGCCGCACGTGATCGACATGGCCCAGTGGCGGTGCACCTCGAGGTACTCGCCGTCGTCGACCACCGCGGTGATGATCTTCTTCATGTCGTAGGGCTGATTGGGCGACGTGGGCAGGAAGTCGATGAGCTCGGTCACCTGCCGGTCGGGCTCGTCGCCCGTCAGCTCGAGCGGTGGCTCCTCGAGGTTGTTCGACGGGAGGTACGACAGCAGGTGGCGCACCTCGTCGAGGCACGCCTTCTCGTCGGGCGCGACGAAGGTCGCCACGCCGGACTTGGTGGCGTGGCTCATGGCGCCGCCGAGCTCTTCGAGCGTGACGTCCTCGCCGGTCACGGTCTTCACCACGTCGGGCCCGGTGATGAACATGTGCGACGTGCCCTGCACCATGAAGATGAAGTCGGTCATGGCGGGCGAGTAGACGGCGCCGCCGGCGCAGGGCCCGAGGATCACGCTGATCTGGGGGATGACGCCGGACGCGGAAACGTTGCGGCTGAAGATGCCGCCGTAGGAGTGGAGCGAGACGACGCCCTCCTGGATGCGGGCGCCGGCGCCGTCGTTGAGGCCGATCATCGGCACGCCCGTCGAGGCGGCCAGGTCCATCACCTTGTGGATCTTCTCGGCGAAGACCTCGCCCAGGGCGCCGCCGAAGACCGTGAAGTCCTGGCTGAAGAGGCAGACCCGGCGGCCGTCGATCGTGCCGAAGCCGGTCACGACGCCGTCGGTGTAGGGGCGGTTGTCCTCCAGGCCCATGCCGTGGGCCCGGTGCCGGGCCAGCATGTCGAGCTCCTGGAAGGACCCCTCGTCGAGCAGGTACTCGATGCGCTCGCGGGCGGTCAGCTTCCCCTTGGCGTGCTGGCGTTCCACCGCCCGGGGGCTCCCCGCGTTGAGGGCCTCGCTCTTGCGCTCGGCCAGCTCCGCCAGGCGTTCTTCCATGGAGTGTTCCATGAGGTGGAGGGTATCGCTCACGGGTGCGGCCCGAAATTGCGACCGTAAGTCTCCGAACGAGAAGCCGTTCTAATTCGCAACGGAAAATACCTGGTCCGACCAGGAAAAAGATCAAGCGCCGAGGCCCAGGGGCCCCCGGAGGCTCGCACACCGGCCCGACCGCAATGGGGGGGAAACGATGGCGCTTCTGCAAGTAGCGGAAGCTGAAGTTCGATTTGGGGGCGTTCACGCGCTGCGTGGCGTCAACCTGAGCGTCGCCCCGGGCATGGTCACGGGCCTCATCGGCCCCAACGGGGCGGGCAAGACGACGTGCTTCAACGCCATCTGCGGGCTGCAGACCCTGGCGGGCGGCCGCATCACGTTCGACGACACCGACATGAGCGGGCTCAAGCCGCACCAGCGGGCCCGGCTCGGGATCGCCCGAACCTTCCAGCGCCTCGAGGTCTTCGGCTCGCTGTCGGTGCGCGAGAACGTGCTCGCCGCCGCCGAGATCCGCCGCCGCTGGTCGCACGACCGCTCCGACGCCGCCGCCAACGCCGACGGCGTCCTGGCGCTGGTCGGGCTGTCGCACCTGGCCGGCCGCTCCGCCGACACGCTGCCCACGGGCCAGTCGCGCCTGCTCGAACTCGCCCGGGCGCTCGCCACGCGGCCGCGCCTCCTCCTGCTCGACGAGCCCTCCTCGGGCCTCGACGACACCGAGAGCGAGGAGCTGGGTGACCTCCTCTGCCAGCTGGCCGAGGCCGGGATGGCCATCCTCCTCGTCGAGCACGACATGGGCCTCGTCATGCGCGTCTGCAGCCAGATCAACGTCCTCGACTTCGGCGCCGTCCTGATGGTGGGCGCCCCGGACGAGGTCCGCTCGGACGAGCGGGTGCGGGCCGCCTACCTCGGCGCGGTGGACGACCCCGAAGAAGAGGCACCGGCGACCGCGACGGGCGTCCCGGTCGTAGCGACGGCGGGCACGCATGGCTGAGCCCACCGCCCAGCCCACCGCCCAGCCCGCGGCCCCGGCCAAGGCCCTGCCGCCCGTGCTCGAGCTCCGGCGCGTGCACGCCGCCTACGGGCAGATCGAGGTGCTGCACGGGATCGACCTCGCCGTCACGACGGGCTCGGTCCTGGCCCTGCTGGGTCCCAACGGCGCGGGGAAGTCGACGACGCTGCGCGTGGCCAGTGGCCAGATGGTGCCGACGAAGGGCTGCTTCCACGTCCTCGGCCGGCACGCCAACGGCCTGGCGCCCGACGCCTTGGCCCGGGCCGGGCTCTGCACGCTGCCCGACGGTCGCGGGATCTTCCCCAACCTCACGGTGACGGAGAACCTCCGGCTGATGACCTACGGCGGCCCGTCCCGCTCGCACGTCGAGCACATGGCGTACAGCCGGTTCCCCCGGCTGGCCGAGCGGCGCCACCAGCTGGCCGGGACGCTGTCGGGGGGCGAGCAGCAGATGCTGGCCATGGCGCGCACCCTCAGCGTCGAGCCGGCCGTGCTCCTCCTCGACGAGATCTCCATGGGGCTGGCGCCGATGATCGTGTCCGAGCTCTACGAGCTGGTGCGGCAGATCGCCGACCAGGGCGTGGCCGTCATCCTCGCCGAGCAGTTCGCCGCCACGGCGCTCGGCGTCGCCACCGACGTCGCCGTCGTCGTCCAGGGGCGGATCGTCGTCGCCGGCAAGCCCGACGAGCTGCCCGACGACCTCGCCGACGCTTACCTCGGGGGTGCCGCAGCATGAGGAGCCGGTCGCACCACCCCATGCGCACGCGCCCGCTGCGCCGGCTCATCGTGGCGGCCACCTCGTCGGCGCTCCTCGTCGCGGGCGGTTCGGGGCTGCTCGCCACGGCGTTCGCCAGCGGTCCGGCGGGCGCCGCCGCCGACCTGGGCGGCTTCACCGTCAGCGGACTGGCCGAGGCGATCTCCGCGCAGTACGAGCAGCCCAACTTCCCGCTGCCCGCCACCCCGTCGCTCGAGTTCGACGAGGGCTACTCGTCGACCACCGACAACTTCGGCCCGACCGGGACCGCCACCGCTTCCACGCTCTACCCGGGGCAGGTCGTCGCCAACGCCGGACCCGAGCTCGCCCTCCTGGTGCCCGGCGTCCCGCTCCCGCCGGCACCGACGTGGCCCCTGCAGGCGGCGAGCGAGTATCCGCAGACGCCCAACACCGCGTCGACCGATGTGCCCGGCGTGAACATGGACGCAACCAGCAGCACCAACGGGAACAACGCCACGGCGACGATCGGCAACGACGCCGCCACGGCCGGCTCGAGCGGGGGCGACGCGACCCAGCAGGCGCCGACGGGCACGGGCAACGTCCTGGCCGGGAGCTCGGGCCTGCTCGGCATCGGCGCCCTGTCCGCCACGTCCTCGTCGCAGGCGCCCTCCAGCACGGCGACCGCCGAGGCCACCGCCACCGTGGGGGGCATCTCCATGCTGGGCGGGTTCATCTCCATCGGCAGCATCACGTCGACCGCGACCGCCACCTCGGACGGCACGACGGGCAAAGTCACCGGCTCGACCCAGGTCCAGGGCGTGTCGATCGCGGGCCAGCAGATCTCCATCACCGCCAACGGCATCTCGGCGCTCAACTCGAGCTCCCCCGCCCTGCCGATCTCGGCCCTCAACACGCTGCTCAAGGAGCTCGGCATCACCGTCGCCGTGACGACGGCCACCGACAAGGTGAGCGGGGCCTCGGCCAGCCGCGAGCTCGACGGCCTGGAGATCCAGATCAACCTCGACACGCTCGACACGGCGGCCAACAAGTTCGCCTCGCTGCTGCCGGCGCAGCTCGTGTCCGCCCTGCCGGTGGCCATCCCCAACGAGCAGCTGATCACGCTCTACCTCGGCCGGGTCCAGGTGAGCTCCACGGGGTCACCGGCGTTCGCGTCGAACTCGGGGAGCAGCGGCGCCGGCGCCGGGACCACCGCGCCCGCCGCCAGCGCGCCGACCGGCACCACGGGCGGCGGCGGCTTCACCGGGAACACGGGCACCGCGTCGAGCCCGGGCACCTTCGCCGGCAACACCGGGACGGGCACCGGGTCGACCCCCTCGGGCTCGGGCGCCAGCCCCGGCGGCTCCTCGACGGGCGGCGTGTCGCCGCAGACGTCCACCGTCGGCGACACCTTCAAGGGGATCGGCGCCCTCCTCGTCCTGCTCGGCCTGCTGGCCGCGGGCGCCCTGGCCTATCTCTACAAACGCGCCGACGACCTGACCGATGCGCTCGGCACCACCTGTTCGGAGGGGGACCCGCTCATGGAGCGCTTCAACGTCACACCTGACGAATTGTCCGACTTCGGAGGTTTCGGCTGATGCCCATATTCGGAAGGTCGTCGGAAGAGCCGGACCCGGGCGACGTGCACCGCGTGAGCGCGACCCCCGACCTCAGCGGCCTCGCCGGGCCCGTCGTGGTGCCGCCGGCGCCCGTCGCGCCCGAGCAGGAGGCCAACGGCGCCACCCCGGTGCCGACGCGCCTGCAGCGCCTCGCCGCCGTGGTCGACCGGGCGCGGCCCGGCCGCAGCAGCCGCAACGTGCGCAAGTGGCTCGAGTGGATCGGGATGGCGCTGATCGTCTTCGGCTTCGTCGCCATCATCCTCGGCTGGTACGGCTCGTCCCACAGCCCGTACCTGTACCAGGAGATCCCGTACCTCATCTCGGGCGGCCTGCTCGGGGTCGCGCTCGTGATCGGCGGTGGCGTGCTGGTCCGCTCCGCCTGGAGCATGCGCCAGATCGAAGAGGAGCGCCGCAACGCGCTCGCCATCGTGCGCTCCGTCGACCGGCTGGAGCGCATCTTGCGCAGCCTCGACGAGTCGCGGCGCACCGACCACGAGGAGCACGCGCTGTGAGGGGCATCCGAAACCGCAAACGTCTCGCCGTCGCGCTGTCCGTGGCCGCCCTCGCCCTCACCGTCTCGGCCTGCGGCTCCCGCCTGACCGGGAACCAGGCGGCGCTGGCCCAGGGCGCGTTCGGGCACTCGGGCACGGGCTCGAACACGAGCGGCACGGGCACCGGCGCGCAGGCGCTCGGCGCTGGCTCGACGACCGGCTGCGGTTCGGGCTCGACGTCGAGCTCCTCGACCACGACGCCGACCACGGCCAAGTCCTCGGGCGCCAAGTCGACGACGACGACCACGGCCAAGCCGTCGTCGGCGTCCAGCAAGACGACCACGACGACCGCCCCGTGCTCGTCCTCGGGCACGCCCGGCCTGGCCAGCGGCGCGACCGGCGGCGGCGGGTCCACCGCGACGCACACCGGCGCCGCGGGCACGGGCGCCGGGGCGGCCAGCCAGGCCGCGCTGGCCGGCGCGGGAGGCGCCGGCGCGGGAGCCTGCGGCGCCAACGGCAACCAGGCGCCTGCGGGCGGCAACGGCGGTGCCACCGCCACCGGGGTCACGGCGAGCACGATCACCGTCGGCAACATCGCCAGCATCAGCGGCGTCGCACCGGGCCTGACCCAGAGCGCGCAGCAGGCCACCGAGGCCTGGGCCGCCTACGTCAACAGCACCGGCGGCATCTGCGGCCGCCAGATCAAGGTGCAGCCCTTCGACGACGGCAACGACTCGAGCACGAACTACGCCGACGCCTCGCAGGCGTGCTCGAGCGACTTCGCCATGGTGGGCAACGCGTCGGGCTTCGACGACGGCAGCGCCCAGGCCGTCGGGAGCTGCGGCATCCCGGACATGGCCTCCGAGGTCTCGACCACCGCGGCGGGCACGACGGCCGACATCTTCGGCGCCAGCCCCGGCAACGCCCACTACTGGTCGCTCGGCCCGGCCAACTACCTCAAGTCGCTGTACCCCAACGCCGTCCAGCACGCGGCGATGATCTACCTGCAGGTGTCGGCGACCGAGTCGCAGGCGGCCCACGAGGTGGCGGCGTACCAGAGCGTGGGCTGGCACTACGTGTACAACGACGGCACGACCCCGACGCAGGCCAATTACGGCTCCATCGTCCAGGCCATGCAGCAGGCGGGCGCGCAGTACGTGACCGAGTACTCGGACGACAACTCGGCCGAGCGCCTGCTCGAGGCGATGCAGCAGGCCAACTTCTCCCCCCAGGTGGTCGACTGGTTCTCCGAGGAGTACACGCCGTCGTTCGCCCAGCAGACGTCGCCCGAGTCCAACGGCGACCTCGTCCTCATGTCGGCGACAGCCGGCTACGACGACGCCAGCAGCAACTCGGGCATGCAGCTCATGGAGAGCTGGCTCAACCGCGTCGCGGGGTCCGGCAACTGGCACCAGGACATCTTCGCCATCTTGGCCTGGTCGGCCGGGCTCGCCTTCGAACAGGCCGCGAAGGCCGTCGGCCCGAACCTGACGAGGAACGCGCTCATCACCCAGATCCAAGGCATCACGAACTGGACGGGGGGTGGCGTGACGCCGCCGGTGAACATCGGCGGCAAGATCCCGACGAAGTGCTTCTTCTACGAGAAGATCCAGAACGGGGCCTTCCAGCGCGTCTATCCGACCGCGGCGAACACGTACGACTGCAACAGCGGCTTCTTCCAGTACTGATGCGCCGGCAGCCCCACGGGGCCGAACCCCACAGGACGCACTGACCCGCCATGCACGCCTTCCTCGAATACACCGTCATCGGCCTGGTGCTCGGCTCCGCCTATGCCGTCGCGGCCAGCGGGCTGGTCGTCACGTACTCCACCTCGGGCATCTTCAACATCGCGCACGGCGCCATCGGCATGTTCATGGCCTTCGTGTACTGGCAGCTCTCGGTGGGCTGGCACATGAACACGTTGCTGGCGCTCGTCCTGACCGTCTTCGTCCTGGCCCCACTCCTCGGCGCGGTCATCGAGCGCACGGTGATCCAGTGGATGGACCCGAACAACGTGGCGACCACGCTGGCGGTGACCGTCGGGCTCACGCTGCTGCTGTTCGGGCTCGTCGACAACTACATCTGGAAGCCGACGGCGCGCCAGGTACCCCAGTTCTTCGGCTTCAACGGGTTCACGCTCTTCGGCGTCCACATCGACTGGGAGGACGTCATCACCGTGGGGGCGGCGATCGCGATCGCCATCGGGCTGCGCCTCTTCCTCTACCGGACGCGGACCGGCATCGCCATGCGCGGCGTCGTCGACAACCGGCCGCTCATCGGGTTGTTCGGCGGGCGCCCGTGGCAGCTCTCGACGCTGAGCTGGTCCATCGGCGCCTCGTTGGCCGCGGTGGCCGGCATCCTGGTCGCCCCGCGTCTGCAGCTGCAGCCGCTCATCCTCACGCTCCTGGTCATCGACGCGTACGCCGCCGCCGTGTTCGGCCGCCTGCGCAGCCTGCCCATGACATTCGCGGGCGGCCTCCTCGTGGGCCTGGCCTCGTCCTACGCGCAGGGCTACGTGCCCAACAGCGGGGCCTTCTGGTCGTCCACGCCGGTCCAGGGGGTGCTCACCCTGTCGGTGCCCTCGGTCCTGCTGTTCGTCTTCATCCTCGCCCTGCCGGCGCACCGCCTCAGAACGGGCTCGGTCCAACGCCGGGCGCCGCTGGCCCCGGCGAGCTTCCTGCGCTCGTTCCAAGGCGGAATCCTGCTCGTGGCGGCGGTCATCGTGGCCGTCTCCTTCATGAACCCGGGCAACGTCATCAAGCTCGGCATCGGCCTCTCGTTCGCCCTCGTCTGCCTCTCGCTCGTCCCGCTCACCGGGTACGGCGGGTTCATCTCGATCTGCCAGCTCACGTTCGCCGGCTTCGGCGCCTTCGCCATGTACAAGTGGGGCGCCGGCGGGTCCATCGTCGGTCTCCTGGCGGCGGCCGGGCTGGCCGGCGCGATCGGCGGGGTCCTGGCCTGGCCGACCCTGCGCGTGCGCGGGCTCTACCTGGCCCTCCTCACGATGGCCTTCGCCACGCTGTGCGACAACGCCATCTTCCCGTGGTCGGCCATCTTCGGCTTCAACGGCTCGGTGATCGTCCCCAAGCCCTCGGTCTTCGGCCTGCACATGACGTCGCCCAAGTCCTTCACGATCTTCCTGGCCGTGGTGTTCGCGCTCTTCTCCATGGGCGTCCTGGCGCTGCGCCGGGGCCCCTTCGGCCGCGTGCTCGTCGGGATGAAGGACTCCGAGGCGGCCTGCGCCACGCTCGGGCTGTCCCTGCGGACCACGAAGCTGGGCGTCTTCATCCTCTCGGCCGCCATGGCCGGCGTGGCCGGGGCCCTCTTCGCCGCCGCGAGCTCGGTCGCCACCGGCATCGACTTCGAGATGTTCGAGAGCCTGCTCATCCTCGCCGTCGTCGCCATCGGCGGCGCCTCGGTCTGCTCCGGCGCGCTCGCCGGGGGCCTCGCCCTGGGCTTCCTCCCGGCCAACGCCGAGGACGTCTTCATCGGGGCGGGCACGATCATCCTGGCCTTCTACTCCGACGGCGTCCTCCCGCTCGTCTACTCGCGCTTCCACAGCTGGTGGGACGGGGTGGTCACACCCCGCGGCGAGCCTGTGCCCCTGGCGGGGGAGGATCGGGGCGGGACACTCGCCGGGACCCGGGCGGCGTAGCCCGGGGCGGCGGCCGCCCCCGGCGGCCCGGAGCAGTGGGCGGCGGGGTCACGCCGGGCCCGCGCGCGGTTGGCGGTCGGGCACCCAACCGCTACACTAGAAACCCTGCCCAGTGCGGCTTCGGCCAGCGCGCAAGCGCCAGCACTGGGTGACCACATTTCTTCACTCCGAGAGGTAGCGCGTGCCCACGATCGCCCAGCTCGTCCGTAAGGGACGGCAGGCCAAGGTGACCAAGACCAAGACCCCGGCCCTGAAGGGCGCGCCCCAGCGGCGGGGCGTCTGCACACGCGTCTACACCACCACCCCCAAGAAGCCGAACTCTGCCCTGCGCAAGGTGGCCCGCGTCCGGCTCAGCTCGGGCGTCGAGATCACGGCGTACATCCCCGGGGTGGGGCACAACCTCCAGGAGCACTCCATCGTCCTCGTGCGCGGCGGCCGGGTGAAGGACCTGCCCGGTGTCCGCTACAAGGTCGTGCGCGGCGCGCTCGACACCTCCGGCGTGCGCGAGCGCGCCCAGGCCCGCAGCCGCTACGGCGCCAAGAAGGAGTCCTAGGCATGCCCCGCAACGGACCCGCCACCCGCCGCGAGCTCGCGCCGGACCCCGTCTACCGCTCCGTCCTGGTCACCCAGGTCGTGAACAAGGTGCTGTCGCGCGGCAAGCGCACGCTGGCCGAGCGCATCGTCTACACCGCGCTCGAGCAGGTGCAGGAGAAGTCCGGCGGCGACCCCGTGGCCGCGCTCAAGCGCGCCGTCGAGAACACCCGGCCCGAGGTCGAGGTGAAGAGCCGGCGCGTCGGCGGTGCCACGTACCAGGTGCCGGTCGAGGTGCGGCCCCGCCGCGCCACGACGCTGGCCATCCGCTGGCTGACGACGTACTCGGCCCAGCGCCGCGAGAAGACGATGGCCGAGCGCCTCTCCGGCGAGATCCTCGACGCCTCGAACAACATCGGTGCGTCGGTGAAGCGCCGCGAGGACATGCACAAGATGGCGGAATCCAACCGCGCCTTCGCCCACTACCGCTGGTAGTGGAACCGACCTTTTTAGAAACCCCACACCACAGGACTCTCCGAAATGGCTGACTCCGTTCCCGCCCGCGACTTTCCGCTCGCCAAGACCCGCAACATCGGGATCATGGCGCACATCGACGCGGGCAAGACCACGACAACCGAGCGCATCCTCTACTACACCGGCCGCAACTACAAGATCGGCGAGGTGCACGAGGGCGCCGCGACCATGGACTGGATGGTCCAGGAGCAAGAGCGCGGCATCACGATCACGTCGGCGGCGACCACGTGCAGCTGGCGCGACAACTGGATCAACATCATCGACACCCCGGGCCACGTCGACTTCACTGTCGAGGTGGAGCGGTCCCTGCGCGTCCTCGACGGCGCGGTGGCGGTGTTCGACGCCGTGGCCGGCGTGGAGCCGCAGACCGAGACGGTGTGGCGCCAGGCCAACAAGTACAACGTCCCGCGCATCTGCTTCGTCAACAAGATGGACCGCATCGGAGCCGACTTCGACCGCACGGTCGAGATGATCCGTGACCGGCTCGACGCGCTGCCGGCCGTGATCCAGCTGCCGATCGGCGCCGAGTCCGAGTTCAAGGGCGTCATCGACCTGCTCGAGGAGAAGGCGCTCGTGTGGTCGAACGACATGGGCGAGGAGTGGGAGACCCTCGACGTCCCGGCCGACCTGGCCGCGGCGACCGAGGACGCCCGCCACCAGCTGATCGACGTCGTGTCCAACTACGACGACACGATCATGGAGAAGTACCTCTCCGAGGAGCCGATCACGGCCGACGACCTGCGCCGCGCCGTGCGCACGGCCACGCTGGCCGCCGCCGTCGTGCCCGTGCTGTGCGGCTCGGCCTTCAAGAACAAGGGCGTGCAGCCGATGCTCGACGCCGTCGTCGACTTCCTGCCGAGCCCGCTCGACCTCCCGCCGACCGAGGGGCACAAGCCGGGCAAGCTCGAGGAGCTCGAGGAGCGCAAGGCCGACGACACCGACGCCTTCAGCGCGCTGGCCTTCAAGATCATGACCGACCCCTTCGTCGGCAAGCTGACGTACATCCGGGTGTACTCGGGCACGCTGCAGAAGGGCGCTTCGATCTCCAACTCCACCAAGGACAAGAAGGAGCGGGTCGGGCGCATCCTCCAGATGCACGCCAACCACCGCGAGGACAAGGACGCCATCTTCGCCGGCGACATCATGGCGGTCGTCGGGCTGAAGAACACGACGACGGGCGACACGCTGTGCGACCCCCAGCGCCCGATCGTGCTGGAGGCGCTCGAGTTCCCCGAGCCCGTGATCCACGTGGCCGTCGAGCCCAAGACGAAGGCCGACCAGGACAAGCTCTCCCGTGCCCTCTACTCGCTCAGCGAGGAGGACCCGACGTTCCGCGTCCGCTCCGACGAGGAGACGGGCCAGACCGTGATCTCGGGCATGGGCGAGCTGCACCTCGAGGTGCTCGTCGACCGCATGCTGCGCGAGTTCAGCGTGGACGCCAACGTGGGCAAGCCCCAGGTGGCCTACCGCGAGACGATCCGCAAGCCGGTCGACAAGATCGAGGAGCGCTACATCCGCCAGACCGGTGGCCGTGGCCAGTACGGCCACGTGGTCATCAGCGCCGAGCCCACCGGGCCCGGCGGCGGCTACGAGTTCGTCGACAAGATCAGCGGCGGCGTCATCCCCAAGGAGTACATCCCCTCGGTGGACGCCGGCATCCAAGAGGCGCTCACCGCGGGCGTGCTGGCGGGCTACCCGACGGTCGACGTGCGCGTCACGCTGACCTACGGCTCGTACCACGACGTCGACTCCTCCGAGATGGCGTTCAAGATCGCCGGTTCGATGGCGATCAAGAAGGCGCTCCGGGCGGCCAGCCCGACATTGCTCGAGCCGGTCATGGAAGTGACGGTGACGGTGCCCGACGACTTCTTGGGTGCGGTCACGGGCGACCTCGCCTCGCGCCGAGGGCGCATGGAGGGCATGGAGCAGCAGGGGACCAGCCACGTCGTGAAGGCGCTTGTCCCCCTCGCCGATATGTTCGGCTACTCTACTGACCTGCGTTCGCGCACCCAGGGTCGCGCCACGTACACGATGCAGTTCCATTCGTACAACCAAGTTCCCGAGTCGATCTCCAAGGAGATCATCGCCCGGGCCCACGGGGAATAGACCGGGCCACGAGGGCACCGGCCAACCAGAGAAACCAAGGAAATCAGGAGTAGCGAGGCGATGGCCAAGCAGAAGTTCGAGCGCAACAAGCCACACGTGAACGTCGGGACCATGGGTCACATCGACCATGGCAAGACGACGCTGACCGCCGCCATCACGAAGGTGTTGTCGGAGAAGAACCCGAACACGTCGTTCACCAAGTTCGAGGACATCGACAAGGCGCCGGAAGAGAAGCAGCGCGGTATCACGATCACCATCGCCCACGTCGAGTACGAGACCGACAAGCGCCACTACGCGCACGTCGACATGCCGGGCCACGCCGACTACATCAAGAACATGATCACCGGCGCCGCCCAGATCGACGGCGCCATCCTGGTCGTGTCCGCCGCCGACGGTCCGATGCCCCAGACGCGTGAGCACGTGCTGCTGGCCCGCCAGGTCGGCGTGCCCTACATCGTGGTCGCGCTGAACAAGGCCGACATGGTCGACGACGAGGAGCTCCTCGAGCTCGTCGAGCTGGAGGTGCGCGAGCTCCTCACCAGCTACGAGTTCCCGGGCGACGACACCCCGATCGTGCGGGTCAGCGCGCTCAAGGCCCTCGAGGGCGACCCCGAGTGGAGCGAGAAGATCGTCGAGCTGATGGCTGCCGTCGACGACTACATCCCCGAGCCCGAGCGCGACATCGACAAGCCGTTCCTCATGCCGGTCGAGGACGTCATGTCCATCACCGGCCGTGGCACCGTGGTCACCGGCAAGGTGGAGCAGGGCCAGGTCAAGGTCGGCGAGGAAGTCGAGATCGTCGGGCTGCGCGACACGCAGAAGACGACGGTCACCGGCGTCGAGATGTTCCGCAAGCTCCTCGACGAGGGCCGGGCGGGCGACAACATCGGCGCCCTGCTGCGCGGCACCAAGAAGGAAGAGGTCGAGCGCGGCCAGGTGCTGGCCAAGCCCGGCTCGATCACGCCGCACTCGGAGTTCGAGGCGGCGGTCTACGTGCTCGGCAAGGAGGAGGGCGGCCGCCACAAGCCGTTCTTCACCCACTACCGGCCGCAGTTCTACTTCCGCACCACCGACGTGACGGGCGAGATCACGCTGCCCGAGGGCACCGAGATGGTCATGCCGGGCGACAACACCGACATGGTGGTCCAGCTCGGCAAGCCCATCGCCATGGACGAGGGCCTGCGCTTTGCCATCCGCGAGGGTGGCCGCACGGTCGCCTCGGGCCGGGTCACGAAGATCCTTAAGTAATCCGAGTCCCGAGCCCCACCGAGCGAGAGCAGAACACGACATGGCCGACGGCCCGAAGCAGAAGATCCGCATCAGGCTGAAGGCCTACGACCACGAGATCCTCGACCAGTCGACGGAGAAGATCGTCCAGACGGTGCTGCGGACGCAGGCCAAGGTGCTCGGGCCCGTCCCGCTGCCCACGGACAAGCACCGCTACACGGTGATCCGCTCGCCGCACAAGTACAAGGACTCGCGCGAGCACTTCGAGATGCGGGTGCACAAGCGCCTGGTGGACATCGTCGAACACACGCCCAAGACGGTCGACTCGCTCCAGCGCCTCGACCTGCCGGCGGGCGTGGACATCGAAATCAAGATCCAGACCGCCTAGCGGCGGCCACCCCGCCGCCCCGCCGGACGCCTGGCAGGGGGGCGGGCCCATGGTGTAACCTCGCGGGCCGCCGAATTCGGCTGCTCAGAGGCGAAATTGCGGCGCTCCGGCGCTGCACCGACAACAGACGTGCGTGATCGCCGGCCCCGGCCGGGACCTCACGCCGAACCAGTCGAGCGCTCCGCTCGGGATGTCCCGGGCGGAGCGTCTGCGTGCGCAGGGAGGTACCTGCGCCCGTGGCACGACGGGTGACAGCAGCACGAGACACGCAGCACGCAACGTTCAGAACGACTCAGGAAGAAGAGGACACGTGGCTACCAAGGCCATCGTCGGCGAGAAAGTCGGCATGACCCAGGTCTGGGACGACCAGAACCGCGCCGTACCGGTGACGGTCCTGAAGGTCGCGCCCGTGCGCGTGGTCCAGGTGAAGACGCCCGAGACCGACGGCTACTCCGCCCTCCAGGTGACGTGGGGCTTCCGGCGCAACTCCACGCTGTCCAAGCCGGCGCTCGGTCACTACGCCAAGGCGGGCGTGAACCCCGGCCGCAAGCTGGTGGAGCTTCGCCTCGACGACGTCGCGGACTACACCGTGGGCCAGGAACTGGCGGCCGACCTGTGGGAGGCGGGTGAGCGCGTCGACGCCATCTCGGTCTCCAAGGGCAAGGGCTTCGCCGGCGGCATGAAGCGGCACAACTTCAAGGGCCAGGGCGCCGCACACGGCAACCACGGCCACCACCGCGCGCCCGGTTCCATCGGCGCCTGCGCCACGCCGTCGCGCGTGTTCAAGGGCACCAAGATGGCGGGCCAGATGGGCGGGACGCAGGTGACGGCGCTCAACCTCGAGGTCGTGGCGGCGGACCCCGAGCGCGAGCTCGTGCTCGTCAAGGGCGCGGTTCCCGGGGCACGCGGCAGCGTCGTCGTGCTGCGCGAGTCGGTGAAGGCGCCCAAGACCGCCGGGCGGGCGCGATGACGACGACCTCGACGGCGACGGAGGGGCGGACCGGCGCCATCCTGCGCCACACCGTGAAGAAGGAGCGCCCGGCGCCGGCGGCGCGGAGCGCGCTGAAGCGCAATGCGGCGGGCCACGACCTCGGCACCGTCGACCTCGAGCCGACGGTGTTCGGGCTCACGCCCAACCGCGCTCTGCTGCACCAGGTCGTCACGGCGCAGCTGGCCGCCGCCCGCGCCGGGACGCAGTCGACCAAGACGCGCGCCGAGGTGCGCGGCGGCGGGGCCAAGCCGTTCCGCCAGAAGGGCACGGGCCGGGCCCGCCAGGGCTCCAGCCGCTCGCCGTCGATGAGCGGCGGTGGCGTCGCCCTCGGGCCGAAGCCGCGCAGCTACGAGCAGAAGACCCCGAAGAAGATGATCCGCCTCGCCCTGCTCTCCGCGCTGAGCGACATGGCCGAGTCGGAGAAGGTCGTCGTGCTGACCGACTGGGAGATCGAAGAGCCCGACACCCGGGCCGCCGCCGTGACGCTGAAGAAGCTGCGCGTCCCGGGCAAGGTGCTGTGCGTCCTGGCCAACGACGAGATCGACGTGGCGCTCTCGCTGCGCAACCTCCCCGAGGCCTCCATCACGACGCACGCCGAGCTCTCGGCGCACGACGTCGTGCGGGCCGACTGGATCGTCTTCTCGGAGCGCACGCTGCCGACGTCGCCGTCGAACTTCGCGGGCACGCACGACCGCGAGGCGCCGCCGGCGCCGACCCGCCCGTCGAAGCCCGCCGAGGACGCCGAGCCGGCCGCCAAGGCGCCGGCCAAGAAGGCGGCGAAGGCGACCAAGGCCGCCAAGTCGGCCGAGGCCACCGAGGACGCACCGGCGAAGAAGTCGACCCGGGCCACCAAGGCCGCGGGGGAGGACGCCGAGGAGGCGCTCGAAGCCATCGACGCCGAGGCCGAGATCGAGCTGCCGGCGGGCGACGAGGACGAGGCCGAGACCACCGAGGGGGCCGAGGCGCCGGCCAAGAAGGCACCGGCGCGGCGGGCCCGGGCGTCCAAGAAGGCGAAGGAGGGCGACGACGATGCGTGACGCCATGGCCGTGCTCATCCGCCCCGTGGTCTCCGAGAAGAGCTACGCGCTGATGGAGCAGAACGTCTACACCTTCATCATCGACCCGAGCGCCAGCAAGATCGAGGTGCGCCACGCCGTCGAGCAGGCCTTCGGCGTGCGCGTGCTCAACGTCAACACGCTCAACCGCAAGGGGAAGTCGACGCGGAACCGGCGCACCAACGTGCGCGGCAAGCGCCCCGACGTCAAGCGCGCCATCGTGACGTTGCACCCCGACGACTCCATCGACCTGTTCGACCGCTGATCGGAATATCGGTATGCCACTTCGCTCCCGCAAACCCACCAGCCCCGGACGGCGCTTCCAGACCGTCTCGGACTTCTCCGAGATCACGCGCGACCGCCCGGAGAAGTCGTTGCTCGCCCCCAAGCCGCAGAGCGGCGGGCGCAACAGCTACGGCCGCAAGACGTCGCGCCACCGCGGCGGCGGCCACAAGCAGCAGTACCGCGTCGTCGACTTCCGCCGCAACAAGGACGGCATCCCGGCCAAGGTGGCGGCGATCGAGTACGACCCCAACCGCAACGCGCGCATCGCCCTCCTGCACTACGTGGACGGCGAGAAGCGCTACATCCTGGCCCCGGCCGGCGTGAAGGTGGGCGACAAGCTCCAGAGCGGGCAGGGCGCGGACATCCGCCCCGGCAACGCGCTGCCGCTGCGCTACATCCCGGTCGGCTCGACCATCCACAACGTCGAGCTGCGCCCGGGCGGCGGCGGCAAGATGGCCCGCGGCGCGGGCATGAGCGTCCAGCTCGTGGCGAAGGAAGGTGCCTTCGCCACGCTGCGCCTGCCCTCGACCGAGATGCGCCGCGTCTCCATCGACTGCCGCGGCACCCTCGGCGTCGTCGGCAACGCGGAGGCCGAGCTGGTCAAGATCGGCAAGGCCGGCCGTAACCGCTGGAAGGGCAAGCGCCCCCAGACGCGGGGCGTGGCCATGAACCCGGTCGACCACCCGCTCGGCGGCGGCGAGGGCAAGTCCTCCGGTGGCCGCCACCCGGTCTCCCCGTGGGGCAAGCCCGAGGGCCGCACCCGGTCCCGCAACAAGAAGTCCAATTCGATGATCGTCCGCCGGCGCCGCACCCGCGGCGCGCGGCGCTAGGCGAGGGGTTGAAGAGCCATGCCGCGTAGCCTGAAGAAAGGACCGTTCGTCGACGGCCACCTGCTCAAGAAGGTCGACGTCCTGAACTCGAGCGGGGACAAGAAGGTCATCAAGACCTGGTCCCGCCGGTCCACGATCATCCCCGACATGGTCGGGCACACCATCGCCGTGCACGACGGCCGTCGCCACGTGCCGGTGTACGTGACCGAGTCCATGGTCGGCCACAAGCTGGGCGAGTTCGCCCCGACGCGCACGTTCCGCTATCACGCCGGCCAGGAACGGGGAGCCCGCCGATGACCGGCGTCAAGACGAACGAGCGCCCCGGGACGCGGGCCATGCATCGTCACGCCGGGCTGTCGGCCTCCAAGGCGCGCCAGGTCCTCGACCTCATCCGGGGCGAGGACGTGCAGCGGGCCGCCGAGATCCTGACCGGCACCGAGCGCGAGGCCGCCGAGGTCGTGGGCAAGGTGCTCTCCTCTGCGGTGGCCAACGCGGCGCACAACGACTCGCAGAACCCCGAGGAGCTCTACGTCGCGGCGTGCTACGCCGACGAGGGCGCCACCATGAAGCGCTGGCGTCCCCGGGCGCGCGGCCGGGCCACCCGGATCCGCAAGCGGACGTGCCACATCACCGTCATCGTGAGCCGGCTCCCGGCGGACCAGCTCGAGCTGCGCCGCCGGCGCATGGAGGCCGTCAGCTCCAACCGCTCGCGCCGGGTCGACGCCTCGCGTCGCCGGGCCGACCTCTCGGGGCGGCTGTCGCGCCGGCGGGCCGCCCAGGCGCAGGCCGAGGCCGAGCAGGCGACGACCGACGAGGTCGAGGACGACGAGGCCGAGGACGCGGTGACCACCGAAGCGGTCACCGACGACACCGCAGCGGAGGCGACGGCCACGGACGAGGCCGAGGGCGAGGCGGACGACAGCACCGAGGCCAGCGCGGACGACGAGACCGAGGACGACGCAGACGACGAGACCGAGGACGACGCAGACGACAAGGGCAAGGACGAGTAAATGGGCCAGAAGGTAAATCCCTACGGCTTCCGCCTCGGCATCACGACCGACTGGAAGTCACGTTGGTTCGAGGAGCGGCACTACCGCGAGTTCGTGGTCGAGGACTGGAAGATCCGCGACTACCTGATGAAGCAGCTCGAGGCGGCCGCGGTCAGCCGGATCGAGGTGGAGCGCACCCGCGACCGCCTGCGCGTGGACATCCACACGGCACGCCCGGGCATCGTGATCGGCCGTCGCGGTGCGGAGGCCGATCGCCTGAAGAAGCACCTCGAGGAGATCACCGGCCTGCAGAACCGGATCCAGCTCAACATCCAAGAGATCAAGCAACCCGAGCTGGACGCCGCGCTGATCGCGCAGGGCATCTGCGACCAGCTCGTGCGCCGGGTCGCGTTCCGTCGCGCCATGAAGCGCGCCATCCAGACGGTCCAGAAGGCCGGGGCCCAGGGCATCAAGGTGCAGTGCTCGGGCCGTCTCGGTGGCTCGGAAATGTCGCGCAAGGAGCAGTACCGCGAGGGCCGGGTCCCGCTGCACACGCTGCGGGCGGACATCGACTACGGCTTCCGCGAGGCGCGCACCACGTCGGGACGCGTCGGCGTGAAGGTCTGGATCTACAAGGGCGACATCCTCCCCTACAAGGTCTCCATCGAGGACAAGATCACCCGCGAGGCCGCCATGGCCGTCGGTGAGACCTCGGGCCAGAGCGGCCCTCGCCGCCTCATCACCGCCGGCGGTGGGCGCAAGCGCGCCGAGACGTTCGAGCCCGGCGAGGACGCGGGCGACGAGGAGATCGAGACAGAGGTTTTGGCCGAGACCCCGGCCGAGGCCGAGGCCGAGGTCGCGGGCACCGAGGCGGCCAACGGCGCGCACGACGACGACGACCTGGTCCTCGACCGCGAGGTGGTGGAAGGCGAAGAGCTCGAGGAGCCCATCGGCGACCTGCTGCCCCAGCCGACGGAGCCCGACGACCTGGAGCGCCAGCTGCGACAGGACGAGGAGATGGAGCGCCAGTCGCGCCACGAGCACCACGAGGCCCCGCACTTCCGCAAGGAGTCGGACTGACATGTTGATGCCGAAGAAGGTCAAGCACCGCAAGACACAGCGTGGTCGCCTGAGTGGCGCCGCGCGTGGCGGCACGTCGGTCTCCTTCGGGGACTTCGGGATCCAGGCGCTGGAGCCAGCGTGGCTCACGGCGCGGCAGATCGAGGCCGCTCGTATTGCGATGACCCGCCACGTGAAGCGCGGCGGCAAAGTCTGGATCCGCGTCTTCCCCGACAAGCCGATCACGCAGAAGCCGGCCGAGACCCGCATGGGCTCGGGGAAGGGCAACCCCGAGCTGTGGGTCGCCGTGGTGCACCCCGGCCGCATCCTGTTCGAGCTGGCCGGTGTCGACGAGCCCCTGGCGCGTGCCGCCATGGAGCGCGCCATCCAGAAGCTGCCCTTCAAGGCGCGCTTCGTCGTGCGCCCGGGCACCCACGGGCACCCCGAGGTGGCGGTCTGATGCCCACCGCCCACGACCTCGCCATGCTCGACGGCGACGAGCTGACCGCCCGGCTGGGCGACTCGCGCCGCGAGCTGTTCAACCTGCGCTTCCAGCTCGCCACGGGCCAGCTGGACAACCCGGCCCGGGTCCCCCAGGTCCGCCGCGAGGTGGCCCGGATGCTGACCATCCTGCGCGCCCGCGAGATCCTCGAGGCCGAGGGCGCCTACGTGGCCCCGACGGCCGCGGAGCACGAGGCGGCGCTGGCCAAGGTCGAGGCCGAGGACGCCGAGCGCGAGGAGCGCGCCGCCGCCAGGGCCAAGGCCGCCGAGGCCGAGACCCAGGCCGAGGAGGCCGGGTTCGCGGACGAGCTCGCCGGCGAGGACATCGACGACGAAGACGACGAAGAGGAAGAGGCCTGATGGCCGACGAGACCGAAGAGAAGACAGACAGCGACGAGACGGCGAACGCCGCGGCCGCCGACGCCGAGAAGGCGCTCGAGGCCATTGGCGAGGAGGCGGCCAAGGAGCTGCCCGCCGACGATGTCGAGGCGGCGGTGCCGGTGCCCGCCAAGGCGGCTACGCCCGCCCCGGAGCCGGCCGACGACGGCACGCGGGCCAACCGTCGCAAGGTGCGCGAGGGCATCGTCGTCTCCGACGCCATGAGCTCGACCGTCGTGGTCGCGGTCGTCGACCGTGTGCGCCACCCCAAGTACGGCAAGACGGTGCAGCGCACCAAGAAGCTCTACGTCCACGACGCGGCGGACACCGCGAAGGTGGGGGACAGGGTCCGGGTGCAGGAGACCCGTCCGCTGTCGAAGCTCAAGCGCTGGCGCCTGACCGAAGTGGTGGAGCGCGCCCGATGATCCAGCAGGAATCCCGTCTGCGGGTGGCCGACAACTCCGGCGCACGCGAGGTGCTGTGCATCCGCGTGCTCGGTGGCTCGCGCCGCCGCTACGCCAGCATCGGCGACGTGTTCGTCGCCACGGTGAAGGACGCCATCCCCGGCGCCGCCGTGAAGAAGGGTGACGTCGTGAAGTGCGTCGTCGTCCGGACCAAGAAGGAGAAGCGGCGCCCCGACGGCAGCTACATCCGCTTCGACGAGAACGCAGCCGTCCTCATCAACGACCAGCAGCAGCCACGCGGCACGCGCATCTTCGGCCCGGTGGGCCGTGAGCTGCGCGACAAGCGGTTCATGCGCATCGTCTCGCTCGCTCCGGAGGTGTTGTGATGCGAATCCACAAGGGTGACGAAGTGATCGTCCTGCAGGGCAAGGACAGAGGCAAGAAGGCCGATGTGGTCCGTGCCATCCCCGAGCGCGACCGCGTGATCGTCGAGGGCGTCAACGTGGCCAAGCGCCACTCCAAGCCCACCCGCGCCACCCAGCAGGGCGGTGTGATCGACAAGTTCATGCCCATGCACATCTCGGCCGTGGCGCTGGTCTGCAAGACCTGCGACCGCCCGACGCGCGTCGGCTACCGGTTCGACGAGGACGGCGAGAAGGTGCGCGTCTGCAAGAAGTGCGGGTCGGACGTATGACGACCACCACCGCACCCACACGCCCGCGGCTCAAGGAGCGCTACCTGACCGAGGTGCGGGAGCAGCTCAAGTCCGAGCTGGGCCTGGCCAACATCATGGAAGTGCCGCGCCTGGAGAAGATCGTCATCAACATGGGCGTCGGCCGGGCCACGCAGCAGGCGTCGCTCATCGAAGGCGCCCAGCGCGACCTCGAGATCATCACCGGCCAGAAGCCGGTGGTCACCCGGGCCAAGAAGTCGATCGCCGGCTTCAAGCTCCGCGAGGGTCAGAGCATCGGCGTCAAGGCCACCCTGCGCGGGGATCGCGCCTGGGAGTTCTTCGACCGGCTGCTCGCGCTCGCCATCCCGCGCATCCGTGACTTCCGCGGCCTGTCGCCCCGGTCGTTCGACGGCCGCGGCAACTACACGTTCGGCGTGACCGAGCAGCTCATTTTCCCCGAGATCGACTACGACAAGATCGACACGACCCGCGGCATGGACATCACCATCGTCACGACCGCACGCACCAACGAGGAAGGACGGGCGTTCCTGTCTGCGTTCGGCTTTCCCTTCCGACAGGAGACCCGGTAGCACCATGGCCAAGAAAGCACTGATCGAGAAGCAGCGGCGCACACCCAAGTTCAAGGTGCGGGGCTATACCCGTTGCCAGCGGTGTGGACGGCCGAAGGCCGTCTACCGCAAGTTCGGGCTGTGCCGTATCTGCTTGCGCGTCATGGTGCACGCGGGCGAGGTACCGGGCGTCACGAAGGCGAGCTGGTAGGCCGCCATGACCATGACTGACCCCATCGCGGACATGCTGACCCGCATCCGCAACGCCAACTCGGCCCAGCACGACACGGTCAAGATGCCGGGCTCCAAGCTCAAGGTGTCCTTGGCCGACATCCTCGAGCGAGAGGGCTTCATCGCGGGCTACACGGTCGAGCCCAACCAGGGCAAGCCGGGCACGACGCTCGAGATCACCATGAAGTACTCGGGCGACCGCACCCGCACCATCGCCGGCATCAAGCGCGTCTCCAAGCCGGGCCTGCGCATCTACGCACGGGCCGACGGCATGCCGCGCGTGCTCGGGGGCATGGGCGTGGCCGTCATCTCGACCAGTCAGGGACTCGTGACCGACGTCGAGGCGCGCCGCAAGCACCTGGGCGGGGAGGTGCTCTGCCATGTCTGGTAGCGCCTTCTATGCCGCCATGCCGGAAGGGGACGCCTGATGTCGCGCGTCGGACGTTCACCCATCCCCGTGCCTTCCAACGTCACCGTCACGCTGAGCGGCCCGAACGTCAACGTGAAGGGACCGCAGGGCACCCTGGAGCGCCAGTTGCCCGCGCCGATCACGATCGCCCAGGAGGGCGACACCCTCGTGGTCAGCCGCCCCGACGACGAGCGGCACCACCGTGCACTGCACGGGCTGTCGCGCTCGCTCGTGGCCAACATGGTCTCGGGCGTGACCGACGGGTTCAGCAAGGAGCTCGAGATCGTCGGCGTGGGCTACCGCGCCACGGCGCGCGGCTCGAACGGGATCGAGCTGGCCCTCGGCTTCTCCCACCCGGTCGTCGTCGACGCACCCGAGGGCATCACCTTCGAGGTGCCCGTACCGACGCGCATCATCGTCAAGGGCATCGACAAGGAGAAGGTGGGCCAGGTCGCCGCCGACATCCGCAAACTGCGCAAGCCCGAGCCCTACAAGGGCAAGGGTGTGCGCTACGCCAACGAACGAGTGCTCCGCAAGGCAGGAAAGGCGGCCAAGTAATGGCACGCACGAGTGACCGCACCCGGCTGCGCCTCCGGCGCCACGACCGGGTCCGCACCAAGGTGCGGGGGACGGCCGAGTGCCCCCGGCTGGCCGTGTTCCGGTCCAACCGGCACATCTCCGCCCAGCTCATCGACGACGCCACCGGCCGGACCCTGGCTGCGGCCTCGTCCGTCGAGCAGGACCTCCGCGCGTCCTTGGGCCGGAGTGGTGGCGGTAACGTGAGCGGCGCAGAGTCGGTCGGACGCTTGCTTGGCACCAGAGCCAAGGCGGCCGGGATCACCAAGGCGGTCTTCGACCGTGGGGGCTTCGTCTACCACGGTCGTGTCGCCGTCCTGGCTGATGCGGCGCGGGCCGAGGGACTGGAGTTCTGAGCATGGCCGAGACACAGTACGAAGAGCGCACCATCAAGGTGAATCGCGTCGCCAAGGTCGTCAAGGGTGGCCGGCGGTTCTCCTTCGCCGCGCTCATGGTCGTCGGTGACGGCAACGGCAAGGTCGGCCTTGGCTACGGCAAGGCGAAGGAAGCGGGCCTCGCCGTGCAGAAGGGGATCGAAGAGGCGCGCAAGAACCTCTTCGACGTGCCCCTGGCCGGCAGCACGATCGTGCACCCCATCATCGGCGAGAGCGGCGCGGGACGCGTCCTGCTCAAGCCGGCGGCGCCCGGGACCGGCGTCATCGCCGGCGGCGCAGCCCGCCACATCCTCGAGATGGCGGGCATCCGCGACATCCTGTGCAAGTCGCTCGGCTCGTCCAACGGCATCAACGTCGCGCACGCCACCATCGAGGGCCTCAAGGCGCTGCGGCGCCCCGACGAGGTGGCCGCGCTGCGGGGGAAAGCGGCCGACGAGGTGACGCCCGGCGGCGTGCTGCGCGCCTACCGGGAGCGCAAACGCGAGACGGACCTGTTCGCGGCGGAGGCCAACTGACCGTGGCCGCGCGTACGACCAAGAAAGAGACGAGCGGGGCCCACCTGTTGGTGACCAAGACGCGCTCGGCCATCGGTTCGAAGCCCAAGCACCGCGGCACGCTGCGGGCGCTGGGGCTGCGCGGCATCGGGCAGTTCAACGAGCTGCCGGACCGGCCCGAGATCCGGGGCATGATCGCCCGGGTGCCGCACCTCGTGGCTGTCGAGGAGGTGTCGCAGTGAAGCTCCATGACCTGGCGCCGCCCAAGGGCGCGACCAAGGCCAAGCGCCGCGTCGGACGCGGGACCGGCGGCAAGGGCCACAAGACGGCCGGCCGCGGGACCAAGGGCCAGAGGGCCCGCAACACCGTGCCGGTCGGCTTCGAGGGTGGCCAGCTGCCCCTGATGCAGCGCATCCCCAAGCTGAAGGGGTTCACCAACCCCTTCCGGGTCGCCTACACCCCGGTCAACCTCGCCGCCCTCGACGCCCTCGGGGCCGACGACGTCACCGTGCAGACGATGGTCGACGCCGGCCTGGTGCGCCCGAAGGCGCTGGTGAAGATCCTGGGGCAGGGCACCCTGAGCCGACCCGTCCGCGTGGCGGCGCACGCCTTCTCGAAGTCGGCCGAGGCGGCCATCACCGGCGCCGGCGGCACGGTGGAACGCGTGCCGTTGCCATTCGCTCACGGGCGCCCGCCGGCTTCGGGCAACGCCCTGATGAACCGCTAGTGACCGCACCGGGCCAGTACTGAGAGGACGGGCATGCTCTCTCGGCTCGCCAACATCTTCAGGGTTCCCGACCTTCGCAACAAGGTCATCTTCACGCTCGCCGTCATCGCCCTCTACCAGATCGGCGCGAACGTCCCCATCCCCGGGGTCAGCTGGGGCAAGCTGCAGACGCTGGAAAGCCAGGCGTCGTCCTCGGGCGTGCTGGGCTTCCTCAACCTCTTCAGCGGTGGCGCGCTCGTGCGCCTGGCCGTGTTCGGGCTGGGCGTCATGCCCTACATCACGAGCTCCATCATCATCCAGCTGCTCTCGACCGTCATCCCCAAGCTCGAAGAGTGGCGGGACCAGGGTGCGGTCGGCCAGAAGAAGATCACCCAGACGACCCGTTACCTCACGGTCGCTCTGGCGGTCATGCAGTCGTCCGGCCTCGTGTACGCCTTCCACGGGCACGACTCGGCGCTGCTCGGCATCAACATCGACCTGATCCCGAAGTTCAACTGGCCACTGGCCCTGTTCATGGTGCTCATCCTCACGGCGGGCACGGCGTTCGTCATGTGGCTGGCCGAGCTCATCACCCAGCGCGGGATCGGGCAGGGCATGTCGATCCTGATCTTCGCCAACGTGGTGGCCGCCATCCCGAGTGGCTTCAAGGCCATCTACGAGGAGGGCGGCAAGACCAAGTTCGGGATCATCATCATCATCTCGCTCTTGCTACTAGTGGTCATCGTGTTCATGGACCAGGGCCAACGAAGAATCCCGGTCACCTTCGCCAGACGTGTGGTGGGCCGCCGAATGTACGGCGGCAGCTCGACGTACATCCCGCTCAAGGTCAACCAGTCCGGCGTGATCCCGATCATCTTCGCCAGTTCCGTGCTGTACATCCCGGTGCTGCTCTCCAACGTCGTGCCGTGGAACTGGTTCCAGAACTTCGTGCGCAACAGCCTGACCCCGACGAGCTTCGTCTATATCGGGGCCTACTTCCTCCTGATCGTGATGTTCACCTTCTTCTACGTGTACGTCGCGTTCGATCCGCATCAGCAGGCGGACCTGATCCGCAAGCAGGGTGGCTTCGTGCCTGGCATCCGACCGGGGCCGCCCACCG
>DATDIE010000114.1:0-5900 GCA_036521235.1 Acidimicrobiales bacterium | reverse complement strand
CTCCCTCTGCGCGTCGCTGCGCACGAGGTCGACGGTCCCTCCCTTCTCGAAGTGGCAGTCGATGCCCTCGCTCTTGGCGCTGGCGCCGACGACGTCGACGGTGTCCTGCATGGCGCGGCGCATCGCACGCATGGCGTCGAGGCCGTGGCGCCGGGCGAGCGCGGCGTCGGACGCCGAGAACAGCGCCGAGCACCAGCCACCGTTGCGGCCCGATGCGCCGAACCCGGCCACCTCGCGCTCCACCACGACGACGCGCAACGAAGGGTCGGCCAGCGCCAGCGAGTGGGCGGCCCACAGACCCGTGAACCCGGCCCCGACGACGCACACGTCGACGACGAGGTCCTCGGTCAAAGCGGGACGCGGGGGCAGGGGAGCGGGGACGGCTTCCCACCAGAGCGAGAGCCGCTGGTAGCCCGAGGCGCGACCCGGCGCTACATCCGGCGCCACGCCTCGGCGAGCACCTCGCGCAGCGTCGAGGCCATGAAGTCGATCTCGTCGGGGCCACAGATCAGCGGGGGCGCCAGCTGGATCACCGGGTCCCCGCGATCGTCGGCCCGGCAGATCAGCCCGGCGTCGAACAGGGCGCCCGAGAGGAACCCGCGCAGGAGCCGCTCCGACTCCTCGTCGTCGAAGGAGAGCCGGGTGTCCTTGTCCTTGACGAGCTCGATGCCGTAGAAGAAGCCGGCGCCTCGCACGTCGCCCACGATCGGCAGGTCGTACAGGCCCTCGAGCGCGGCACGGAAGGACTCCTCCGTGGACTGGACGTGCTGGAGGATCCGCTCGCCCTCGAAGACATCGAGGTTGGCCAGCGCCACCGCGCAACTCACCGGGTGCCCGGCGAACGTGAAGCCGTGGAGGAACGATGCGCCGGGACCGAGGAACGGTTGCATGAGGCGATCCGAGGCGATCATTGCGCCCAGCGGCGCGTACCCCGAGGTCAAGCCCTTCGCCACCGTGATGATGTCGGGCTGGTAGCCGTAGCGCAGCGCGCCGAACCAGTGACCGAGCCGCCCGAAGGCGCAGATGACCTCGTCGGAGACGAGAAGGACGCCGTGGCGGTCGCAGATCTCGCGCACGCGCTCGAAGTAGCCCGGCGGCGGCGGGAAGCACCCGCCGGCGTTCTGCACGGGTTCCAAGTAGACGGCCGCCACCGTGTCGGAGCCCTCGCGCTCGATGGCCCGGTCGATCTCGTCGGCCGCCCACCGCCCGAACGCGACCTCGTCGTCGGCGAACACCTCGGCCCGGTAGAAGTTCGTGTTGGGCACCTTGATGGCGCCGGGTACCAACGGCTCGAACGGGGTGCGCAGCGCCGGGATGCCGGTGATGGACAGCGCGCCCATCGACGTCCCGTGGTAGGCGATGTTGCGGCTGATCACCTTCGTGCGCTGCGGCTCGCCCGTCATCCGGAAGTACTGGCGCGCCAGCTTCCACGCCGACTCGACGGCCTCAGAGCCGCCGGAGGTGAAGAACACGCGGTTGAGGTCGCCGGGCGTCAGCGCGGCCAGCCGCTCGGCCAGCTCCACCGCCCGCGGGTGCGCGTACGTCCACAACGGGAAGTAGGCCAGCGTCTCGGCCTGCTTGGCGCCGGCCTCGGCGAGCTCCGTGCGGCCGTGCCCGAGTTGGGAGGTGAACAGCCCGGCGAGCCCGTCGAGATAGCGCTTTCCGTTTTGGTCCCACACCCAGGCACCCTCGCCCCGCACGATGACGGGAACCTCGTGGTCCTCGTAGGCCGCCATGCGGCTGAAGTGCATCCAGAGGTGACGGCGGGCGCGCTCGCTCAAGTGCATGTTCTCGGGGCTGGTGCTGCTCATGATCCCTCCGCTCGGGCGCGCCGCTTAGCGCGTGCCCCACGTGTACGTCTGCTTGGCCAACTTCAGGTACAAAAATGTCTCGGTGGCTCGTACTCCGGGGATGCAGCGCACGGAGTCGTTCAGCACCTGGAGCAGGCCTTCGTCGTCCTCGCAGACAATCTCGATGAGGATGTCGAAGGAGCCGGCGCACATCACCACGTAGTCGACTTCGGCGAGCGCGCTGAGCTTGTCCGCCACGCGGCGCACATCGCCCTCCACCGAGATCCCGATCATCGCCTGGCGGGTGAAGCCGAGCTGAAGGGGATCCGTCACGGCGACGATCTGCATGATCCCCGACTCGCGTAGTCGTTGGACCCGCCGCCGGACGGCGGCCTCCGAGAGCCCGACCGCCTCGGCGATCGCCCCGTACGGCTGACGCCCGTCGCGTTGGAGCGCCTCGATGATGGCCCGGTTCGGACCGTCGAGGAGGCTGCCCGCCGCGACTCCTGCGTCGCTCGGCGTGTCCGTTTCCCCCTGCCCGTTGGTCTCGGGCATCTCACACCTCACTTCGGTCTCGTGTAGCGCCGAATCCCCCATGCGCAGAATTGTGTCACCTCTATTCGGCCAGTCAAGCAGAATTCGTCATATTGGGGTCCCAATATTGCGAAAACGCTTGTTGGGAGTACGACGTCTGTGATTCTGTTAGTCACGGCCTACGTGGGAAGGGAGCGGCATGCGGAGGTTGCAGAACTTCGTCGGGGGTGCGTACCGCGACGCCGAGGACGGCCCAGTCGCCCCCCTGATCGACCCCTCGACCGGCGAGGCGTTCGCCGAGGCTCCCGTCTCCGGGCCGGCCGACGTCGACCACGCCCTGGCGGCGGCAGCCGCGGCCTTCACCGCGTGGCGGCGCACGACGCCCTCCGAGCGCAGCCTCGCCCTCATCCGGATCGCCGACGCGCTCGAAGCCAGGGCCTGGGACCTCGTCCGGGCCGAGTCAGAGAACACGGGCAAGCCGTTCCAGCTGACCATGGACGAGGAGATCCCTCCCATGATCGACCAGATCCGCTTCTTTGCCGGTGCCGCCCGCAACCTCCAGGGGCTGGCGGCCGCCGAGTACATGGAGGGCCACACGTCCTTCATCCGCCGCGAGCCGCTCGGCGTGTGTGGCGCTGTCACCCCGTGGAACTACCCGATGATGATGGCGGTGTGGAAGCTCGCGCCCGCGTTGGCCGCCGGCAACACGATGGTGCTGAAGCCCTCCGACACCACGCCGGTGACGGCGCTGCTGATGGCCGAAATCATGGCCGAGCACCTGCCGCCCGGCGTCTTCAACGTCGTGTGCGGTGACCGCGACACCGGGCGCGCCCTCGTCGTCCACGAGACCCCGGCGATGGTGTCGGTGACCGGTTCGGTGCGCGCGGGCATGGAGGTCGCCGCGGCCGCCGCGCCGACGCTCAAGCGGGTCCACCTCGAGCTCGGCGGGAAGGCACCGGTCATCGTCTTCGACGACGCCGACCCGGGCGCCGCGGCCGAGGGCATCGCCGGGGCGGGGTACTTCAACGCCGGGCAGGACTGCACCGCCGCCACGCGGGTGCTCGCCGGCCCGCGGGTGCACGGCGACCTTCTGGCCGCACTGGTCGAGCAGGCCGAGGGCACGACCGTCGGCGGCACGGACGACACGGGGGCGGACTACGGCCCGCTGAACAACGCCGGCCAGCTCGAGCGGGTGGCGGGCTTCTTGGAACGCGCCCCCGCGCACGCGTCGGTCGAGACCGGCGGCCGTCACGTCGGCGACCGCGGCTACTGCTTCGCTCCGACGGTGGTCGCCGGCCTCCGCCAGGACGACGAGATGATCCAGTCGGAGATCTTCGGCCCGGTGATCACCGTGCAGGAGTTCAGCGACGAGTCCGAGGCGCTCGAGTGGGCCAACGGGGTTGACTACGGCCTGGCGTCGTCGGTCTGGACGCGTGACCACGGGCGGGCGATGCGCATGGCCCGGGACCTCGACTTCGGCTGCGTCTGGATCAACACCCACATCCCCCTCGTGGCCGAGATGCCGCACGGCGGCTTCAAGCGTTCGGGGTACGGCAAGGACCTCTCGGCCTACGGGTTCGAGGACTACACGCGCATCAAGCACGTGATGAGCAACATCGAGGAGTAGCGATGATCGTCGGCGTCCCCACCGAGGTGAAGGAGGACGAGTACCGGGTGGCGGTCACCCCCGCCGGGGTGCGCGAGCTCACCTCCGCCGGGCACACCGTCCTCGTGCAGAAGGGGGCGGGCGACGGTTCGTCCATGGGGGACGCCGAGTTCGTGCGCACGGGCGCCACGATCATGGACGACGCCGACGAGCTGTGGGCCGGGGCCGACCTGATCTGCAAGGTGAAGGAGCCGCTGCCCGAGGAGTACCACCGCCTTGGCCTCCGCCCGAACCAGACGCTCTTCACGTACCTGCACCTCGCCGCGTCCCGCGAGTGCACCGAGGCCCTGCTCGCAGCCGGCAACGTGGCCATCGCGTACGAGACCGTCCGTCAGCCCGACAACACGCTCCCGCTGCTGGCGCCCATGAGCGAGGTGGCCGGGCGGATGGCCCCGCTCATGGGGGCCCACCACCTCATGCGCCCCGGCGGGGGGCGGGGCGTGCTCGTCTCGGGCGTGCCCGGGGTCCAGTCCGCCCGGGTCGTCATCCTGGGCGCCGGGGTGGCCGGCTTCGCCGCCGCCACCATCGCCGTCGGCCTGCACTCCGAGGTGTTCATCCTCGATCGCAACCTCGACAAACTGCGCGAGGTCGACCATCACTTCCGCGGCGAGCTCGAGACCATCGCCTCCTCCCAGCACGCGATCGAGGAGGTCTGTCTCGAGGCGGACATCGTCATCGGCGCGGTGCTCGTCGTCGGCGCCCGGGCCCCGCACCTCGTCTCCGACGCCCTCGTCGCTCACATGCGTCCCGGGTCGGTCCTGGTCGACATCGCCGTCGACCAGGGTGGCTGCTTCGAGTCGACCCATCCCACGACACACTCGAACCCGACGTACGAGGCCCACGGCTGCGTCTTCTACTGCGTTTCCAACATGCCCGGCGCGGTGCCGCACACCTCGACGCACGCGCTGGCCAACGCGACCCTGCCGTACACGATGAGCATCGCGGACCAGGGTTGGCGGCATGCGGTCCAGGCGAGCCACCCCCTCGCCGAAGGCGTCAACGTCGCGAGTAGCCGCATCGTCTACAAGCCCGTCGCCGACGCGCACGGCTTGACGTACACGCCCTTGGCGTCGCTCCTGGACTGACGGCTCGACCAGAGGCGAACTCGTCGTCCGGCGCGAGGTGAGCGGCAAGCCGGTCACGTAACGTGTCCCCCACGATCCCACGGGCCGTACTGGGGAGGGCGAACTGGTCATGGCAAGAGTGCCGACAGCGGCACGGACGGGCACGCACTCGCTGGTGGCGTTGCTCGTCGGATGGCTGGTGGCGACGACACTGCTGCCGACGGCGGTCGCGGCGGCATCGACCCCCGGCTTCAGTGCTGTCGGCAGCGCGCGCCAGGTCTACGCGACCGGGCTGCCCGCCGCGGCGTCGGCCTCGTTGCTCGGATCGACGGGCCACGATCTCACCACGCTGCGGGCCGACGCCCTGGGCGGCGTGCTGTTCCGGAACGTGCCCGCCGGCGGCGGGTATCGCGTGCGCCTCGATTCGAACGGTCAGGAGTCGGGTCCGCTGGTCGTCCATACCGATGCGGCGGCCCCTTGGGACCCGGGCGTCTACGGCCAGTCGCTCCAGCAGAGCGGATACGGCTACCTGACGACCAGGGACGGCACCAAGCTGGCGATCGACGTCCGCCTCCCGCTCGGCTCCCACGCCGCGCCGTACCCGACGGTGATCGAGTACTCCGGGTACGGGTACGCCGATCCGGCCGGGCCACAGAGCGGGATCGCCACCCTCGCCCAGCTCATGGGGTTCGCGGTGGTCGACGTGAACATGCGCGGCACCGGCTGCTCGGGCGGCGCGTTCGACTACTTCGAGCCGTTGCAGAACCTCGACGGCTACGACGTGATCGAGACCGTGGCGCATCAGCCCTGGGTGCTCGGGCACAAGGTCGGCATGATCGGCATCTC
>DATDIE010000113.1:0-7963 GCA_036521235.1 Acidimicrobiales bacterium | reverse complement strand
TCCGCCGGCGTCCGACGCCGTTCCAGCCGGGCTCCCCCCGCCTCCGTTTGCAGGCGACGCCTCCTGACTCCCAGCGCCTCCGCCACCCGCCCCCGCGCTCTGACCGCCGAAGCCGCTCGCGTACCCATTACCGTTCGTCGTCGCGCCGCCGGTGCCACCGCCGGCCCCTGAGCCTCCTCCGCCGCCCTCACCGCCGCTGCCGCCACCGCCCGCGGCGATCAGGAGGTACGTCGAGTTCGACATGTCCTCCACGAAAGAGCACTGTCCGCCTTGGCCGCCGCCTTTGCCGACCTCGTTCCCGCCGCCGCCGCCGCCGCCCGCACAATTGCCGTTATCAGACCCATTGCCCCCTTGCGCGCCCACGAAGACCTTGAGCTCGGTACCGGGGTTCAACGTCACGTTGGGGTCGTCGACGATGCCCGCGTTTCCACCGGCGGAGCTCGAGCCACCGCCTGACGCACCCGAGCCGCCCACGGCACGCGCCGCGATGGTGACGGAGTAGTTCGGCAGCGTGACGGTGTACGTACCGGGCGAGGTGAAGCTTTGATTGCTCACCAGTGGCACCGCCGCGCCTGCCGCCGCCGGGTTCGTACCGGGAACGCTGACACCCGACAGGAGGATCGCGGAGAGTCCTCCTATCGACACGACGCCGGCAGCGGCGATGCGGCGGAGGGCTCGTCGCGGGTAGCGCGCGCTGGGCGCACTTCCCGTCGCCCCGAACTTCTCGCGAGTTGCCCCAACGGTTCGTTGCGCCCTTTGGCTCCGCCCTGCACCCCGCCTCATCTGGCCACCGCCTTTCAACCAATCGCCCGGCACGTCGGACCGAAAGCCCCTGGCCGGAGCGCGATTTGCAGCGGCCTTGGGCGAGTCAACTTTGTTGCAGGAACTCTGTCAATAGAGCAAAAGGTCCTGCGACAGGGGTTCCAATGCAGTGAATACCCATTGCGCAAACCGCGGTTGGAACACCAAACCCGCGTTGGAATTCCGGGCCATCCAATCGACATTCCGAAAGACTTGCCAACATGAGGCAATGCCGGACGAGCGGACGCCCGAGCCGAGTCCGGACGCCCGTCCCGACGTTCGGCTGTCGACAATCGCTCGCGAATGGGGCCGGATCGGGTGCATCGGCTTCGGTGGCCCTCCGACCCACATCGCAATGCTGCGCCGGCTGGTCGTCGAGCGCGAGCAGTGGATCGACGAAGTCGAGTTCGAGGACGCCATCGCAGCGACCAACCTGCTTCCCGGCCCCGCCTCCACGCAGCTCGCAATTTTTTGCGCCTGGCGTTTGCGCGGCGTGCCCGGTGCGTTGGTCGGTGGCGCGTGCTTCATCTGCCCCGGGCTGGCGCTCATCGTTCTGCTCGCCGCGATCTTCCTCGCTTCCAACCCGCCGACGTGGATCAAGGGCGCGGCGCTCGGAGCCGGCGCGGCGGTGGCACCCGTCGCGATCAACGCAGCGTTGGGGCTGATGCCCGCCAGTTGGCGTCGGACCGGAGATCTGCGGGCCCGGCGAGTGCGGTGGGTCGCCTACGGGGTGGCCGGCGGGGTGGCGGCGGCCACCGTCGGTACCTATCTCGTCCTCGTCCTGTTGGCCTGCGGTCTCGTGGAGGTGGCCGTGTCCGGTCGCCTCAGCTGGTCGCGCGGTCCGCATGCGTTCGTGGTGACGCCACTCGGCGTGGTGGCGACCGGTGGACTGGGCGCGCTGTCCTGGGTGGCCCTGAAGGTCGGGGCGCTGTCCTTCGGCGGCGGCTTCGTGATCATCCCGCTCATGCAGGCGGACGCGGTCAACCACTACCACTGGATGACCAATACGCAATTCCTCAACGGCGTGGCCCTGGGTCAGATCACTCCCGGCCCTGTCGTGCAGACGGTGTCGGTCGTGGGCTATGCCGCCGCCGGCGTCGGCGGTGCGCTGCTGGCGGCGCTGATCGCGTTCTCCCCATCGTTCGTCTTCATCCTGGTGGGTGCGCGGCACTTCGGGGCACTGCGCACCAACCGCGTGGCACAGGCCTTCCTCGGTGGTGCCGGACCGGCTGCCATCGGCGCCATCGCCGGCGCGGCCATCCCGCTCGCCCTGGCCCTCGCCCACGTGTGGCAGGTCTTCGTCCTCGCCGGCGCCTTCGCGCTGATCGTCGGGCTGCGGCGCAACGTCGTTCTGGTACTCGTCAGCGCGGGCGTCGTCGGGGCCGTTGGCGCCGCGATGGGCCTACCGGTCGGGAATTAGGAGTCCCCTCGACGTCCTAGTGCACGCATGTGGTCGAGGGCTGGCCTCCGACACTGAAGGCCCTGGGCCGTGGCCCGTTGAACGCCGGCGCAATGATACGGACCGGAACACCGAAGTCGGAAAAGGTCAACGTCGTCACGTTCGTTTGCGAGGCCGTGTAGGAGGTCCCCACGGACCTCAACTCCTGGGCACTGGCGAAGGTCGACGCGCGTACTTGCACCAGCCGCCCCTGGCCATCGACCCACAGGGTCGTCCTCCCGACGTCCGGCTCGAAGGCCTTGGCCGCGCGCGCGATGCTCCCCCGGGATCCAGTACCACGCGCCGGGACGAGGCTCGCTGACCCCGACGTGCACAACGCGGGCGCTCCGAACGTGACCACGTAACGCGTCGTGTTGATGCCCTTCACCGTCGCCGGACCCAAGGAGCGCGTCGACGTGATCGGCAGGATGCCCGACAAGCCGGACACCGCGTTCTCCGCCGCTGTCCCCGAGTCGAGACCGAACGCCTGGTGGACGTTGCGAGGGTTGATGAACTTGTTCCAGGTCGTGGGCAGCAATGACGACGAGACGTTCGACAGGGTGACGAAATCCTTCACGTACAGGGACCGTCCGATGGCGATCTCCGTCTCGCCCCAGTTGTAGGGAACGGGCTGAGGTGAGCCACCGTTGGTCGAGGCGAACGAGGTCTCGTGGTTGACCTGGTTGAAGCGGAAGTTGCCGGTGGTGAAGTCGATCACGCCCGTCGCGACGCTGCTCGAGCGCTCCAACGGGTCGGTGCTCAGCGCCACCGAGGAGATCCGGAGATGCGCCGATCCCGCCGCCGCCGTCGTCGCCAGCAGATTGGCGAGCCAGTTCGTCGACGAGGCAGCCGGAGACTGGACCTGGCCCACGACGGCTGCGACGGCGACACCCACACAAAGCACGCCGAGCAGAGCCCAGGGCAGGAGTTTCCGCACGGGCGCGATTCTGCCGCGCCTGGTGAAGTGCGCGTCGCCCGCCGGGCTAGGACTCAGGGAAGACGGTGGTGAGCCCGTCGTGCCAGTCGGGGTAGCGCGGCGCCCAACCGAGCTCCGTGCGGGCCCGACGATTCGAGACCGCCGGCTGATCGCACATGAGGTAGGCCAAGAACCTCCCGGCGCCCACGCGGACGAGGGACTCGGGCACGTGCCACGGCGGCCGAGCCCCGATCAGGCCGGCGACAAGAGGCATCCATTCGCACGCCGGTGCCGGCACGTCGTCGACCACGTTGAAGACGCCGGTCGGCCCGTCGAGTGCCGCCACCGTGGCCGAGGCCGCGTCGTCGATGTGGAGCATGCCGAAGACGCCGCCACCCTGGCCCGGCATCGGCAACAGGCGTCGCTTGAGCATCGTCGCATAGAGACCTCCGGGAGTGATGTAGGTGCCGGCGCCGTAGAACGATCCGTAGCGGAGCACGACGCTCTCGAGGCCGGGGTCACCCTGCGTGGTCGACTCGAGGGTCGCCACCGAGTTGGTAAGGGCGCCGATCTGTCCTTTCGCGTCGGTCCAGAGCGGGTCGGCCTCGGTGCGGACGCCCGGACCGGGCCGGTAGGCGAAGGAGATGCTCTGCGCCACGATGCGGCGCGCCCCCGCGGCGCGGGCCGCCTGCACCAGCGTGCCCGACACCTCGCGGCGGAGCCGGCTCGTGGCGTCGAAGCCCCGTTTCATGGCGAGCGGATTGGCGGACACGGGCAGGCTCGTCAGCTGGTTGATGACGACGTCGGGCCCGAACGATCGAACCGCGTCCAGCAGAGCCTCGGCGTCGAAGGCGTCGCCGACCGCCGGGACGACGCCGGGCACACCAAGGGCGGCCACCCGATCTGCGCGGCGTGAGAACACCGCGACGTCGTGATTGGCTGCGGCCAGGGCCGCAACGAGGGGCCGCCCGATCGCCCCCGTCCCGCCTGCGATGAACACCCGCACGCTCCGAGGCTATTGGGGGAGCGGCGCGCGGCACCAAGCCTGCGGCCAAGAGAATCCGAGCGGCCTGGGGCTTTGGCAGGATGGCGGGGTGAGCGAGCAGAGCGGCTACCCGGGCGCGCCGCCGGGGTGGTACCCAGATCCGGCGGGCGGCAGCGGTCAGCGCTGGTGGGACGGCTATGCGTGGACCGACACCGTGGTGGTGCCACAGCCCCCGCCGTCGCCCCAGGCGTGGACGGCTCCGCCACCGCCGCAGGGACCGCCGCTCGGAGCGCCGCCGTGGTCCGCGGCGTCCGAGCGGCTGCACGCCTACAACACCTCGGGGCTCGTGGCGGGCGAACTGGCGATTGCGCCCACGGCGCGTATCGCGCTCGGCGTCCCCGCCCTCGCCGGGATCCTGGTGCTGGTGGTGGTGCGGATGCAGTCCTCCCAGATGCTCCAGCTCGGACAGGACTTCAAGGTCGCCTACGACGACGCCCAGCGAGGCGTCCCCACACCCACGTTCACGAACGGGACGTTCAGCCCGTGGTTCTTCGCCTTGCTGCTCATCGCCATTGCCGGGCTGGTGGTGAGCCTCGTCTGGCAGCGCCGGGCAGCGAGTGCGGCCCGTGCCCTCGGGTTCCCTAGCGACTACTCGCCCGCCTGGGGCGTGGGCTCGTGGTTCGTACCGGTGGTCAATTACTGGTTCCCCTACCTCGCGCTACGCGATTGCCTGCCCCCGGGCCATCCGCATCGGCCGTTGGTGCTGCAGTGGTGGCTCGCCTTTGCGGTCGGCGGGTCGCTCGGCTTCGGCGCCTTCGTCGCCGGCTTCTTCTCCGCTGGGGTGGCGCTCGGGCTGTCGATCCCGGCCGCCGTGTTCTACGTCGCCGCCCTGGCCCTGGCACCCCGGGTGGTTGCTGCGATCACGGTTGCCCACCGCGAGGCGCTCGACCGTGTGTCTGGCGGCGCCGGCGGGGCCGGCGTACTTGGCGCGGGCTGACCCTCGACGGGCCGTGATCACGAGGGGCTTGCCGATCTCTTAAGACGTTGTTCACTCTGAGATTGCGTTCCTGTTGCTAGGCGTTCACCTCGCCTCGCTACGGTCCAGGCAGTGCCCGATGGAGAGACAACTGCAGCGCGTAACGATCCCGTTACGACCACCGGTGAGCGGCGCAAGATCGACGAAGCGCTGCAGTCCCTGGACCCGGACGCGGCGCGACCTGAGCACGTGATGGAAGCGGTCAAGCTGAACCTCGGCTTCTCGGGCCGGATCGTGCTCGCCGACATCAACGTGTCGCTCAAGCGCGGCTCGATCACCGCGCTGATCGGTCCGACCGGCTCGGGCAAGTCCACGTTCCTGCGCACGCTCAATCGAATGAACGACCGCGTCCCCGGCTTCTCCCGCACCGGCGAGGTGCTCTTCGACAACGAGAGCCTGTGGGGCCAGAACGTCGATCTCCTGATGCTCCGGCGGCGAGTGGGGATGCTGTTCCAGCGGCCCAACCCCTTCCCGATGTCGATCAAGGACAACGTCGTGTCCGGCGTGAAGGCGCACCGCATCGCCAAGGGCAAGCAGCTCGACGTCGTCTGCGAGCGGCGCCTGACCGAGGTCGGACTGTGGGACATGGTGAAGGACCGCCTCAACGACTCCCCCTTCCGCCTCTCGGGTGGCCAGCAGCAGCTGCTCTGCCTGGCGCGGGCGCTCGCCGTGGGCCCCGAGGTGCTGCTGCTCGACGAGCCGACGTCGGCGCTGGACCCGGTCACGACCGAATCGATCGAGGCGCTGATCAAGACGCTGACGCCGGCGCTCAGCCTCATCGTGGTGACGCACAACCTCGGGCAGGCCATGCGCATCTCGGATCAGACGATGTTCTTCTACCAAGGCGCACTGGTCGAGCACGGCGCGACGGATGACCTCTTCAACCGGCCGCAGCATCCCGACACCGAGCGTTACGTCACGGGCCGGATGGGTTAGCAAGCGGACAAGGCGCGCGACCCCGGGAGACGTCGGTGCCTATCTCAGCTCTTGGCCACACACATCCAGACCAACAGATCAACCCGGCAACACCAACTAACCACCACACAAGGAGACAACCTGTGAGCAAATTGATGGGAACGACGCGATTGTCGCGGGGAGTGATTGCGGTGTTCGCCGCCAGCCTCGCGCTGAGCTCGGTCGTCCTCAGCACCACTGCCGCCGGAGCCGCCACCAAGCTCCCGACGAGCGGCGTGGAGACCCCGTCCGGCGGAACCGTGTCGGAGACCGGCAGCACCCTGCTCTACCCCCTCTTCAACCTCTGGTCGGGTGGGTACAGCACCAAGTACCCGAGCACGACGATCCAGACCGCTGGTACGGGGTCGGGCACCGGCATCTCCGAGGCCACCACCGGCACCATCAACATCGGAGCCTCCGACGCCTATCTCTCGCCCAGCGAGGTCTCGGCCAGCCCCGACCTGAAGAACATCCCGCTCGCCATCTCGGCGCAGATCGTGGCGTACAACGTCCCGGGCGTCCTGTCGCACCTCAAGCTCTCGGGCAAGCTCCTCTCGGAGATCTACCAGGGCACGGTGACCAAGTGGAACGCCTCGCAGATCAGCAGCCTCAACCCGGGCGTGACACTGCCGAACATCCCGATCGTCACGCTGCACCGCTCGGACTCCTCGGGTGACACGTTCCTCTTCACCACATTCCTGTCCAAGACGGACTCATCGGGCTGGGGCACGAAGATCGGCTTCAACACCACGGTCCCCTGGCCGAACGCTCCCGGAGCACTGGGTGAGAACGGCAACTCGGGCATGGTGACGGGCTGCAAGGCCACGCCGGGCTGCATCGCCTACGTGGGCATCAGCTATCTGACCCAGACGCTCCAGGCCGGTCTCGGCTACGGCCAGCTGCAGAACGCGAAGGGGCAGTACGAGGTCCCGACGGCAGCGTCCATCGCGGCCGAGGCGAGCTACTTCGTCAAGAAGACGCCGGCGAACGGGACGATCTCGCTGATCTACGGCGCAGCGAACAACGGCTACCCGATCATCAACTACGAGTACGCCATCGTCTCGACGCACCAGTCGAGCACCACGACGGCCAAGAACATCCGCTCGGTCCTGGAATGGGCGATCAATCCGAAGGACGGCTCCACCTCGGAGTACCTCTCGCAGGTGAACTTCCAGGCGCTGCCCTCCAAGGTCGAGGCGCAGTCGATCAAGCAAGTCCTGGCCATCCAGTAATGACTGCCGTTGGCGGTGTGGCGGGGAACATCCCCGCCACACCGCAGGCGGAGTCGGTCGGCAAGCCCCCACTACCCAGGCGGGCGGCCGACTTCGTTCGCCGCAACGAGGAGACGGGCTGGCGCAGCGTGGCCTGGGTCGCGGTCATCCTCCCGCTCGCCGCACTGGTCTTCGCCCTCACGGTGCTCGCCGTGAAGGCAGCCCCGGTCGTCGGCCACAACGGCTGGTACTTCCTCTACGGACGCACCTGGACCTACGGGAACCAGGGCTACGGGGGCGGTCCGGGGGCGCAGTTCGGCGCGCTGGCGATCATCTGGGGCACCATCGCCTCGTCGCTCATCGCGATCGTGATCGCACTGCCGCTCTCGATCGGGGCCGCCTTCGCCCTCACCGAGCGCATGCCCGGCTGGATCTCCCGCCCCCTCGGGCTGACCGTCGAGATCCTGGCGGGCATCCCGAGCGTGGTCATCGGCCTGTGGGGCATCCTGACGTTCGGGCCCTGGCTGGCCGACCACGTCTATCCGATCATCGCCAACAACGTGCCCGACGTGCCGATCCTCCGCTACTTCGGCAACCCACACGGCGGCGGCGAGGGCCTGCT
>DATDIE010000112.1:0-6766 GCA_036521235.1 Acidimicrobiales bacterium | reverse complement strand
CGGGCGGACGGGCCTCTCCCTTGAGCAATGGTGACAGTTCGAGGATCAGGTCGCGAACATCGCGCCGCGCTGAACAGGATCTACGCCCGATCCGTACCCGGGTTGCGATCGGGTTGCCCGTGCGAGACAGGTTGCCTTAGGTGTTCTGCCCAGCCACGTTCTTGACGCGGCTGACGGGTGGGCCGCCGATAGCCGTGTGGTGCCGGTGATGGTTGTACATGTGCAGCCACTTGTCGAGGGCCCTGGTTCGGGCGGCTTCTGAGCGGTAGGGCCTGGCGTAGGCCCACTCGTTGAGCAGGGTCCGGTTGTAGCGCTCGACCTTTCCATTGGTGCGAGGGCAGTAGGGCTTCGTCCGGGTGTGGGCGATGGCGGCGGCCACCAGCTCGTCCCTGAAAGCCTTCGCGATGTAGCACTTGCCGTTGTCGGTCATTACCCGCTCGACGGTGATGCCGTAGGAGGTGAAGAAGGCCCTGGCTCGACGCCAAAAAGCGATGGCAGTGACCGCTTTTTCGTCGGCGAGGACTTCGGAATAGGCCAGCCGGGAGTGCGCGTCGACGGCCGAGTGGACGTAGGCGTAGCCCAGGCGTGGTCGGCCGGCGTGGCCATTGCGGATCCGACCGATGTGACCCGTCGGACTCTTCTTCCACCCCCCACCAGGAGGGATCTTGGCCTGCTTCTTCACGTCGACGTGGACGAGCTCGCCGGGGTGACTTGTTTCAATCCGACGGACGACGCGCCCGGTGCGGCGTTCGAGGTCAGAGAGCCTCGACACACCGTGGCGGGCCCAGATCTCATGGAGGGTCGAGGCCGGGATCCCGGCCCGCTCAGCCAGTCGCGCCGCGCTGACCTGATGACGCCGGCGGAGTTCGACCACGCGGCGTTCCACCTTGGCCGGCGTCTTGGTCGGGCAACGCCGCGGTCGGCTGGAGCGGTCCTCGAGGCCTGCCCAACCCGCCATTTGGTAGCGGCGCCACCACTTGTGAGCCGTCTGACGCGAGATCCGCATGGACTCGGCCGCTGAAGCCACCGTCCAGCCATCTTCGATCAGCCGACAGAGGCGGAATCGTCCTTCTGGGGTGAGTGGAGCGTTACGGTGCATGTGAGCCCTCCTGGCTTTGTGGGTGTGTAGACAGCTCCACATTGCCTCGGGGGCTCACTTCATCTGCAGATTCTCCGCGTCAACAAGGTCCGTGGGTAGAACACCTAGGGGTAACCCCTAGTCGGTGTCAGGGACCGGGGAGGGAAGCGCGCCTGGAGAGGATCCAATGGCGACGGGGCGGTTGGCAGGGCTCCAACGGCGCCCGCATGAATACGATGTTCGCTCCGTCCTCCCTACCCGATGCGAGGAAAGTCGAGGTGACGACCGCCTCGACTTTCTGAAGTCCTTATAACTCGCGGACGAGCGATGAGGCCGACGAAAGCGAATAGACCGTCGCGACGTGCTCGGCTTCGTCGCTTTCTGGAAGCGGGGCGTCGAAGCGTGATACCCGTGCGCCTGCAGCCGCGTATGAGCGACTCCGATCGTCCGCCAGCGCGATGGACGCGGAGAACTGGCGCCAGGACCATGCGTCGATGTTCACGACGACAAGGCAAAGGGCGAGTGGCCCGAGCCAGCCAAACAGCGTCTTCCCCACGGGGCTCGTCGTAGTCGAGGCGCCGGCGAAGAGGCCGGCCAGGCAGAACATCGCGGCCGCCCAGCCGAACACCGTGCGGCGGACAAGCTGACGGAACTCAAAGGTACGGCTGGCCCAGGGTGGGACCGCTCGGCGGGCCGCGGTGTCACAGGCGGGATGGCCCGACAGGACCGAGACGAGGAGCACGAGGCCCACGCCAATGCTCATAAAGGCCCGGCCGTGGGTCTCCAGAAACGCTGCTGTAGCCGGGCCAGAGGCGGCGTGCACGATCAGGAGCGCCGCGAACACGGACAGGATGCCCGCGTACGAAAAGTCGTTTTGTCGGCGCCGTGTTTGGACACAGAAGATGACAAGACCGGTGGCCAGTGCCGACCAGGCGGCCCACTGGATGTCGAGGCCACCCTTGCGGTCGACCAGACAGAAGACCACCCAAGGAAGGAACCTGATGTACACGCCGGCACCCACGATTGCAGCCCGCCTCCCGTTTTGCCCTGCCACCTCCGTCGCTGCCCCGGAACGCCATCTCGGCGCCATCGGCACCGTGTGTACATCCTGCGAGCGGTAGGATCGCAACCCTGATGTGTGCAGATGCTAACCGCAAATCGGCTCCGTCGACGGACGATGTCGTCGATGCGATCGTGTCGGCGCACGGAACGATCGACTCCATTTTCTTCGACGCGTTGCAGTCGGTGTTGCCGGACGTAGCGAGTGCCGAATTCGAAGTGATGGAGGTTCTCTACGCCCAGGGGGTCCAGCGGGCGTCGGCGATTTCCGAGGCCCTCTCGCTGGCCCCGTCGACATTGACCCGTTATTGCGACCAGCTCGCGGCGTTGGGGCTGATCACCCGGGAGCGCGCCCCGCAGGACCGACGCGAAACGCTCATCGACCTGACGCG
Organism: Acidimicrobiales bacterium; assembly: GCA_036521235.1. Lineage (GTDB taxonomy): Bacteria > Actinomycetota > Acidimicrobiia > Acidimicrobiales > RAAP-2 > Bog-473. The sequence continues at coordinate 4,237 of DATDIE010000112.1, read as the reverse complement.
CAAGGGCCGCAGTGCGGTCAAGGCGATTCTTTCGGCTCAGGCGCAGGCCTATTCGGCGCGGCTGGGGTCCCTCAAGGCGGCCGATCGGCGAGTTCTCGTTCAGGCGCTGCGCCGCTTCGACCACGAGCCAGGGCAGCGCGCGCACCGCATCGCTGACGTGGGCGCGTAGTCGCCGGATATCCAGCCGGTCGCCAGCGAGAGGGAGACGGTGGCGAATCTCGGCGGTCTTTCTTCGCTCTGACTGGTCGCTCGAACGGGTGGCCGGGTGATCGGCGCCATCGCCTGGGCGGGATCCGGTCCCGCCCCCGGGCCCGCTGGCAGGCGGTAGGACGGGACGTCCGCCCCCCTGTCGGATCGGGCTGGCGGGGGCTTGCCGCTCTCAGAAGCAGACGAACACCCTGGCCCCTACGCTTGGGCGCTCGGGAGATCCCGGGCCTGCGCCGAGCCAAACTTAGGCGTAGCGAACGTTTGTTCGAAATAAGAGGGATGGCGGGGTGACCTGGGGCAACGGGTGTGCAAGACTTTTCGGCGGGAAGACCCAGCGGCCCGGAGCCGCGACAGTCTTGATGGGGGAGTACGAGATGAATCAGGCCCGAGCCGCCGAAGGTGTTGCGCGCCGCGTGGCGCGGGAGCGCTCTGCCACTCACCGGTCACGCCGGGCCATCTAGGACCACAGTGAACACGACCCGCTGGCGCCCTTCGCTCATTTCCTTGGCGATCGCGGCCGTGCTCGTGGGCGTCACCGTGGCCGGGTACTTCTTCCTCCAGCACAGCGTCGACCAACAAGAGACGGCGCTGCTCGAGGGCCAGACCACCGACGCGGGGGCAACGGCCTCGTCGGAATTCTCGGCGCTCACGTCGGGGGTGTCGACGGACGCCACGCTGGTCAAGCTCACCGCCGGATCGCCGAGTGCGTTCCAGAGCCTGAACCCTTCCGGGGCGAAGAGCCCGCTGTCGGTCAACCTGATCCAGAAGAAGGGCAACGACTACGTGGTGGTGATCGCCACGGGCGGTGGCCTCTCCGACGGCATGGTGCTCAGCGGGCCGGCACTCGCCACAGTGGCCGAGTCGACGACGAGCGGTGTGACGACCGGGCCCGTCACCTCAAATGGAAAGCTGAGCTACGCCCGGTTCGCCACCAAGGTGGTCGACAACCTCTACGTCTACGAGCAGTTCGCCATCAATCCGCATATCAACATCGCCTCGGCGCTGGGCTCGTCGGCCTTCAGCCAGCTCAACGTTGCCCTCTACGGGCCCGGCGGCATCCATCCCCAGAACCTGCTCGTCACGTCGACCCATCAGCTGCCGTTGACCGGGTCGACCGCCCACGCGGTGGTCAAGGTCGGCGCCTCGGACTGGGACCTGGTAGCGACCGCCCGCACCCAGTTCGTCTCGGGCCTCGCCTCGTCGGGGCCGCTCATCCTTTTGGTCCTCGGGCTCTTCATCGCCCTGATCGTCGCCATGACGGTCGAGGTGGTCCAACGGCGGCACCGGTACGCGCAGTCCCTCGTCGAGGAACGGACGGCCGACCTGAACACATCGTTGCAGGAGCTCCAGGACACTCAGGACGCGCTTGTCCGGAGCGAGCGCCTCACCGCCGTCGGGGAGATGGCGTCGGTCATCGGGCACGAGCTCCGCAACCCGCTGGCCGCCGTGACGAACTCTCTCTTCATCGTACGAAACGACCTGGGCCAGGACGTGTCGCCGATGACCGAGAAGTACCTTTCGGTGGCGGAACGAGAGACGTCGAAGGCGGCCACGCTGGCCGACGATCTGACCGCCTTCGTCCGGCCGAGGGAGATGAAGACGTCGGAGATAGTGCTGAGCGACCTCTTCCAAGAGGTACTGACGGCGACGCCGCATCCCGACGACGTGCGCGTCGTCGTCGACGTCGGCTCGATCGACCTCGTCGGCGACCGTGGCCAGTTGGCCGAGGTCCTCACGAACCTGATCACGAATGCGTATCAAGCGATGTCGGAGGGTGGCACGTTGCTCCTCAGCGGGTCGTCGGAGGGCGACGACGTGACGGTCGTGGTCGAGGATTCGGGTCGGGGGGTCGAGCAGACGGCGATGGGCCACGTGTTCGAACCCTTCTTCACGACGAAGGCCAGCGGCACCGGACTCGGTCTCGCCATCGTGCAGCGCCTCGTCCAGGCGCACCACGGAGAGGTCGCCATCACGAACGTGCCCGGGGGTGGCGTCCGTGCGACCGTCGTCCTGCCAGGGGTCGTCGCCAGGGTGCCCCAGGAGGTGCGGGCGTGAACGGCGTCCTGCTGGCCGACGTGCTGGTCGTCGACGACGAAGAACCCGTCCGGTCGACCGTCGCCGAGATCCTGCGCTCGGCCGGCTACTCGGTGCTCGAGGCGGAAGACGGCCAGGTGGCGCTCGACCTATTGCAGTCGGGCCACGTCGAGGTGCTGCTGCTCGACATCCGCATGCCGCGGCGGAACGGGATCGAGGTCCTCCAGGCGCTGGACTCGCCGCCGCACGTGATCTTGATGTCGGCCTTCCGCTTCGAGGGCGAGGACGAGCGGAGCGTCGGACACAAGGTGTTCTCGCACCTGGTGAAGCCGGTGGCGCCGCGGCGCCTGCTCGATGAGGTGTCGGCGGCCATGGGAACGAGCGACGACAGGTCGTGACCGTGTCGTCGTCGGCGATGGAGGGGCCAGGGCCTGAGGCCCGCGAGGTCGTCCTGCTGGTTGACGATGACGAAGACGTCCGCCAGACCCTGGTCGACGTGCTCGGCCTCGACGAGATAGAGACGGTCACGGCGGGACGCGTGGACGAGGCGATGAAACTCGTCCTGCTCCACGAGCCGGCGGTCGTCGTCGTCGACTACCAGCTGCCCGACGGGAGCGGGATCGACCTGGCCAAACAGATCAAGGCGCACGACCCCGAGCTCCCCGTGCTGCTGCTGACCGGCTACGCCACCTTCGACACGGCCGTCGACGCCGTCGGGCGGTTGGACGCCTACCTGATCAAACCGGTCGCTCCCCAGCAGTTGCTGCACAGCGTCGCCAACGCGCTGACCCGGCGGCGGCTCCTGAACCAGAACCGGAGCCTGGTCGACCGCCTGACCCGTATCAACGCCTACCAGGCCATGTACGACCCGCTCACGGGCCTGTTGAACCGTGCTCTGCTCGACGACCGCCTAGAGCAGAGCTTGGCCATCAGCCATCGCACGGGCCGCTCGCTCGCCCTGTTCTTCCTCGACCTCGACCGCTTCAAAGTGGTGAACGACCTCTTCGGCCACCAGGTGGGGGACCAGGTGCTCCGGGAGGTGGCCAGCCGACTTTCCAACTCGTGCCGCAAATCGGACAGCGTCGCCCGCTTCGGGGGCGACGAGTTCGTCATCATCTGCGCGGACATCCGGGACTCCTCCGATGCGTGCGTGTTCGCCGACCACTTGTTGGAGACGTTCGTGGAGCCGATCGAGATCGACGGCTTCGAGCACGCCACCAGCGCCAGTATCGGAATCGCCGTGACGGTGCCGGGGCCGCGCCGGATGACCTCCGAGTCGCTGCTCCGCAACGCGGACACCGCCATGTACCGAGCCAAGGAGGCCGGGCGGAGCCGCTGGGAGCTGTTCGACAACGAGATGCGCGCACAGGTGCGGGAGCGCTTCGAGGTGGAGCGGGGGCTCCCGGTCGCCCTCGCCGCCGGAGGCTTGTCCCTGCTCTACCAGAAGGTGGTGGACACCCGGGCCGATGCGGTCATAGGGGCTGAGGCGCTCCTGCGTTGGGACCGGCCCGGACACGGGTTGATGCTGCCGGAGCACTTCTTGCCCATCGCGGAGGAATGCGGCTTGATCGTGCCGATCGGCGCGTGGGTGCTTGAAAGGGCGCTGACCGACCTGGCCGGCTGGATGGAGGCGGGACGCCTTCCCGAACGGTTCCGGCTGTGGGTCAACGTCTCGCCGAAGCAGCTCGCCGACCCCACATTCCCCGAGCTGGTCGTAGACCTGCTGACGAAGTACGAAGTGTCGCCCGACGCGCTCGGTTTCGAGATCCTCGAAGAGGCGTTGCTCGACGTGGGCGCGGCCAAGGGGATAATGAAGCACCTGCGGAGCCTAGGCATCGCCCTCGCGCTGGACGACTTCGGGGCGGGTTACTCGAACCTCTCATGGCTCAAGGACCTCCCGATCAGCGGGATGAAGATCGACCGCCAATTCATCGCGGCGCTCGATTCGGCTGACGGGCGTGGGACCGCGATCGTGCAAGGTCTGGTGAACCTCGGT
>DATDIE010000111.1:0-3831 GCA_036521235.1 Acidimicrobiales bacterium | reverse complement strand
TACCCCGCGGGCGGGGAAGTACGACCAGCTGTGGCAGCTGTCGATGGCGGACCCCCACACAGGTCTGGCCAACCAGCTCCTGCTGCTCGACCGCCTGACCCAGGCGCTGGCCCGACGCCGGCGCCACGGCGGTGAGGTCGTCGTGTGCCACATCGACCTCGACAACCTCGGTGAAATCAACGCGGACCTCGGTTACACGCTCGGTAACACGGTCCTGTGCGAGATGGCGAACCGTCTGACCTCCGTGTTGCGGACCGAGGACACCGTCGGTCGCGTCGGAGGGAGCGAGCTCGTCGTGGTGCTCGCCGTCAACGACGAGCAGTCGGTCGGCCCGCTCACGCGCCGGCTCCAGCACACGTTCGACGAGCCCGTAGTCGTCGGGGGCCAGTCGGTCCGTCTGCGTGCCACGCTCGGCCTTGCCCTGGCCGAGGACAGCGAGTCCGCCGAGGACGTGCTGGCGCGCGCTGACCGGTCGAACCGCCTCGCCAACAGCTGAGGTCACCGCGTGTTCCGGCTGATCCGATGGGTCATGATCGTCGGCGCCACCGTGCTGGCGTTGCGCTCGCTGCCCGGCTTGGCGCGCTATCTCAAGATTCGGTCGCTGTAGCGCCCCACGGCACGATGTAGCGGGGCCGCCCGGTGATCGTGCTCAGGGAGAAACTTCCGAAGCCGGATCGAGGCGACGCCCCACCTCTTGGAGCACGTGCCCGGCATGGGCGCGCAGCACCAGGACGAGGTCTTCGAATTCCTGTGATGCCGCGACCGCTTTGGCCGCGTCGATCACCTCGTCGAGCCCCTGACTCCCGTCACGCGCCCCGATGACGTAGCCGACGATGAACGCCAGGACCAGTCCCACGCCACTCCCTCCTCTCGACCGTTTCGGTCAATCATGCCCGGGCCTCGAGTTGCATCTCCACCGAGACGTCGGGGTAAATCTTCAACGCGAGGAGCGGCGGCACGTCGAGGTCGAACTCCCGGATGTCGAGCGTGTGCTGGCCGCGAATGACCATCTTGTCGCGCTCGAGGCGTTCGACGGCGATGACGCCGCTCAGCGGACGCACGACCGCGTGCAGCTCGATCCGTCCCGAGACGACGAACCGGTTCGGCTCATCGGCCCGGGCGACCTGCTCGAGCTGCAGCGTTGCGTCGGGAAAGCGCCGGACGTCGATGCGCCGCTTGAGCTCGGTGTCGTAGAGCGTGTTTCCCGAAGTGAGCTCGCGGAGCGACACAACGAGCTCCGCCGTGACGGGCACGTCCAGGTCGATGGCATTGCTGTCCAGCCCCGCCGAGATCTTCCCCCGCACCCGGCTGGTGGCAAAGGAGATGGGCCCGATGTTCGAGCGGGCCTTCACGAGCACGGCCGAGCGGCCGGGCTGGACGTTGAAGACGGTCCCCCGGGGCACCGGCACGGCCGTCACCCCGACGACGGCGCGGCGGACAGCCACGCCGAGATCTCGTCGACGGGAGAAGGCACGCGCCAGTAGAAGCCCTGCGCCTGGTCACATCCCATCCCCCGCAGCTCGTCGAGCTGTTCGGCGTCCTCGACACCCTCCGCAATGACGTGGAGGTCCAGCGAATGGGCCAGGTTGATCACGCTGGAGACGATGGCGTGGTCCTCGGGATTGGTCACCACTTCGGAGATGAAGGACCGGTCGACCTTCAGGTGCTGGACGGGATAGCGGCGGAGGTAGCTGAGCGAGGAGTACCCGGTCCCGAAGTCGTCGATGGAGAGCTCGACGCCGAGGGTGCGGAGCAATTCGAGTTGCGCGATCGCCGCCTCGGGGTCGTCGGCCGTAACGCTCTCGGTGATCTCCAGGACGAGTGCCCCGGGCCGCAGCTGAGCCTCGCGGAGGGCCGCAGCGATCTCGTCGACGAACCCCGGATCCTGGAGTTGCCGGGCCGAGACGTTGACCGCGACGAAGAGGTCGAGGCCGTTCGTGCGCCGCCATTCCGCCACCTGCTGGCAGGCGTTCCGCAACACCCAGCGGCCGATGGCGATGATCATCCCGCTTCCTTCGGCGAGCCTGATCCATTGGTCGGGCGCCAGGTTGCCCCGGCTCGGGTGGCGCCACCGCAGCAGAGCCTCGAATCCACGCAGCGAGCCGTCGGACAATTCGAAGATCGGCTGGTACACCACGGACAGCTCGCCGCGCTGGAGCGCCCATTCGAGGTCGGTCCGCAACGCGGACCGTTCGATGGCGGCGTCGCGCATCTCGGCCTCGAAGAACTGGTACCGCGACTTGCCGCGCGACTTGGCCACGTACATGGCGACATCGGCCCCGAACAGCACGTCTTCCGCGGTCTCGCCGTCCGCTGCGACGGCCACACCCACACTGGCCCGGGACAGGATCTCCTGGTCGTTGATGCGATACGGGTGCCCGAGGACGGCGATGATGCGCCGCACGATGACTTCCACGTCCGCCGTGTCGGCGTTCTCGAGGAGCAGGGCGAACTCGTCCCCGCCCCACCGCGCCACCGTGTCGCCCGGCCGCACGCACTGCTCGAGGCGGGTGCTCGTGAGCTCAAGCAGTTGGTCGCCTACCCCGTGGCCCAGCGTGTCGTTGATCGACTTGAAGTCGTCGAGATCGAGGAAGATCACCGCCAGCGACTGACCGTGCCGGAGGCGCCGGGCGAAGGCCTCCTCGACCCGTTCGACGAAGAGCGATCGGTTCGCCAGGCCGGTCAGGGGGTCGTGGGAGGCCCGTTCGCGCAGCTCGGCCTCGAGCGCCACGCGCTCGCTGGCGTCGCGGGTGTTGAGGACGAGGCCCTCCACACTGGGGTCGTCGAAAAGGCTCCGTACGGCCGACTCCCCGACCCGCCACGACCCGTCGCGGTGCCGCATCCGTGCCTGCACGAAGCCGCTCCCGGGCTCGTCGTGCGCGTCGGGATCGAGGTAAGCGAGCAGTTGCGCCGCGTCCTCCGGATGGAGCCAGGACGCAAGGTGACGGCCCATCATTTCGTCGGGGGCGAACCCGAACACCTGCTCCACCGACGAGCTCTGATAGGTGATGCTGCCCGTACGGTCGACCACCGTCGTGACGTCGGAGGAGTTCTGGGCGAGGGAACGGAAGTGGGCCTCGCTCCCCGCCACGCGCTCGAGCGCGGCTCCGGCGAGCGTCGCGATGAACTCGGCCAGTTGGACCTCGACGTCGCCGAAGAGGTCGTCGAGGCGGTGGTGGGTCACGTTGAAGCAGGCGACGACCCGCCCCTCCGAGACGATGGGCGCGCAGAGGATCGACCGCAGGTCGGCCAAGAGCATGCTGTCCGACTCGTCGGTCTCGCCGACGGAGCTCGAGACGACGGGTGCCATTCGCGCGATCGCCTGACGCATCAGGACAGGGCTGATGTCGGGCACCATGCTCCCGGAGTCGCTGATCAGCGGCTCACTGGTGTCACCCACGCCCACCACGTTGCAGTGGTCGCCCCGCAACATGAGTAACGCCGCCTGATGCACCTCCTGGTACACGGCCGCGGGTGACACCGCCGCGCCGATGCGGCGTCCGACGTCGAGCAGCTGCTCGAACCGGTCGGCCAGCGAGTACGTGGTCGGCTGCTCGTGCGGTTCGCGGGGCTCGAGGCTGATCCGCTCGACTTCGACGTCGGTCAGCTCGGAGCGCCCGGGGGAGCGGCCCTGGGTGACGGCGAGTCGCGCCATCGCCTCGCGCGTGAGGGCGGCTTCGTAGGCAGCCCCTTGGGACTCGCCGGCTCGCAGACTGGCGGCGAACAACCGTGCGGCCCGGGCGGTGTGCCCTTGCATGCCGGCCACGGCCGCCCGTTCGCGCAGCGCATGGGGAAGGTTGTTGCGGTACGAGCGGGCGAGGCGATGGGCGC
>DATDIE010000110.1:0-3352 GCA_036521235.1 Acidimicrobiales bacterium | reverse complement strand
GCTGGCAGGGGTCGTCATCGTGAAGGCGACGCCGACGGAGGCCGAATCCATCAGGCCCGAGGACCCTTGTGTCAAGGCCGGGATGCTCCTCTGTGAGGTGTACGTCTGCGCCAGGATCCCGGGCGACGCCCTGCCAGCGTGACTCGGTTCACCGAAGGCCGTTGGGTCCCGGCGGCCACCGAACAGGGGAGACGCACATCGAACAGGAGGAATGGGATGGAGTCCGGCCTCCCAGAGAAAGCGAACAGACGTTCGACTAAGTTGCCTCACTGTGAAAGGGCCGAGGCAACAGGCGACCATCCTGCATGCCGACCTGGACGCGTTCTATGCGTCGGTCGAGCAACTCTTGGACCCTTCGCTCCGCAACCGCCCCATCGCCGTCGGGGGCAGCGTGGTGCTCGCCGCATCGTACGAAGCCAGGAGCTACGGGGTCCGCGGCGGCATGCCAGGGTGGCGGGCCCGTCAGCTCTGCGGTGACCTCCTGTTCGTCGGCGGTCATTTCGGTCGCTACCAGCGGTTCGGCGACGATGTCGTGTCGGTGTTCCACGACTTCACGCCCAGAGTCGAGCGGGTCTCCATTGACGAGGCCTTCCTCGACGTCGCCGGCGCCCTGCGGCTCTTCGGCGCGCCGGCGGACATTGCGACTGCCATCAGGCGACGCGTGCGTGAGGAGATCGGGCTTCCGCTGTCGGTGGGCGTCGCCCGCACCAAGCACTTGGCCAAGGTGGCGTCGCAGGTGGCGAAGCCGGACGGTCTGGTCGTGGTGGACCCGGCCGCCGAGCGGGACTTTCTCGACCCGCTTCCCATCAGGCTGATCTGGGGCGTCGGGGCAACGACGGAACGGCGACTCAACGAAGCGGGGATCCACACCATCGGTCAATTGGCCAGGACCGGCAGCCCCATCCTGGCGGGGCTGCTCGGCGAGGCCGTCGGGTCAAAGCTGGCCGCGCTCTCGGTCAACGTCGACGAGCGCGCCGTCCAGAGACCGGCCCGATCCAAGTCCATGGGGGCACAGGCCGCACTCGGTCGGCGCGCCGCGACCACTGAACTCGTTCGCGAAACGCTCGGCTATCTGGCCGATCGGGTCGCCGGCCGCCTGCGGGAAGCGCACGTGGCCGGTCGGACGGTCACCGTCAGGGTCCGCTTCCCCCATCTGCGCTCGGTAACCCGCTCTGTCACGCTGCCCATTGCCATCTCGACGACGCTCACCCTGGCAGAGGTGGCCCAGAGGCTTGCCCACGTGGCCATCGTCGACAACGAAGGGGAGCGCGACATCACGCTGCTCGCGGTCTCGGTCTCCAACTTGCAGCCAGAACACTCACTGCAGCTCGAGCTGCCTGTGGCGTTCACCGATCGGCCGGGCAACGCGAGTCCCCGGCCGGGATCGGCCCGCGAAGCCGCCCGGTGGGGGGTAGACCGCTCGGTCGATGCGATCCGGGACCGGTTCGGCCGGGCCGCCGTCGGCTATGCCGCGCACGCGCTGTCGGGCAGCGACCGGGTGCCCGAAGAGTTCCGCGAGCTCGCGGAGCGGGGTCGCGAGGAGGCCGAGACCTGACGCCGAATGCCGTCCGGGAGTCAGTCGGAGGAGGCCCCGGACGGCACGGCCTCCGCCACGCGCTCGAGCCGGAACGCCGAGTAGTTCGACTCGTAGACCTTGGCTATCTCGGCGAGGAGCTTCGGCCGACCGGCGGAATTGAGCAGGTACTTGCGCGGCTTCCCGGGGATGTTCGTGCCGAAGTAATAACTGCTCTCGCCGAAGGAGGGGGCCTTCGTCGCCCAGCGATCGACCATGGCCGTCCATTTCTCCTCGGCCTCTGGCTTCACCTCAACCACATCGTCGCCGACCGCCCGCAGGTGGAGGAGGATCTCGGTCACGAAGTCCACCTGGTCGCCGTTGTACCGAGGATTGTTCCCGGCCGCCGCGTGCGGTCCACCGGGAAAGAAGAGATTCGGGAACAGCGTGGTCTGCACCCCGAGGAAGGTCTTCGGGCCGTCGGCCCAGTGGTCGACGAGCGCAATGCCGTTGCGGCCCACGACACCCATGCGCTGCAACGCGCCCGTCCCGAAGTCGAACCCCGTTGCCCAGACGATGAGGTCGAACTCCCGGACGCCATCGGTGGTGGCAATGCCGGTCTCGGTCACGCGCTCGATGGGCGTCTCGCGGAGGTCGACGATGTCCACGTGCGGTTCGTTGTAGACCTCGAAGTAGGCGGTCACGAACGGGGGGCGCTTCTCTCCGAAGCGGTGGTCCTTGGGTATCAGCGTTTCCGCGGTGGCCGCATCGTCGACGACGGCACGGATCTTGGCGGCCAGGAAGTCGCACCAGGCGTCGTTCGCGGCCTGGTCGAAGAGAAGGTCGCTGTAGTTGCTGGTGAGCTTGGAGAACCCACGGCTCTGCCACATTTCTTCGAAGAAAGCCTTGCGCTCATCCTCCGAGTCGTCGAATGCGGCGCGCTCGTTCGCCGGATGGAGGAAGCCGCTGGGCGACGTGTTCAGCGTCTGGCGAATGGTCTCGAAGTCAGCCCTGAGTTGCGCCTGCTCTGTGGCGGTGATCAGCGCGTTGTTGAGCGGGGTGCACCAGTTGGGGGAGCGCTGGTACACGGTCAACGAAGCGGCTTTCGCCGCAATGACAGGGATGATCTGCACTCCGCTGGACCCGGTGCCGATGACGGCGACGCGCTTGCCTGTGAAGTCGACCGTTTCCGACGGCCACAAGCCCGTGTGGTACGACTCGCCTCGGAAGTCCTGACGGCCTTGTACCACGGGGAAGTGCGGCACCGAGAGAACCCCTGTCGCGGCCACGACGTGTCGGGCTCGGACCTCGCTGCCGTTGCCGTCGGTGACCGCCCAGCAGCCGGAGCGCTCGTCCCACACGGCCGCGGCGACTCTGGCGCCGAAGCGCATGTGGCGCCTGAGGTCGAACCGGTCGACCACGTGGTTGAGATAGCGCTCTATCTCCGGCTGCTCGGCGAAGTGCTCCTGCCACTGCCACTCGTCGAAGAGCTCGTGCGAGAACAGGTAGGCGTACGTGTAGCTCTCCGAGTCGAAGCGCGCCCCCGGGTATCGGTTCCAGTACCAGGTGCCGCCGACGCCGTCGCCGGCCTCGAGCAGCAGAGCGGAGAAGCCCGCTTCGCGCGCCCGGTAGAGCTGATAGATCCCGGTGATGCCCGCGCCAACCACGAGCACGTCGATCGGCGCAACGGGGTGGCCCCGTGTCGTCTCGGATAGGAGTTGGGTGGATGTCATTGGTCTCCGCGGCAGCGAGCCGTTGCGGGCGCGACGAGCGTACGGGCGGGCACACCGTGCGGCTCAGCACCCACGATGCGGATTGTACCGACCGGTTAGTATATCT